>NZ_JAJNRF010000004.1:0-209852 GCF_022228075.1 Halorhodospira sp. 9628
GAGCGTGGAGGATGAGGCGGAGGGGGCACCCCTCCGCCGCCGGCGGGAGCCGCCCTAATCGCGCTCCTCGTGATAGCCGGTAACCATCGTCTTGAGGTGCTGTTACCAGGGCCGGCCCATGGTCGAGGCCATGTACACATGGGCGATCAGGAAGACCAGGAGGGCGAAGGTGGCGATCCCCCAATCTGCAACCATCACACAGCGACCGCCTTTTCCAAGCTCGCCTTCGCGACGGCCGGGCCGCCTACATCGTTGATCGAGCACAAATCTGCGCCGGACGCCAGCACACCGGTACAGCTGCTCGGGTACATGCAGCGGATCTGGCAACGCCACGCCGAGCACACGCCCCAGCAACGTGCGCATCGGTATCGCCACTTACCGCCGATCATCCCCCTAGTGCTCTACAACGGCAGGCCGGACTGGTCCGTGCCACTCTCGTTGCTCGAGTGCATCGACGCCGATGAGGATCTACGTGACCTTCAGCGCAACTTCGGCTACCAGGTCCGCCACTTACGAGCTGATGATCGCAGCGAACCGTACTCCGAGGACCCGGTCATTCGCGCCGTCTTCCGAGCCCTCGCTGCACCCTTCGCCGACAACTAGCCGCCAGCACCAGAACCCGTGACCGACCCAGCCGGCGAACTTACCATCCGTCGGCTCACGTGAGTCCCCAGGAGACCACTCGGTCGTAGAGCGCGCTCCTGCGGATAACCAAGCTCTCTGGCTCTCCCTTCAGCCAGGGTACGTCGCTTTCACCGCCAACCTCCTCGATCAGCCCGAAAGGCATGGCGAAGCGCAGTACGGTGCGGACCGACCAGCAGTTGTGCACAATCCGCTCGGGACAGTCGCCCGGAAACAGTACCTCTTCCTCGTTAACCTGCCGAAGGGCTGCCGGGAAGGCCTGCGAGAAGCATCGCTGGTAGAACGAGACCGGCCGCGGCTCGTCTCCGAAGCGGTGGAGGAGATACAGGAAGAAGGCGAACGAATCCTGCACGATCCTCAGATCGGGCCACCCATCGGCATAGGCCCAGTTGAACTGACGGCAGTAGGCCTGGAGCAGCGCGTGGTATATCGCCGCCCACTCGCCCTTGCGAAAGCGCTTCTGCGTTGCGCGGGTCGCCTTGAGCCGGCCGCGCTCCTTGCGCATGAACCGCGCCAGACCGGCCGTGACCTTAATGAGGTGGAGCTCGAGGAAGTCGTCTTCGTTGCGGATCACCCCGGGGAGCCACTCCCGCTTGAGCCCTTCCGCCTTCAGCGCCTCCTTGGCCTCGAAGACCACAGCACGCGGCAGGTTTCCCTTAGCCGTCAGCTTGATTCCTTCCTCGCCGGCCGCATCGACAATGACCTCCAGAAGCCGGAACGCCGTCGCAGCGGGGCGCGCCTCGATGCCCTCGGCGAAGCGCACCAGATCCGGGGCGTCGAACGGCGCATGGAGAAGCCGGTGCATCTGCTCTCGGGAGAGCCCCTGAAAATCGGTCACCGGCGACTGATTGAGCTCCGCCACCTTCTGCGCCACGGCATCCTGAAGCTCCTGCTCGGAGGAAAACGACTGATCGCCGAGTGCGCGCTCGAGCTCCGAGCGGATGGCGGCGATGGACGAGGACTGTTCGTCGTTGGAAGGCGAGTGGCCATTACCCATTCAATGCTCCTCGTTCGCTCGCGTGCCGCACCGGGGCGGCTCGTACTGCGGAGACGGCGCTGCCCAGCGCACCATGAGCCCGGTCAAGCTCCGGGACACCGTCCCTCAAACATTGTTAGACCCAAGGTACGCCATTCTCACCGCCGGCAGCGATCCGTACCCGCCCGTGCCAGCTCCGCGGACTCATGCCCCTGCCAGACGAGCTCCAGGATCTTCTGCCGGTACTCCGCCGAGTACGGGGGACGGTCCTGGCTCATGGTGGATACCTCCTCTGGTCAAACGGTCAGGTATCCACTGCAGCGGGTCAAGCCCAATCGCGGAGTACGTCCCTGAACAGTCCACTCCCGCGAAGGGCCCAGAACAAGGTGGTGATCAGTCCTAGAGCTCCTATGGTGAAGGCCCGCGTCACCCCGGGCCCGAGTCGGGCACAATTTGGGCACGAGATGGGCACAAGCAGCTTGATGGACCAACACATCAGGGCGCTGATATGTTTTCCCGCAGTGAAGACGCCTCTGCCCGCGAAACACGAAAGCGGCGGAGGCACTGACAAAACAAGGCGTTACAATCAGGGGTTGACTCCACGCCGCACACGATTAGAATGCGCAGCACATCGACAGGCGCGTAGCTCAGCTGGTTGCGCCACCTTGACATGGTTTAAGGTCCCTCAGCTTCACATCACTTATTCTTTTTTGATCAGGGCCTTACCTCATGCTTGACCCCATATCTACATTGTAGACCCCACAATCCGCGTCGGCGAAGGGCTCTTCTTTCGACATACTTGAGGTCTCTTCTGGACCACCCCATGAGCACCACCTCGCCCTCTAAACCGACTATGAACCCGCGGCTTCATTAAACAATGCGGGAGTTGGTTGGGCGCACCCACATCGAGAAACAGCGCAAGCAAGGCCGCTTATCTAGCGGCCACTAGCACCTCGGATTTATTGTATTGCAATCTCTTTTCTTGGGGCATCTCGAACATAAAATCACAGTCACCCCAATTACGTCGAAACGGCCACGATCAGCGAGACGCCGAATGAGAAACCAGTACTGGCTCATTCGACGTCGCACTGCCGATTATCACGGTCCTTCCGCCTCATGATCTTCATTCTTGGCGCCCCATCCGTGGACGGTTTTAACCACCTTGGCCGAAGGGGGCGTTCAACCACCCCCAGCCCCGGTCAGAAGCCATAGCAGGACAGAGATCGCGAGAAGCGCCAACCCGACCATCGGCAGGCGTGCCTCAGAGTCTTCCAGGCGGGCAAGGAGGGCTCGCGTTGGCGCGAAGTCAACCCGCCAACCGCTGAACAAGGCCCCTGCATCCGCGGCGCTACGGCCCAGCAACGCAAGCCGCGTACATACTCGCTCTACGAGCACCACCGCGTCCCCCTCGGGCAGCTCGACCTGTCGCCCGGCAAACAACCGCCGCGCCGCGAGGATCAGCACAACGGCCAGGATCAGCGGCCAAGTTGAGTCCAACAATTTGGCAACGTCGGGCCAGGCCAGCAGACCCGCAGAGGCACCATGCAGCCACGGCACCACTAGAGCGGCAAGCACCAGCAGGGGCCAGGCGGGGTGGACACCGCTCTCCGATGCATTCATTGCCCGGGCCAGGGAGAAGGCCTTCCACATCAGCAGCGCCGTCGCGGTGGAGCTCAGTGCGACGAGCAGCATGGCGCCATCCCCCGCGCCGGCCAGCGTAAGGGCGTCCTTGAGCTCCCCCTTCGCCAGGAATCCCGTTGTCAGCGGAAGTCCGGCCAGTGAAAGAGCCGGCAGGACGAATAAGGTCAACCTCCAGCGGCTCGCACCAGGCTGGCAGGCACAGGCGAGGAAAAGGGCCGCCTTGTTGAGGCCGTGGTGGAGAGCCAAAAGCCCTAGCACGGTCACGCCCCCCTCGCGGCCGGCAGGATCCAGAAACCAAACCGAAAAACCGCACAAGATCAGCCCCATCTGACTGATCGTGGAATATGCAAGAACGGTCTTGACACGGGTCTGAGTGAGGCCGAGCAGAACACCCCCGAAGGCGGTCACCAGACCGATGGCCAGCATCCATTGACCGAGAACCGCCGGATCACCCTCCAGCGCTGGCACGAAACGAAGCCAGCCAAGCAGCCCAGCCTTAACAATCACCCCGGAGAGAATCGCACTCGCTGGAACGGGCGCCACCGGGTGGGCCAGCGGCAGCCAAAGATGCACCGGAATGATGCCCAGCTTGACCGCGAAACCGATGAGCAGCAGCCAGCGGACAGGCCCCTCAGCAAGCGCCTCCGCGGAGCCACCGGCCAGAAGGGCGTCGAAGGGGACGTTACCGACCTTGCCGGCCAGCAGCAGCACGCCTGCAAGGATGGCCGCCTCCCCGGCCATCGCCATGACCAGATAGATCCGCCCAGCACGCCATGCCGCCGGTGTGCCGGCTTGCACCACCAGCAAGTAGGCCGACAGGCTCACCAAGGCGAAACCTAGGTAGAAGCTGACGATGTTGCCGGCGAGCAACGCCAGATTCATGCCGGTGAGTGCCAGCAGCCAGCCACTCCAGAACCAGGTGCGCTCGCGCTCGATCGTTTCCGCCGCCAGCCAGCCCGCCAGCCCCCAGGCGATGAGGGTCAACCACACCAGGGGCGTGGATGCGGCATCGGTGCCCAGCCTCAGGCCAACCAATTGCAATCCCAGCTCCAGCTCGCCCGGCAACAGGAGGACGGGCAGCAGAACCAACGGTGCCAAAGGCGCGACGCGGCAGACCGTATGCCGCACGTGCCCGGGCACGGTCATCAGCAGCGCAAGAATAAACGGCAGAGCCACCGCCAACAGGCTGCTCATCAAAAGTACGCCTCTGGTAGATCGAAGTAGCCCTCGGCGATATTGGTCACCCAGCCCAGCGGACTGAGCGGATGACCCGCGAAGACCCCGGCGGCAAGCGCCATGAGTGCGGTTGCCACGGTCGCGCCGACCAGGCCGAAGACTTCCACCCGGCGCGGGGTGACCTCGTTGGGCCAGGCCTCGGGTGCGGGATGCAACCAGATTCGCTTGAGGGGCGGCAGGAAATAGGCGGCGTTGAGCAGCGTGCTGGCCAGCAACACCAGGATGACCCAGTCGCGATCCACCGCCACTGCGCCAGCACCCAGGTACCATTTGCTGATGAAGCCGGCCACCGGCGGCAGCCCGATCATGCCCAGCGCCGCGATGGTAAAGCACAGGCTCGTCCACGGCAGGCGTCTACCGATACCGTCGAGCTGATCGATGGATTTGACGCCGAGCAGGTTGGCGAAGATCCCGGCACAGAAAAAGAGCGTGATCTTCATCAGCCCCTGATGGACTAGGTGGACCATGCCGCCGATGGTGGCGACCGGCCCGCCGATGGCGACCCCGAGGGCTATATACGAAACTTGGCTGACCGTCGAGTAGGCGAGGCGCTTTTTGATGTCACACTGGAAGAGCGCGATCACGGAACCGTAAACGATCGTGAACGAGGCGATCAGTAGCAGCGGCAGATCCAGGCCCAGGCTCTGGGTCAGCTCGAAGCCGTAGATATCCTCCACCAAGCGGACGATCCCGAAAGCGCCGGCCTTCACTACGGCCACGGCATGCAGAAGTGCGCTGACCGGTGCGGGAGCCACCATGGCCCGCGGCAGCCAGGCATGGAGTGGAAACAGCGCTGCCTTCACGCCGAAGCCGATCACCAGCAGCCAGAAGATCACGCGCAGGCTGTCGTACTGACCGATACCGAGATCGCTCAGATAGCCGCCGCCGATGAAATCCTGATTGCCGGTGAGCGCGTAAAGCCAGATGATGCCCACCAGCAGAAACAGGCTCCCACCCAGCGTGTGCGCTAGGTACGTGCGCCCGCCGGCAAGCGAGTCAGCTTTGCCGTTGTGCACCACCAGGGGCCATGTGGTCAGGGTCAGCAGCTCGAAGAAGATGAAGAAGGTCAGCAGGTTGCCGGCCATGGCGATGCCCATGGTCGCCGTCACGCACAGGCTGAAGAACCCGAAAAAGCGCGCTCGGTCAGTGCCCCGCTCCAGATAGGCGAGGGCGTAGACCGTGGTCACCAGCCACAGAACCGCCGACAGGGAGGCGAATAGCATGCTCAACGCGTCGGCGCGCAGCGTGAGGTCCAGGTCCGGCAGCAGCGCGAGGCTGAACTCCGGCACATGGCCGGCCATCACTAGCATTCCCATCAGGGCCACGAGGGCAACCTTGGCGGCCGCTGCGAAAAGGTTGAGTGCGATCCGCAGCCCCGGGCGATGCTCGCCGGCCAGAAAAATGCCAACCCCGGCGAGGGACGAGACCATCACCACCAGCAGGGGCAGCCAGTAAACCAGGAATTCGGTCATCGTCCGCCCTCCGGCGGCCAACCGCTGGCCAGCAGACCGAGAATCGGTTCCGGGGTCAGGCCAACAACAAGCGCGGCCAGGGCCAGCGCCAGCGCCGTCAACCCGGCCAGGTGGTCAGCGGCGAGAGCGGGCCGGGGGGCGTCACAGTCGACGGGCCGGGTGCAGATCACCGCGAGGGCGCGGAACAGATAACCGGCCGCCAACAACCCGCCGAGCAGAATGACGACGATCCAGAGCCACTGCCCCTGCTCCAACGCCGTCTCGACGAAGAGCCACTTGGCAATAAAACCGCCGGAGGGCGGCAAGCCGAGGATGCTCACGCCGGCGAGCGCCAGTGTGAACACCTCCAGCGGTGCCCGACGGTCGACACCGCGCAGGTGCTCGAGCCGATCGCTGCCCATGCGGTGGAGGAGATTGGCCGCGGCCAGAAACATGGCCGCTTTGGCCAGCCCGTGGCTGAGCAGGTGATAGGTGGCTGCCTGGAACGCGACGCCCCCGAGCAGCGGGAACAGGAGCATGAGATAACCCAGCTGGGCTACGGTCGAATAGGCAATAATCATCTTTAGCCGTTGCTGCATGAACGCCAGCAGCGATCCGTAAACAATCGCTCCGGCGCCCAGCAGCCCGAGCGTAAACAGGGCCAGCGGCAGATCCCATTCGGCACCGGTCCACAGCCACAAGCGCCAGACGACATAGAGCGCCACCTTGACCACCAGGGCCGAGAGGATGGCGCTCACCGGCCCCGGGGCATTGCCGTGCGCCGCTGGCAGCCACCCGTGCAGCGGGAAGACCGCAGCTTTGAGCAGCAGACCGAACGTCATCAGGACCAGCGCGGTGCGGGACAGTCCGTCCGGCTCCCGGACCTGGCCGACCAGGTACAGATCCAGCGTCCCGGTGTGGCCATAGATCAAAGCCACGCCAAGCAGGTAAAGCAACGAACCCAGCAGTGCGAGCACCAGATAGCGCACCGCTGCGCGCAGCGCGGCCGGCTTACGGTCAATGACCAGCAGACCGATGGAGGCCAGCGTAACCAGCTCCAGTGTCACAAATAGGTTGAACAGATCGGAGGACAGCAGCAGCGCATTCATGGCACTGGCCAGGAGCAGCCAAAGCAGCCAGAAATGCTGGCCATCCCGGTTGTCGATCCGGTAGCGCGTGGCCGCATGCAGTCCAGCCACGACCATGATCCCGACGTTCAGCCAGACCAACACGGCGCTCAGAGCATCCAGATACCAGACGATCCCCAAGGGCGCGTCGAAGCCGGCGATCGCCAGGCGCACCGGGCCCTCGCGCAGCAGCTCGCCGGTGAGCACCACCATCGCCGGCAGCATCGGCAGCAGCCCGGCCATGACAGCCAGCCAGCGTGCGCGGCCGGGCAGCAGCAGAATCAGGCAGGCCGCAACCAGCGGAACCAATACCAGGGCCGCGAAGGCCTCAGCGACCATCGTCGCCCCCCTCGTCATCGGGCTCCAGAGAGACCGACCCGGTTCGCTCGGCGAGCGCCACAATCAAGGCCAGAGCGAACGCGATCGCAGCCACGGCGATCACGATACCGGTCAACACCAGGGCCTGGGCGATGCCGTCCAGGCTGCCATCGACCTCGCCCACGGAGGTCACGAGGACGAGAAACACCGCCGAGCCCATGACCTTGAGTGCCATGGTCTGGCGCAACAGATGAAGGGAAACGATCAGGCTGTAGAGGCCGATACCGAAGACCCCGGCGGCCGCGAGCATCCAGATTTCCGGGTGGTTCATGGCCGCCTCCGCTCGAGCGCCGCGGCTCCGGCAAACAGCAGCGCCAGCGTCAGCGCGATGGAGACCATCATGGCGGCCTCGATCAGATACACCGCCCACGTCCCGGGCACGCCGAGCAACGGCCTGTCGATCAGCAGCGCGCCGAGACCCACAAGGCAGAAAACCAGGGTGCCGACCACCAGGCCGGCTTTGGTAAACAAGTCGGCTTCGGAGGCCGGCGTCAGTCGCCCGGCGAGCATCAGCATCACCGCGAGGGCCGCTAGGGTGGCGCCGGCCTGAAAGGCACCGCCAGGCAGTTGACTGCCCGCCTGTAACAGGTAGATCGCCACAACGACGGTCAGTGGCCCCACGACGGTAACCAGGCCATCGAACAGTGGTGTGCTGGAAGGCGGCTGCGGGAGTTCGGCGCGGTGGGAGCCCAGCGCGGCCCTCGCTCCGGCATAGGCGGCCAGCAGGACCGCGACCTCAAGCAGCGTGTCGAGATTGCGAAAGAAGATCAGCACACCGGTGATCGGGTTGCCGAGCCCGGTCTCCGGCAGGGCGGCATTCATCATCCGTGCGGCCTCGGCACTGCCCCCCAGCGCTTCCAGGGAGGCCAGCCCGATCATGCCGACCACGACGGTGCCGAGCACGGCGACCCCGCCCGCGACCCAGGAACGGATCGGGGACGGGTCCACCGGCTCCACCGCGTTGATCCGCTTCAGGCGCCAATAGGCGATCATGAGCAATGCCCCGGTGACGCCGGCCCCGATCGCCGCCTCGGCCATGGCCAGATCCGGTGACCCCAGCCAGGCCCACGCCAGAGCGAGCACCATGCCGAAGACCACAAACATGACGATGCCCCGGAACAGCGAGCCACCGACCACGGCATACCAGGCCAGCACCACCAGCCCCGAAGCCAGGACCAGGTCCACGATCAGCATCCAACTCACGGTGCGTCCTCCGATTCCGCGCCGCCGCGATCGGCCCGCGCAACCCGGGCAATGAGGTGCGCCGACACCGTGGCAGCCAGCAGCGCCAGCAGCCAGACCAGCAGCAGGAGAAGCGCCGGCCGCAGGCCGCCGGCGAGCAAGGCCGCCGCGGCACAGATGCACAGTAACCCGAGGTTGTCCGCCTTGGTCAGCGCATGCATGCGACTCAACGCATCAGGGAAACGGATCAGTCCCACCGTGCCGGCCAGGTAGAAGAAGGCGCCGGCCAGGAGCAATACCGCGACCAGACCATCCATCACGAGATTCATGGCAGATCCTCCGGTTGGCGATCCGCCTGCCGTCCGGATCCGCGTCCCGTCGTGCCGACATAGGTGATGGTGAGAATCGTCGCCAGCATGACCACCAGCAAGGCGGCGATGCGAAGCGCCGGAACGCCCTGCCACTCGGCCAGCAGAATCAGCACCGCGGCCGACGTCGAGCCGAACAACAGGGCGGATAGCATCCGGTCTGCATCCGAGGGCCCGCGCCAGATTCGCCACAGCCCGGCGATCAGATTGCCCAGCAGGAAGAGAATGATGGCTGGGAGCAACCAGTCAAGCATCAAGCGCCGCCTTCCAGACCGTACAGCCTGGCTACGCGGCGCTCCAGTTCCTGGACCGCTGATGCCGGATCCTCGTGAATCGCATGCACACGGATCACCTGTCCATTGGCCGAGAGATCCGCGCTCAACGTGCCGGGGAGCAGTCCGATGACGCCCATGAAGAGGCCCCGCGGCTGACCGGCGGGAAGACGCACCGCGTAATCGAACAGGTGCGGATGGATCGGTAGTCCGGGATCCAGGGCGCGGCGGGCGACGTCCCACCCGCCCCGAAAAGACTCCAGGACGAAATAGGCGGCGAACTGCGGCAGGTTGAGAAGCCGGACGCGATACCGAGGCCCGTGAGCCAGAAGGTGGTACAGGGCCGCCCCCAGCGCTGCCGCAACTACACCCCACGCGGGACTTTGCAGACCATCCAGAACCCACCAGATCAGCACCAGCACCACGAAAACCCACACGCTCTTCACCCAAGCCTCCATGGGCGAACCGAAGCCCGAGTTACCCTCAGCCAGGGCCGATGCTGCCTGCTCGTCGCGCCCCCCCCGGTTCAGCGCCGCCATGCGCCTTCGAGCCGCGCCTGCCCTCACCGCTTTGTTGCCCCGTCCGGAAGATATCGCGCTGCACTCCCTAAGTTTCGGACGGTACCGGCGGGTTGCAACCTTCTTCTATCGGTTCCGGTCTTTCTAGTGGATAGCGGATCACCGGCCCACGCGGTTCGCTCCGCCGATAACGCCAGCGCAATGGTGTTTTCGAGGAGCGCTGCCCGATGCCGTCGGGATGGGGTGCCTGCTCAGCGAAGTCGACTGGAGTTGGACTTCCCCCCGCAGGAGGTGTCCAGGCCAAACGGGGTGATGAGCCCCCTCCCCTACAAGGGTATCGCCCCGGAAACCGCGGGCTAGAAGGACCACGAACCAGCCGATTGAGGCCACAATACTGTCTTTATTGACCCTATCTTGGTTTTCGTTTCATCGCCGCATCGTGACCCTTACAATGATAGCTCCATCAACGCTCAGGGGGCGCTATGCCCGCACAAATCCCTCGCTGGACGCGAGTCTCAGTCGGCGCGCTCCGGAGCGACCCAGCCCAAAGACCTAGACCAACTCTACTGTCTGGCAACCTGACACATGAGGCAATAGAGGAGCTTCTGATCCAGCGGCCGATCATTGCCTACCCAGAGACTCATGGCGAGCAGACGATCTACCGAGTCATCGCCGGAGTCTCATCCATGGCGATCGCCAAAGCCTGCCTGCCCACCCAGGAGAAGATTCCGGTACTGCGCTCGCCCGCACCACAGACGGCACTGCGCCAGGCCGTTGACGAGCTGCTCGTCCCCACGGTCGAGCAGCGCACTACGCAGGAACTGATCGAACGCTGGTCCCAGGGCCACTCCAGCAGAGAACTCTCTGTCATCCTCGGTGAGGGGCCGACGCAACAGGAGATCGCCGGATTCCTCGGCGTATCCCTGTCGAGCTACAAGAAACACCGCAAGGACTCAGGTGGCCATGGCGGCAGCTAAGAAGCCTCTACTGACCGATCCGCAGATCCACCACCTGCGCCAAGCCCTCGATCGGTGCCGACACCCCGACCCAGACGGACTTATCGAGCGGGTTCGCCCCCTGATTCAGTTGCCTGATGCCCTCGTTGGCCTGCGGCCGATCGCGAAAAACCTCGAACGGGTTCTGCCGAAGGTTGAGCCACTCCTTCCGTCCTCGATGGAGGCCGACCCGGTCGAGGACTTGAGAGAGTGGCATGAAACGATCCTCGCCATCCCCGATACAGATGATCTGTGGTCCGTCGCCGAACACCTGACCCGGGGGATCCAATCCCAGGGCACGGTCCGCCCTCCACTTAAGGGACACACGACAAGCCACCCTGTCTGGTGCGCGCTCTGGCACATCTACCACAACATCGATATGGCCGACGCCCAGGTCTACGAGTGGCTGCAGGCTCACCTACTAGCAGCCCACATCCGCTTTATGCTGACCGGCGAACATCCGCGTCGGGCGGACTGTGGCTACAACGCGAGCATGGTCATCCGCAAGGCTCATCACCGAGTCTTCCGCTGGCTGATTCTTGAAATTCAGGACGTCATCGCAAATCCCGGCCCTCTGGCGAACCGACTGCGCAGGATCAAGGACCGGGGCTCGGCCTCAACACAAAGGAAGGGCCACGACGAGGACTATCACCTCACCCGTTACTGTGGCTACTTGGCCGAATACATCGCTGATGCCCACCAGATCCCCATGGACGTCTTCCGCGAGACCACGCGCAGCGGCTCTGGCGGCAAACGATCTCGCTCTCAACAATTCGTGGATGCAATGGGGCCTGATCACAGCGGGTTCTGGTATTACAGCGACAACCAGCTCTTGCTGACCAGTTGGGGGACAGCCGATTACCGAGCACACGGACAAGCCCCGTGCAAAGCCAGCCAAGACGACCTCTCCGCTAGCGGGATTGCACCGTACGAGTTCGACGTCGACGAGAGTGCGGAGGTAGCCTTCCACACCCTACTCGGCGATACAGGGGAGCCCGCAAGGGACGATCACACCGCCGGGGCTCCGGGGCAACTGCCGCCACTGCCCTCAATCTACGCTCGGGCTCGTGGCATGGCCCGTCGGATCGCCATGGACACGCAACGGCTGCGTGTTGAGCCTAGCCGCATCCGCCTCAATCAACTGCACAAGATCCTGCATACCCTTGAGGAGGTCTTCAGCCAGGCCTCTACCCCGTCGGCCCAAATATCGGAGTCCGAAAAGGATCTAAAGGACCGGAAACTGCGGCGCGAGACAGCCCTGCTCGCCTCGATCGCTCTGATAAGCGGCACACCACCTAGCGCGGTAAGAGGTGTTCAGTGCGTTGCGAGAGTCAGTGATCTGCCCGTTGCCTACCAGCTGGCCTATAACCCGGACTTCCGCATGTGGATGCGCCCCTATGTGCCACCACCCCGCCACCCACTCGGCGAAGAATATCGCGAGCACCTGGTGGCCACTTGGCCACGCGTAGTCTTTGAGGACATCCTCGGTGTCGGGCAGCACCTGCGGAACGTGGAGCGCCCGTTCACCCACCGGGATCAGACCTACAAGAAGAACTGGGACAAAACCCTCGCCCCACTTCTAGAGCGCGCCGGCGTGGAACGCCGCTGGCGCCGGTTCGAGAACCTCGCCTCCATCCTGCCGAGCTGGTTTGCTTGGGCGGAGGAGGGACAGCACTTGCCAGCTGCCCTGCTCTTCGACAGCCAAGACCCCCTTGCCCGCGTCCACCATTTTTACACGGCCTGGCAGCGCAGCGATCTGGCCCGGATCTACTACAAAGAGCTCCACGCCGCCCTTGATGGCAGCGGGCTGGATGAACCGAGGGATTACGCCGAGGATCGCCTCTGGAGCTACCGCCGCCCAAGCACGGAGATCACCGAGAGCTGGGTCGGCAACGATCGCCTCCCCCGCGCCGAGTCAATCTCCGGGCTGGTGCACGACCTGCGCCAGCGGCTGACGATGGGCGTGCGCCGGAGTCGCCACCTCGATGTGCAGGAATGGCTGCAAACCCACAACCTTCTGACCGCCTACACCGCCCTGGGACTGACCTTGGCCGCCGGCGGCCGCGCCATCCGTACCCCCGTGCCTGACCTCACTGCACGACACTCGGCCACCGGCACCCTCGCTCTCCAGGAGAAGGATCGTTCTGACGGCGCCCACGCCCGCCTGGTCGTCCTCCCGCAAGCGGTCCTCCAGCAGATCGAACACTACCTAAAGCACCTCGTGACACTCTTTACTGCGTTCCCTGCGCTGCCCATTACACTCAGCTGCCCGGCCACGAAATTCCGCGACCGCAGCGCCTACGGAACCGACACCTTCGAACTGGACTTGCGCAAGACGTGCTTCTTCCTCGACGCCGCCGATGAGCGCGATCCGGCCAGCTGGAGGCCTGTGGAACTGACCGGTCAGCGGCTACGCAGCGAGTGCGACCGCATCCGCCCCTACGCTTGGCCTTTCGATAACGCCGGGCGCCACCTCCTACGCAGCTACCTTACAGGCAAAGGCTGTCCCGCCACCCTGATCAACACGCACCTCGGCCACTGGCATTACGGAGAAGAGCCATGGGGGCACCCGTCCACTTTTGACCCCGTCCGTTACCGTCAAACGATCGGGCCTTACTTGGAAGAACTCATGGAGGAAATCGGCTACCGGAGCCTATCGGCATGAACGAACAGACGACGGCCGAAGAGGCTGCCCCGCTCCTCGTTGACGGTGACACGATCCCCATCTGGTTTGGATGGACCCATCTATGGCGCCCCATGCCGGACCCGACCCAGGTCGACCCAGCGCGGGAGAGTCGCGAGCGGCCTTCACGAACCGACCCGTTCTTGGCCATCTGGCAGACCCTTCGAAAGGAGTACCGTGCGCTGACTCTCGCCGAGCCACCGGGCGATCGGCAGTGGACCACCTCCGAGACACGCACCCTGATGGTTCGCGTACGAGCCCATGCCCCAGCCGGCCAGAGCTTCCTGGCGCAACGCCGCGTCGCCGAGGTCCTCGATGCCGGCAACCGGGCCGGGCGCTGGCGCATCCCCATCCCGGATGTCCCAGCACCTTTGCCGCCGGCGCCCACCTCACCATTCCAGCACAATGACTTCCTGGCGATGGTCCACCATCAGCCCCTGGTGGATACCTTCCTTGCGCGGCTGGCAACACCGTTACCCAGTGAAGATGCCCGGCCGCACTGGGGTCGGATTTTTCTTAGCGCCCTCCTCTTCGGCGGTCTACTTCGAACCCACTGGCTCTGGGCGCTCCCCGACGCGCTGGAGCGCGGCCCTGCCCACGGGCACTGGATAGAGCTATTCGACAGCCCACAGGATGAGACGCAACCTCAGCATCTGCGCTGGTATCCCGACCCGATTACACGCCACCTGCTCGTGCGTGCCCGCCAAGAGGGTATCCCCTCTGGAGCACTGGCCAAGCGTCATGATGGACCGGCGCTCCATCGCTGCATCAAGACCTGCACTGACGTACTCGGGATCTCGGAGCATCTCCCCGGCAACTGGAGTCGCCTTCTGAGCGTCACCCGGACCCGACTCGCGCTCTACGTGCCGCCCTACCTGTTGGCGCACGCCACCGGTTTCCGACCGGCCACTTCGCTCCCACCCAGTGTTCAGGAGCGTCTGATCAGACCGCCGACCCGGATCGCGATGACACCACCGCCACGCAGCGCGGATCCGGCCCACCGCGCCGATAGCTCGGAGGAGTCCAAATCCACCGCCGATCCCAAGGCCACCGAAGACCGGGACGACTCAGAACTCTGGCCTGCCCAGCTGCTCGAACTATCGCGGCTGATCCGTCGCACGGACCCACCGAGGGCCGAACCGATCCTCGACTGGGTCACAGCGCAACAGGCCACGGCGCGGGCGGGCAGCGGCCAGCCCGGCACGCTACTACCGGCTGTCCAGCGTCTCGCCGAGTGGACGGCCCACAAGCTTTGCACTCCGACGCGCCGGGACCGCAAACCTCGCCGGCGCAGCGTCTACGAGCTCTACAACGCCATTGCCGGACGGATCGCAGGGCAACTGGCCGATGCCGACCCCGCCACTCTCTCGAACAGCGACGATTACATCGAACTCTATACAACCGCCCTGGAGGACACCGTCAGTGCCGGCAGTCGTAAGCGCGTCGCCCGGGGACTGCGAAGCTTCCACGAGTACCTGATCGAGCACCACGGCGCGCCGCAGGAACCCCTGCAAGCGCTCCAGTCGACCCGCTTTTCCGTCAGCCGAGGCACACCCGACGCGAACTACATCGACGAGCCGCTCTTCCGCCGTGCCATCGACTGGCTGGATGAGCGTTACCGCGATAACGCGAGACTGAGCACCATACTCGGGCTCCTACTCGCGTTGGGCTTCTATACCGGCCTGCGTCGCAGTGAGGCCAGAGGCGTGCTCATCGGGGACCTGGAAGGCCCACCGGAATACGCCCTGATCGTTCGACCGAACCAACTGCGTCTGCTCAAAAGCGGCAATGCGCAGCGCATCCTGCCGCTTCAGGCGATGCTGCCGCAGGATCTACTCCAACGCCTCATCGACCTGCAGGAGCAGCGTCGGGGCGAGGCGGACACCACAGAAACCGGCCCACTCTTCACCCTGCCCGATCGAGGTGCGCTACGCGACAACGACCCCTGGCTCGAGGAAGCCACCCGCGCCCTCGCCCAGGTCACCGGCGATCCCCACGTGCGCTTCCATCACCTGCGCCATTCCTTTGCCTCACGAATGCTGGTGCGTTTCTGGGAGCTGGAAGCCGAGGGCCATGAACCGCCGCCCCCCTGGGCCTCAGATCCATATATGGCAACAAAGGGCGCCCCCCGGAGGCTCCGACGCGACCTGATCGGCGATGAGGCACCGACTCAGCGTCGCACCCTTCGCCTGATCACTCGGCTGATGGGCCACTCCGATACCCAGATCACCATCGAGCATTACGTCCATACCCTGGACGACCTCCTCGGCCGCTCGGTCCGCCGCATCTGCGACGGACTGACCACCCGCCAACTCAGCGAGCTCACCGGACGCGGCGAGGCACAGATCCGGGACGCCCGCCGCAAGACCGCCCAGGGGACACCGGCCGAAACCCTCGACCGGATCACCGATAACCTACTGCCGAAGCGCGAGCGCCTGTCCGAACAATGCGAGACCGCACTTGCGCCCGGTGCCACGGTGGGCATTGAGGCCCCGGAGGACACGATCGAGTGGATGAGCCTGCTCATCCACTCGATCAACGACCATGCGGACTCGACCGACCGATCTCCTCAACAGTTCGCCTTCCCCTGGGAGGCCGATACTCTGCGTCGTTACGCACAAACGCTGCGCGATCTCCCGTCTTCGCTGCGTCTTCGCGCTCGCAACGTCGCCACGACCGAGCGCATCGTGGACTCCCTCCATGACAACGAGCATGACCGAGCGAGGACGACCTGGCACCTTCTGCACGGCGGCGGAGACCGTCCCGGGATGTCACCCAGGGACCGAGCGAACCTCCTGAGAAGCTTTGTCGACGGCTACACCCCCAATACGCCTATCCTCACTGTTCGCTTCCGCACGCTGCCCGATCTGCGGCGTTGGGTGAGTTTTCTCGATGAGTTGGGGCTACTGGATCGGTTCATCGGCTACCACACCCCGACACCCGGCTCCAACGCCGCAGGCCCCGAGAAGCAGTTGGCGCATTGGCAGAGCGCTCTCGATCACTTCCCCATCGAAAGCGCGAACGAACGGCACAAGCTCGATACCCCAACCACAGCCCGCGGAGAGGTGTTGGTGACGCTCCACCCCGATGCTCCCAAGGCTGTTTCGCTTGCTCTTTTTGGGGTTCAGGTAGCCTTAGGGCTTAGTCACGCGGTGAGCGGACGTGAGTAGTACTGACGTTACCCTTTGTAAAATCAGCACTGTCTGGAGATTCCAGTCAAGTGGTTCACCTGTTCCACGCCAAGAGGACGGGGCATTCCACGCCATGGGGATCAGCCGTTCCACGTCATGCGGTTCAGCTGTTCCATTGATGGGGTTCAAGGCAGGAGGTCGATGCACCAGTACCACCCTCATGGGGTCTCTGCCTGCATGACATCGAGGCTATCCTGGGAGCGACGCATGGATTCACCCTGCATCTCGAGGCGGTAGCTGTTGTGCACCACCCGATCGAGGATGGCGTCGGCCAGCGTGGCATCGCCGATGACCTCGTACCACTGGGCGATGGGCAGCTGACTGGCGATGACCGTGGAGCGGCGTCGGTAGCGGTCCTCGAGGAGTTCCAGAAGCTCCCGTCGGTCGGTGTCATCCAGCGCCCCGAGACCGAAGTCGTCGAGCACCAGGACTTGGGCCTTGGCCAGCTCGGCAAAGCGGCGGGCATAAGTGCCATCCGCCCGGGCGAGGGTCAGCTCGCCAAGTAGCCGGGGCAGACGTGCGTAGTAGGCCCGGTATCCGTCGCGGCAGGCCTTCTGCGCCAGGGCGCAGGCGAGATACGACTTGCCGACGCCGGTTGGACCGGTGATCAGCACATTGCGCTGATCCGTGACCCATCGGCTGGTGAAAAGCGGCTCAAGCACGGCACCCGAGAGCTTGCGACGGGCGCGGCGGTCGATCCCTTCGACACAGGCCTCGGGATAACGCAGCTTGGCGGCGCGCAGCCGGGCGGTCAGCTGGCGATCGGCACGGACCGCGGCCTCACGCTCGACAAGCAGGGCGAGGCGATCGAGAAACGGCATCGCCTCCAGGTCCGTGCGGCCCAATTGCTCCTCGACGGCAGCGCGCATGCCATTCAGTTTTAGCGCCGAGAGCTTCTCCAGGGTCGGATGCGGTAACATGATCGGGATCTCTCCGTGGTGGGGGCGATCAGTGGTAGTAGCCGGGGCCGCGCACATTGGTGTGCTCGATGGGCGTGGCCTCGGTTCGCCGCTCCCCGTCCAGCGACTGACGGTCCAGACCGCGACGCAGGATCGACTCCAGGTTCGTGTAGCTGCCCACCCCCAGGCTCAGTGCCCGCTGCGAGGCTGCTTCCAGGCGCTGTGGGCCGTAATGGCGGGCCAGGCGCTGGAGTCCTTCGGCCAGACGCCGTGCGCGGCGTAGCGGGCCGTTTTCGAGCTCCTGGCGCACCAGTCTCCCCGTGGCCACGCCGATGCCTTCCGCCCAGCGCAGGATCTGCGCCCCATCGAGGGCGGCATACGCCCGGTGGTGGGGCGGCATGTGCTCGGGCAGCGTGGTCCGCCCCGGCCCGTCGTGGCGCGGATGGGCGGCGACACGCAGGCTGGCGTGGAAGACCTCAAGGGTTGCCGTGGTGATGCGCAGCTCAATCTCCTCGCCGATGAGCCCGTGCGGGACGCTGTAGCTGTGCCCGGCATGCTCGACGTGGTACGTGGCATCCACACGCAGGCGTCGCCATTCGGCCGGCTCGAAGGGCTGCTGCGGTAGCGGCTTGAGCGCCTTGCGCTCAAGCTCCTCGAAGCGCTGCCGCCGACTTCCAGCCCGGCGCGTGAAGGCACGCTCATTGAGCGCATCGAGTCGTTCGCGAATCGCCGCGTTCGCCTCCGCCAGGGTGAAGAAGCGCCGCTCGCGCATGGGTGCGAGGATCTCGCGCTCGACGATCAGTACCGCATTCTCAGCCAGCGCCTTATCCTTCGGGGCGCGCACCCGCGCCGGGACCACGGCGAAGCCATAGGCCGCGGCCAACTCCGCATAGGCGCGGTTGAGCTGCGGATCGTAGCGGTGGGGTCGCTGCACGGCGCTTTTGAGGTTGTCGGGGACGATGCACTCCGGGACACCGCCGATGTAGGTCAGCGCACGGACGTGGGCGTGAAGCCAGTCCGCGCTGCGCTGCGTGGCGCCTGCTTCGGCGTAGATCAGCTGCGAGCAGCCGAGCACGGCGACGAAGACCTGCGCCATTACCTGCCTGCCGGTCTCGGCGTCCTGGATCGGCACCGTCATCCCGGCGTAGTCGACATAGAGCGCCTCGCCGGCGGTGTGGACCTGCGCCATGCTCGGCTGCTCTCGGCCCAGATGGCGGCGTAGCCGATTGCAGAACGCCGAGTAGCCGTAGCCTTTCGGCTCGCGCTCGCGGTATTCGAGCCACAGTTGCTGCCGGGTCACACCCTTGCGGGTGAGTTCGCGGGCCACGTACTCCCAATCCGGCTCGGCCGGGATATCCGTACGGGGCCCCCTGGGAGACGGATAGAGCAGCCGCTCCAGGGCGCAGTCGTCGAGTTCCTCGGGCAGTGGCCAGTGCAACTCCGCCGCCTTAGCTCGGCGAAGGATTCGCTGCACCGTGGTCGAGCCGATCTTGCAGGCGGCGGCGATGTGCACCCGGCTCAGGCCGAGTTCGTAGCGAAGGCGGAGCACCTCTCGGATCTTGCGCATGGATGGCCTCGGGGTGGGCATGGACTCGCTCTCCGGAGCAGAGGGTGGGGGCGAGTCCGAGTATCCCCGAGCTGCTCCGTTTCCGTGGAACAGCTGAACCGCATGACGTGGAACGGCTGATCCCCATGGCGTGGAACAGGGTGTCCGCATCCCGTGGAATCACCTGACCGCTTCGCGTGGAACACCCCGTCCGCATCCGCAGCATTCCATACCCCCCGCAGAGACCCGGGCGTGCGGTTTTCCCGCATCCGTTTCCTCGGCTGTACTCGCCTTCGCGACGGGCGCGCCCTTATGCAAAGACCGCATACGCTCGTTGCCTCCCCGTGATCCGCGGCTGTGCCACTCCCAGCTTCCGCAAGGCCGCAATGTATTGCGTTTAGTTGAAACTACTGCGCTTGCCACCCCGTCGGTTAAGCAACTTGAAGGCACACCCGATGGCAAAGATATAGTAGCTCCCTAGACCCTGCTCATTGCTGCGCAGCCCGAAGTAGTTGTAATGATTACCCAGAAGTATCCCTTGATGTCCGCTTCGGCCACGTGACCAAGCTTGCCGTACTGCAGGTTGAAACCCAGATCGGCCACCGCGTCCTTGGCGCTCTTCCCTGGCCGGTAGCCGTAGCTCACGTCCAGAAAGTCCGCCTCGTAGATGGCGGTCAGTTCCCGAGCACAGGCCGCATGCACCAGCCTGTCCTCCACCGCCGGTATCCCCAATGGACGCTGGCCGCCATCCTCCTTGGGGATGTAGCAACGCCGGACCCGCCGGGTCCGGTAACGCTTCGTCTTCAGCCCCTCTACCAGTGCGCCGATGTTGGCGTCGAGGTCCTCCTCGTACACCGCCATCACCACGCCAGCCGCCGCCTTCTTGTTCAGATCGCGCCAACTCGCGTGCAATAGCTCCGCATCCGGCAGCCGGTAAAGGTCCTGGAAACGATGGTCCTTGCAGGCCCTCGCCCGCTTGGCTATCCCCCACAGTGAGGTTCGCTCATGGTCTCCCGGCCCGACCGTGTCCGGCATGAGTTTCCTTTGTGGGCTGCGTACTTCCGTCAAGTCCTTCCCCTTGTGATGGGCTTTCCCCACCCCCCGAGTACTATGCTTGATAAGACACCCCGAGCGCTTCTAGGCGCCTCTCAACGCCCCACCTGCGCGTGGTTCCGGTCACTCCGGTCGTAGGCTCCGGCATAACTCCCAGGTTCGTCAGCTAATCGCGTAACTTCCCGTTTTGCTTACACCTCGTAAGCGAGAAATGCCACAACAGGCCTTCAGACGGGCCGTTTCGGGACCTCGATGCCGACGTCTTTGAACAGCTCCAGTTGCTCGGGTGATGGCTTGGTCACGCCCTCGAAGTCGCGACCGCCGATGCGCACGGTGTGGCGCTGAATCTGACGCAGTGTACGCAGGGCGCGCTCCGGGGAGAGTGTGCTGCCGGCGGCCTTGAGCCGCTGGCGCAGCATCCGGTGGAGGACCAGCGCGAGAAAGCAGATCAGCGCGTGAGCCCTGATGCGTTCCGGGAGCCGGTGATAGACCGGTGCGATCTCAATATCGCTTTTCAGGACCCGGAATCCGCGCTCGATATCGGCCAGTGAGCGGTAGCGTTCGACGATCTGATCGGCGCTGCTATCGGTCAGACTGGTGACCAGCAGCAGCTTCCCATCGAGCCGATCCGCAGCCGCCCAGGCCGCCTCGTCGATGTTGTACTGGAACTGGCTCGAGGCGAGGTCGGCCCGCACGATCGAAGACAGCCGCTTGTCCAGTACCGCCTTGTGAAAGCGCTGGTAGGCGCTTCGGTCGCTGGAACGCCGACCACGCTGCGGCATGCCGGCGTCTTGCTTGACCAGCCGCTCGGCCAGGCGCTCGCCCAAGGCGTCGAGCTCTTCGATATTGCGCCGGCGAGCGGCATTCTGTTCGGCCGCCCGCTGCGCGTTGTGGGCGATCACCAGACGACGGCCCTGCCACTGCGTCTCGACCACTGACTCCGCCCCGGTTCGTTGCGTCTGCTCGGCCAGTTCCGGGTGCAGCCGTTCGATCACGTCGGTGAACTCGCTGTAGCGTCGCCCGGGCACCGCCAAGATGTAGTCGACCGCCAGACCCTGCTCGGCGCCAAGCGCCTCCAGGGTCTCCACGTTGTCGAGACTCAGCAGGCCCCGGTCGGCGACGACCACCATGCGCTTGAGCGCAAAGCGTTTGAGCAGCCGCTCAACGATCGGCCCGAGCGTGGTCGTCTCCGCCACATTGCCTTCGAAGACCTCGTGGGCGATGGGGAGGCCCTCGGCGGTTTGCACCACCCCGAGGGCGAATTGCCGGGCGATGCCATCGACATCCTTGCTCATCCCGTAGCGGCGCACGTCCTCGTCGAGTTCCTTGCCGCCGTGGATGCGCACGGTCGTCAAATCCCAGAACACCACGGAGAGCTCCTGGTCGAGCAGCGGTCTGAGTTGCTTCGCTACAGCCGCCTCGACCTTCTCGTGGCGATCCATCAATGCGTCCATGGCACGCAGCAGCTGCGAATGGCAGACGGCATCGCCATCCAGGCCGGGGACACTGGCCTCGTCGCGCAGCCAGTCGAGCATGCTCAGTTTGCTCGACGGCGCGCTGAGCCGATTGAACACCATCGCCCGCACCAGCGCCTCGGCATCAAAGCTGCGCCGCGATGAGCGAAGGGCCTTTCGAATCGCGTGATCGAGTCCGAGTTCGTGCCAGAGCTGGTGCAGGGCCCAAAGATCGCCGAAGGCCCGAGCGGTCTCGAACTCTGGCTCGTCCGGGACCGATTCCGGGCGGCCGATGGCGCGCTGCAGCCCGCGGATCAGAGGATCGAGACTCTTCTCCGAGAGTTGGTCGAGGCGGCCAAGATTGGCGACGACCCGTTGCTTCACTTTGCCCTGCTCGTCGCGGTATCCCTCGACGAGCTGCAGGTACTGCCGGCCACCGGATCGGCTGATGCGCGTGTACATGACACGACTATAGGGCGGGTCCAGTCATTCCGCAAATGATTCCGCTATAGCACGCGTGCCACAACAGCCTATAAGGCCTGACGGCGGGCTGATCGTTGGGAAATCAATGGGCTGCTGCCCAAAATCGCCCAGATTCAACGAATGAACTGACGAACTTGGGATAACTCCGTCTCCAGGTTTCCCCTTCGTGTCTCAATAGCCGTAGGCCCTTGCCGGCCTTCACCACCACAGGAGCCCCTCGGGGCTTCCCGACTTCTCCGACGTATCTTTTCCTGCATGCCACGGCCTAAGGACTCCGCCGGACCTCCACCCCCTCGCCATTGCGGCTGCTTCATATTGCCTTCGGGCGCGTTAAAACCCTCGGCGTCCGGAACTGAGCTTGTCGAAGCTGTACCAGCACTTCAGGGCGCACGATCACCCCTACCGCCTACAGGATTCTCTGTCTACGCTTAACCTGCCTTGTTCGTCCTCCCTGACTCCGCCGCAGGCCTAAGACTCGATACGGGTGGGTGGCTAACCCTTACCCGGCGGGGACTTCCACCCCGCAAGATACGCCGAGCTTTCCACGGCGCGATAACGCTTTGCTCACCGGTAAATTAGGAGCGCAGCGAGTAATTTATCCGCGTGCAGCAATTTGTTATGCATTCCACGCCATGTTGGAACAGGGAGAGCAGGAGTTTTTCTTGCTCAAAGGGTAGTTCATGACTTCGTAATACTACTTTCAGAATAGATATCACTACCTGACAGCCTACTCATTTCATTATCAATATCCGCTGGGGATACCTTTATCGAGCCGCTGGCGGCTTTAGTCCTGAAAACCGAGCTATTTGTAGCTGAAAAATAATGGCGAAAGACAAAATAATCATGCACACCTTTATCGTCAAACAACCAAAGACGATCAAGCTCACCGGACGTTAAGACAGCGGTCCCCATCAGCGGATCGTCGTAGCCTTCAGGGAACACTCTAAATCTGTAAACTACCGATAATGCCTCCTTCGGTATCCAGGAACTCCCCTTCATCGAGATGGTATTATAAGCACTGCTACCGATCGACCCAGGAGTATAGCCTTTTCCTAAAAAAAATTCTGTCGGAAGCGGTGATCCGTTTACTTTCAATAGGTCGCCAAACCGGTGCCTTTGGTAATCATGCTCTGATTCGTATATTGCTTTGTGTGAAGGAAGAGTTAGCCTATTAGACAAACTCTCTGCCCTTTTTAATAGTCTAGCCGCTGTAACCCAAGACACGCGCTCACAAGTTAACCCTGCCCCATTACTATTCAAAACATCATACGCTTTTTTAATTAAATCAATAGATTTATCCAGTGAAACCTGCGAATCAACTTGTTTCTCTTTATAAAACTGCACATATATGGAGACGCATAACGCACTGCCCACAACCACAAGAACCATTAGCTGTATGTAGTCACCAACTCCAAGAGCAGGTTCCGACGTCAAAAGCTTGCCTAGATATATAGAAAGCCCAACAAGAACCACGCCACACACAACACCTAATGCGTATTGTATGGTTGGAACCAACTCATTCTTTATCTCTTTCATAGCAAAATATTCAACTGCCATAACGTCGAAATAAGCGACGGTCTCTCAGGGGCGTCCGGTGGAGGCCGCAGGCCAGCCCGAACTTGATTGACTGGTTATGCCTTTGCCTCGTCATACTCATCCCAATTGGTGAACCCGATAGGCCGTTTAGGTTGCTCGAGATTTTTCCGCTTCAGCGCGACCAGCAGAATACTGATTTGAGAAACATGCTGAATAAGCTGTACGGGCTCTCCATTCTCGTTCTTTCCATGGAATGATATCAGGGAGGGGTTCCAATACCCGATGTCCTCAATGTGAAAGGTCACAGACTGTCCAAAATTGACTAGTCGTGCTCCCACCTCATGCTCATCATCCAGATTTCGATGAAAATCATTAATCCATTCAATAAGTCTTCGGTGGAACTCGTCCGCTAGATTCTGATCTTTCGGAGGCATAAGGTGACCAGGATTGATGTGAGGCATCAGGTCATAAGTATTCATGGTACTCTCCTTAGGCATAACGCAAATAATCAGCCGCGCCCAGGAGTACCGTGACGCAGGAACGGCGCTCCTGAGAGTCGGCTGAATTGAATGGTTAGAGCCAGTTTACGTTGGTTCTGAAATAAACTGAAGAAACGCATCACCTAGCCCAGTCGTTCTTTTTTGCGCCAGCCCTTGTCCAGTCATCATGGTATGGAGGCCATCAGTATTGACTAGACCTCTCAGGTAAAGATCCTTCCAAAGTTGATCATACAAATCCCTTCGACCCCTCATTTCTGGCATGTTGTGCTCCAACACGCTGCTAAGACCACCCATGCTCATATTCTGAGGTGGCGTTGGGCCTTGAAAGAGCCTCAAAATTCTGACATGAAGCTCAGTCAACGTATCTACTAGGTTCAAAAAGACATGTTGCATTGCCTCTTCCGGCGCCTGGCCAACTGCAATGTTGGTTAGTGCATTCCGCAACGCCTCACGCTTCTCTTCGCTGTGGGTGCGAAGCGCAAGTTGCGACGCATACATCGCAGCGGAAATGAATTCGTCATTTTCTTTAAGGTCTTCTAGATCTAGGCCAGCTTCTTCCAATTGTTGAAGTCTTTCCCCTAGGCCCGCCATCCATTCAGCTCGCCGCCGTTCCAGTGGCGGCTGCACGATATTTTGAAAAAGTTCCGCGGCAGCCCCGCCAACCACCGGGATCGCCGACAGACCAGCTTTTGCCACCGAATGTGCAACATCGCGGCCGGACTTCTCCGGAGGACCATTTTTTCCATTACTCATCTAGTTTCCCTCTCTAACGGCCAGCTAACCGGCGCCGCCATGGGCCTTCCCGCGAAGCGCCCGCATCAGCATCCGGCGTCCGGTTGAGTTGATTGTTATAAAGGCCCCTCTTCATATGGCATCCACAAGCCTGGACACGATTTGCCAGAGCTCTGGATGCGCTTTTGATTCAAAATTTTCAAAGAGATCATCAAAAGATCGCCACTGAATTTTCGTTGATTTCGTCTGTATTGGCGATTTCTTATGGGGGGTAACATACATAACATTAATCTTTCCATCATGAGGACGATACTTGTTAAGCTCGACCAGAAGTTGGCCGTACTTCTTTTTCTGTCTTGACGCTTTCTGTATTTCTTCAATAGGCGACACCACATCTCGAAAGAGCGAGCCGACGCGACTCTCGTATATTTCAATTTGCTGCGGCCGCACTACCGCTCTCTCCGTTTTTAGCTCTACAAGCAACCAATCCCCAGTCGCCTCCCGAAATAGATAGTCGACGTTCGTACTTTGCGCGTTGTTAGGCTTTTTTAGAGGGAGTTCTGCGACAACGAACTCGAGTGAATGCCCAAGGGAGCGTTCAAGAGCCTCCTCAATGAAAAGCGATAGAAACGGTTCGACGGCCCGCTCAAACTGATACTTTGGTATCATTCGGTTTAGTATTAGCCGGTCGACCACAAGTTCGACTGACGTGTCTACAGAAGTCATGTACCCACCTTATCTCACGGTAGGAACGCCCGTTGCCGGGCGCCCCCCGCACAGACCCGGACGTGCGGTTTTCCCGCATCCGGTTCCTCGGTTGTATTCGCCTTCGCGGCGGGCGTGCCCTTATGCAAAGACCGTATGCGCTCGTTGCCTCTCCGTGATCCGCGGCTGCGCCACTCCCAGCTTCCGCAAGGCCGCAATGTATTGCGTCCAGTTGAAACTACTGCGCTTGCCACCCCGTCGGTTCAGCCACTTGAAGGCACACCGGATAGCAAAGATATAGTAACTCCGTAGACCCTGCTCATTGCTGCGCAGCCCGAAGTAGTTGTAATGACCCACCAGTCTGCGATTCAGCTCCCGGATGAACACGCGCCCCGGCAAGTGCCGGGCGGCCCGTATCCAGCCCTTCAGCCGCCGCTTGGCAGCCTGCAGCTTCTTGCGGGCCGTACGCTTCATCACCCGCAACTCGCCCCGTCTATCCCGATTCCAGTACAACTCAAAGCCGAGAAAGGCGAATCGTCGCCGCAGCCCCGGATGGAACCGGCTGAAGCGCATCAGCCGCGTCTTCTCCGGCGCCACCTGCGGCCCAAACCGACCCAGCCGACGCGCTACCACGCGATAGAAGCGCTGGGCGTCCTCCTGAAACTGAAACGCGCAGACATCGTCATCGGCGTACCGAACCAGAAGCGCCTGACCTCGGCAACGTGGCTTCACCACCCGCTCGAACCAGAGGTCCAGCGCATGTGCAGATACACGTTCGCCAGCACCGGCGAGACCACCCCACCCTGGGGGCTGCCTGTCACCGGGTGCAGGACCCCCCCATCCGTGTCCAGTATTCCCACCCGCCTGCAGCCACTGGCGAATCAGCCCGAGGAACGCGCCGTCGTCCATCCGTAGCGAAAGCATCTCCAACAGCCAGCCATCGTCGATCGCATCACAGTATCCCTTGATGTTGTCCGCTTCGACCACGTGACCAAACTTGCCGTAGTGGAGGTTGAAACCCAGATCGGCCACCGCGTCCTTGGCGCTCTTCCCTGGCCGGTAGCCGTAGCTCACGTCCAGAAAGTCCGCCTCGTAGATGGCGGTCAGTATCCGAGCACAGGCCGCTTGCACCAGCCTGTCCTCCACCGCCGGTATCCCCAATGGACGCTCGCCGCCATCCTCCTTGGGGATGTAGCAACGCCGGACCCGCCGGGTCCGGTAGCGCTTCGTCTTCAGTCGCTCCACCAGTGCGCCGATGTTGGCGTCGAGGTCCTCCTCGTACACCGCCATCGCCACGCCATCCACGCCAGCCGCCGCCTTCTTGTTCAGATCGCGCCAACTCGCGTGCAATAGCTCCGCATCCAGCAGCCGGTAAAGGTCCTGGAAACGATGGTCCTTGCAGGCCCTCACCCGCTTGGCTATCCCCCACAGTGAGGTTCGCTCATGGTCTCCCGGCCCGACCGTGTCCGGCACGAGTTTCCTTTGTGGGCTGCGTACTTCCGTCAAGTCCTTCCCCTTGTGATGGGCTTTCCCCACCCCCGAGTACTATGCTTGATAAGACACCCCGAGCGCTTCTAGGCGCCTCTCAACGCCCCACCTGCGCGTGGTTCCGGTCACTCCGGCCGTAGGCTCCGGCATAACTCCGTCTCCAGGTTTCCCCTTCGTGTCTCAATAGCCGTAGGCCCTTGCCGGCCTTCACCACCACAGGAACCCTTCGGGGCTTCCCGAGTTCTCCGACGTATCTCTTCCTGCATGCCACGGCCTGAGGACTCCGCCGGACCTCCACCCCCTCGCCATTGCGGCTGCTTCATATTGCCTTCGGGCGCGTTAAAACCCTCGGCGTCCGGAACTGAGCTTGTCGAAGCTGTACCAGCACTTCAGGGCGCACGATCACCCCTACGGCCTACAGGATTCTCTGTCTACGCTTAACCTGCCTTGTTCGTCCTCCCTGACTCCGCCGCAGGCCCAAGACTCGATACGGGTGGGTGGCTAACCCTTACCCGGCAGGGACTTCCACCCCGCAAGATACGCCGAGCTTTGCTCGGCGCGATAACGCTCAGCGTAACCGGCCGGCTTTGAAGCGCCAGCGGAAAAGTCGGTCCGCGTTGACGCTGTTGTTAGCTCATCAATGAGGCATTCATAGGCTTTGAACATAATGCTCCTCACATGATTAACCCTTGGATTTCAACTTGATGCTGTCGAGTTTGAACAACCGTTCCGCTATTAGTTGCGTAAATCGCCCGTATGGGGTCTCTCGCCGTCAATTCGCCAGTTTTCGCACCGGCGGGCGTGAACCACTGAAGCTGTTTCCCTGTGAGCAAGCCAAACCCTTCTTGCGTTACCAGTAATCGCCCCTGATGGAAGACATCGAGAAACGCTGCGAGCTTTGCGCGATCTTCAATGACATAAAGTCGGGTGGGAGTGAGAAAGTAAGTATATCGACCAACATCAACGATCTCGTTCGGGCAGGTCCCGATGTCGTACACCGACTCGGGGCGTCCCTCTCGTGAAACTCGGATGACTTTTCCCGAATAAGTAGCCAAGTAGGCCCCGCCGCCGACAGCGGCAAAGCTAGCCGCGTAGACCCAATCTTGGGGCACGCCACCAGTCATGGTAATCTCAAGCCTAAAGCCCTCTACCTCCATAACATAGTCGGGATCTGTCCGGGCAAAATACGTAACGTCAGACTCGTCGTATGTGAGGGTGTTCGGATCAACACCAGTTAAAATTTCAAACGCAATGTTCAATTCTTGCATTCTCTCAGTGGCAGTGGGATCGCCAGCATTGCGGTCAGGGTGGTGGACCTGGGCCAACTTGCGGTACTCTCGCTTGATGTCCGTGGGATCAACAGGTAGGGATAAACCGAAAAGCCGTAGCGCCTCCTGAACATCTTGAGCCACCCCGGTGCGCTCACTGCGTCCCACGACACGCTTCCAACCTTCCTTCAGTGGCATCACGAGCCCCCAGACAGCATTGCCGGAGGCCGTGCAGCACCAAGCCTCGTCGGCTAAGGTGAAAAGGTACCAATCCCCATCAGGAGAAACATCCACGGCTCGCACCTGGGACTTAAAGTCACCCCAGTAATTCGTGTCAATGGTCCGGAAATGATCAACAACACGGGAGTCCTCTCGCAGATTTGACTCCGTAACGACATTCAAATCCTCATCGTAGACGTGGAGTACCCCGCCGGAATCCATAATCGCTATGCCAGAACCAGCGGTGCCGGTTCCAGTTCGATAGGCGTCATGGTACAAAGCTTTTTCGCCAACTAGGCCCCCATGTCGGTCCATTCTACGAAGTACGCTTTTCACTCCTGATTGATCCGCACTGGCCCCGGAACGGTCAAGAAACCAAGTCCCTGTCGAATCGATGGCAGCAATAGTAAAGGCAGGATCTGGCCGCTCCCCGCCCTTCAGCTCTCGCTCGCCTACAAGTGTCCAAGGGGCATCTTCCGATGCCTCAAACAGTGGCAATGACGAGGGGCTTGCAACATCTACCGGTTGGTACCCATGCTTCTTTCCGGCCTTCTCCATTTCTTTCAAAATGCGATTGAAACGACGCAAATCAACGTCCTTGACGTGCCCAGGGACACGCTCAAACATTTCAATAGATTGCTTTGCCGCCGCCGCTAGCTGCCCAGATTTCATCCGCTGTATAACCAGCTTGCCATACGCTTTGGCTATAACCTCCCCGACACGCCCTTGTCGCTGTTCTTGAGATAAATAGCCGGCCAGCTTCACGACCTTGGTGTGTTGGCCCTTGAATCCCGCTTGAAACACAGGACCAATCGATGGATCGCTGTACTCACGGTGAAATTCGTCACGACCATCCACCTCCCAAGTAGGCGGTGATGGCGGCAGCGGAACATACTCGGCTTGGGACCAGTCGAGTTCCTTCGGTCGTTCTCGTCTGCCGGATTTTCTTTTCGACTCATGCGCAACATGCGTCAACCCGGTGGGTTCTTGGGGATATTCACCCCTTCCTTTTCCGAGTATTCTTGAGAGGAAGCTAAGCATCCGTAATTTCTCTGTTTATGTCATTCTTAAGATGATGCCCAATACGCAAACCAGGTACGCGTTGTATCCGAGCTAACGCGGTGCTCAGCGGCGTGCGCTAGCGCGTACGCTGTAGCGCCTGGTTATATGGAATATGACTAGGCGTATATAGCGATTGGAAGAACTTGAATTGCAGGCTCCTCGATTTCCATTTTACGTTCAGGTATGTCAAATCCATGAATTGTGCCCAGCGCCGCAAACTGTTGAAAAACATGTTCTAATATATGGCTTGGCATCCGACTTAAGGACGTCTTCCTAATCAGGTTGATCGATTCTGACGAGTTGCCAATACTTCTCACAACCTTTCCAACCACCTTAAACTCACCATCAACCAAGTCCGACATGACGGGGTCGTTTAGATATAGCGACTCCACCGTTATTACTGCCTTATGACCAGAGGGTAGATCACTTGCAGTCAAATCTACCGTATTCCCGGATTTCAAAGCCTGAGAAAACTCTTCCATCTGTTTTTTGATTTGAGCGTTCTCATTAGGCTTTCCCTTTCCGGTTTTTCCACCTTTGCCGTTACTCGAAGGCTTGTCTTCGAATAGAACAGCCATCGACATCATTTCAGTCAACGTATCCATAATCTCGATGATAGGGTTTCGCTTGAGCTTTACAGTAAACTCAACTATTTCCCCAGCTTTGATGCAGCTCCCTTCATCGATTTTCTGAAGCAGATTTTTTTCTGAAAGTGTAGTTCTCAATTGGTAAAAGAGCGAGGCTGGGGTGTAAACGCGCTCCTCTTGAATAAAGTTGTTTGATGACTTATCCGACGTCTCAACTTCCGCTGTTAAGCCGATTTTAAAAAGAGATGATAGTGCCTCGTTCAATCCGACCGACGCAGATGCCGTGCCCACCGATCCTGACTCACCTCCTTCTTGCTTCGTCACCGCAGTTACAGTTGAGATCCCTCCTTGAAGCATCGCAAGTAGGTCGAAAACCATCCTCTGATTGAGATAAACCGGAACTATCAGATCATTCATGGTTCAATTTCCACATAACGCCCGGCTCACGCGCCGGTTTGGAGCCGCGAAGCGGCGGAAAATCGGTCGCTGTGCAGCCGATTGTTAGGGCTTAGTGGCAGATAAGACGAAGCCATTAAAACAACTCCGACTGTGGTTTTTGGCCGTCAAATGAACTCCTGGAAGTTACTGTTCCGATCGGTTTACCTAGTAGCATGAAGTCGGGAATGCCAAGTGGTGGCACCGTCTTCAACACACCTTCCCTATCGTCTTTAAGTTTCTCTCTCAATTCCATCAACAGCCTGCCTAGTACATTCTGCCCGACCAGTTTATCGCCAGTATCGTCTACCAGCTTTGCCCCCCAATAGTCATCCTTGCGCGACTGTTCGACGATAGGCTGATTACGCGTTGCAAGCAGCAGTCGACCGAACTCCTCGTAGTTCTGAGCGAGTTTCACTCGCAGGCACCAACGCATAACCTTGTATCTGATCTCGTCCCAATCCGGCCTTGAGTGTTTGCGATGCGGCTTGCTCTTCATTTTGGCGGTCATCGGGCTGTTCTGCCCGATGATTTCGCGCTGGACTGCCGGCATGTGGGGGAAGCGGCAGGATTGATATAGGGCCTCTGTGGTCAAGATTCGAACGCCGTTGATCTCCAGAGGGTAGCCTGATGCCATGTTGGAAAGGCCACCAAAGGCCTCCTTCGTCTTGTAGACAACGACAACTTCGCTACGGACGTAGGTCCTCAAGAGGCTTTTTTCATGTTGATTTAGGCTAGAGCGTGAAATCATCGAAGATATTCCTCGCGGACGAATAGCCCTCACGCTGTAATAGCGGGTACCAGTGCAGAGCCCCCGAGGTCGCCTCTGGGTCTCCCCACCACATTGCAAGTGGACAGTTGTTTGGGCAATTCCGATAGGTGACGATCATGGAGCCGAAACCCACACCGAATGGACTAAAGCCAAGAGGGCGCATAGACTGCTTTGGGTTGTCACTCTTCGCCCTGATCTTAGCACCAGCGATGAGGAACTCGCTCTCCAAGATTTGACGGCCCATTTCAGAGGAGAAAGGCTGGATAGCTGCTTCACTCGGCTGTCGAGGCTCAAATGGGAACTTGACCGGCTGAGCAATGTAATCCTGAACCTCCGCCACATCTGGGACCGCTGTGGGCCAAAGCACTCCTGAACTGTTCTTGAACCACTTCCGATTCTCAATTTCGAGGGCACGCCAATAGGTGACGGAGATGTTCTTGCCCGAATCTGCGATTACTTTCTTGAGTCTCTTATTGGCCAGATGCCAACAGCCTCCCGAGTGAAGGGCAGCGACGATAACATTGACCGTGGCCGACTGAGGCGCGTCATTGATAATCCACGGCTCAAGGTCATTCCCCACGCGGTTACCACTAAACATCACGTCATCAAGATAGATGAAGTCGCCACCATCTTCGCCGCAGTCGTCTATATCGAGACCACATTCGTCCTCAAGGCACTTCGAGAAGAGCCTCAACATCTCCCTTTGGCTCTGCCCGTTCTGTTGTATGTTCAAGAAGTTCGCAGACGACCAGTACTCCGTGGGGGCAGCCCCAGCCAGGTTTTGATTGGTCACGAGGCCACGGAGAAAGTCATTTACGTTCTTTCGTGTGAAGAAGGTCTGCTTGATAACGTGGTCAAATTCACGTAGGAATGGCAACTGCTGGGCGGGCGTGAACTGATGAAGCCAACGGTCGACGTGCTCCGGCGTCGGCTCGGGAAGGTCCCCTTCTCGATAGGTCTTAATCTCGTTCGCGACGGAAGCGAGCAGGTCATCACGTTCGGTCATCTGGTATCCTCCTGCCAATTGACGAATCTTAAATCTTCTTTGTATTTATTCCTAAGATCCGCACGATCATAGGCGCATTTGGATGTAGTAGGCGTACGCCCTAATGCAAAGCTAACTGGCGCGAGGTCCGAGCGTCCAGTTGAGCGTTTTGTTAAGGGCGCTCCGAAAGGGAAAAAGAAACCTTGTAGTACCGGACATCAACATGATCGACCATTTCTAGCGCATAGCTTAGTCGCTGATCTTCCTCGCGGCAAATTACAAGCCCTCGTATCATCTGGCCTTCTTGCGCAAGGTTCTTTTTGACCCACCCCATGTATCGCATGATTTGCCCTACCACCTGATCCGAAGGGCGACCCTTTTTGAGCTCAATAACCACAAGCGAGTTATTGCGGCGGTCTTCCGCAAGAATATCAATAGAACCAATCTCCGTGGTGTACTGCTGCCCATTATTACCGTCCCCGTCTACATATACCTGGAGCTCACCCTTAAATATTCCTGAAAAATTGGAGACAATAAACTCCTCGAGGTACTTTTCCAGAACAAACTCTGCTTGATTCTCGTAAGCCTCCCCCTCTTCGCTCTTGGCGAGTTCGAGCCCCGACCCCTCGACGAGACTCTGGAATTGAGTTTCATCAATTTCTGCCAGAGTTGGCATGGGAAAAACTACTGCACCAAAGTCCTTGTTTCTAGGTTCTTGGTGCCATGTCACAGGAAGGAAAAGCCGGTGATCTACATCAGGGTTTTTTCCAATCTCATAGAATGCTTTCTCTCGGACTGTGCCTACGGCGGCAAGTATCTTTCTTCCACGCCGGGCTATGACGACATCGCCAGGCTCTATCTCGTTGCAAAATGACCACACCATATTACTGATCAATCCTTTGGTCTGCTGCGGCTTCTCAGGATAGTGGTGGGCCACGACTTCTGCCAGCTCGCCACGACTCATGCCGGAGACATTACCGAACTGTGACCAACCAATTGAGATGACCTCATTTTCGATATCAAAGCGCCACACCTTCTCAAAGAAGTCAGCTGGTTGAGAATCTATGGGGGCAATCACCCAATAACGTGGCATCTCGTCTCCCTTGTCTGATCTGGGCCCTTAACAGTGGTATCGACAGATTCTGTGTATCCCGGTCGGGGCGGATTCTGTGTATTGGGATGCGCCACGGGGTGCTTTGGTCGTTCGGTGCTGACGATCAGTGGCGTTATCGGGATCTGCTTGGGTAGCCTCTTCGGCGTGCTGGTCCTGGGTTAGGTCTCGTGTCCCAGCGGGGCGCTGACAGACAAGGTTTCCGCAGACCGGGTGGCTGATCGTAATCAGGTGTTGGAGATGGTGAAGGCCATAGGCACGCACCCTTACCGTCTCGCTCGGGAAGGCCAGCGGTTCGCCGGAGCCGGTCGACGGGCGCGGGCTGAGACGGTGAAGGAGACCCTGCGATTGTGTCTTGACGGCTAGGGCGAACCACTTTGACGGTCTGCCGGGGCACTCCCGAGTCCAGCGGTAACATTCCTTGTCGACGAACATCGATCAGCCTACAACCCTTCAACCTCGATACCATGCCTGGCCAGCCAGTTCTTGCGCCGCTCAAAGTCGGGCATGGCGCGCTCAAGGCGCCGCCAGAACGCGGGCGTGTGATGGGGTTCGACCAAGTGGATCAGCTCGTGCACCACGACATATTCCGCGATGCCCCGAGGGAGCAGAATGGTCTTCCAGTGGAAGTAGAGCCAGCTGCCTCGTCCGCACGAGCCCCAACGAAATCCCAGGTCTTGGACCTTGACCCCTGCAGGCGATAGCCCCAGCCGTTTCGCATGGGCATCGACCTGACGCCCCAGCCAGTCCTTGGCACGCCCGGCGTACCAGCGGATGAAGTGCTGCCGAGCGTCATCCAGCGCATCTTCCCGCATCCGGAAGCGTCCGGCATCAAGCTTGAGCGGAACGCTCTGCTCGCTGGCCGGAATGATCTTCAGGCGATAGCTCCGCCCCAGGTAGAGAAAGCCCTCCCCGTCCACGTACTCCTTCCCTCGGACGGGTCGCTGGCGCAGCGCCTTTTCTGCCAGCTTCTTGTAGATCCAGCCACGCTTCTCGGATACAAAGGCCCGCATCTTCTCCGGTTCGGTCCCGGTGGGCACTGCAATGGCCAGCTCACCGTCGCGGTCGACGGTGATCTCGAGTGTCCGGCGTCGGCTGCTCTCGCGCACCTGAAGGACCAGATCGTCGACTTCTAGCTGTGTCATGTGTGTACCAGCCGCTCGTGATTGGCTCGCGCAAGATCAACCAAGCGTTCCACCAGGGGATCGATCCCATCCACCAGCGGCCAGCACGGCATTCATGGTATCACCCAGACGGCCTTCGAGTCGGCAGCGGTCCATTCGCCCATCGGTCTTCATGTGGCCGATCACCGCCTCTACCGCCGAGCGTCGGCGCAACTCGCGACGAAGTCGCCGGGTGTCCACGCCACGCCGCTGTCCAGAATGGAAGACCTTCATTCCGGGCAACCCCAAGGCGCCCTTGTAGCCGCGGTCGACGTAACAGTGCGTCGGACGGACACCGCTGAGGATCTCCGCCTGTTCCAGGGCCTCGTTGAGCGTGTGGCCATCGTAGGGACGATTCGGCATCGTCCGGCAGCCGACGACGAAACTCTCGCGGTTGGTCACCGCCACCGAGACCTTCACACCGAACTCCCAGGGCTTGGCCACTTTGCCCTTGCCGATGACCTCCACCTCCGGTGCATGCCAGGCGAGGAGCTTGTCCGGATCCTTGCGCGTATGCTCAAGAAGCTGCCGTGCCTTGCGCAGCTGCGGCCGAAGGGCCGTGGCCGCGGATTCCGGGGCATCGACAAGTTTGCGCTCGATGTCCCGCGTCAGCCGCCCCAGGGTAAGCGTCCGGCTGCCCCCGTCTGGATGGGCCGGGGCGGCCGCTGCAATCCGAGTAGACTCGCTTATGCGGCCTGAGGATCGGTCCAGTGGTAGGGTAGCCGCTTCCGGATGCGGTTGGCGGGGTGATCCTGGATGCGCTGGAGCACATCCTCGAGGTAGCGCCGGACGTTGACTCCGTTCTGGTGGCAGGTCGCGACCAGGGTCATCAGACCATCACCGCTTCGACACCCCGCCGGAGCCGGCGAAGTTCCAGTTGCGCCGATCATGCTCAGCTCTGCATAAACGCAATTAGGGCGAATTCCCGATTACGCGGAGCCTCACAGCCCGACGGTCAATAACACTTTGAAACACTGAGAGATGGTGGATGCTGCTTGGCCGTTAATTCAGCCTAGTCAGCTGCACTCGGTCCAGCGACAACCAGACAGAACAGGCGTATTCCGCTCGCCTCCAGGCTGCTGCGAAAAACAAAACAGCGACCTGCGCGGTAACCTCACCCACCCGGCCGGCAGGGGGCCACCTACCTACGCCCGAAGTAAGCATCCCAAGCCGCGGTATCCGGATCCAGGCTCTGGATCTCGGCATCATCGGCCTCGAGGATCAGGCGCTCGAGCATCGCTCGTTTCGTGACGGCGTAACGACGCGCCAACCGCCCCAAGGCGAGGTCCACTTCCATGCGCACCCAGGCATTCAGGGGACGCTCGCCCGCCCCTCCATGGGCGGTTCGGCGCCGGGCGCGATACGCACGCTGCCGCTCAGCACTGGACTGGGCCACGGGTCACCTCCCCTCCAGGGGATAGGCGTCTGACCCAGTCCGATAGAAGATCCGCGGAGGACCACCCGTACTGGGGCGGAGAACACTGATCCGGCGCCACTCCGGAGCGCCGCGGAAGGCGAGTCGACGCGCATCCCTGGCGGCGCTGTACCGGTCGTGGGCGGCGATCAGCTGCGCCTCCGGGATCCGGTTGCCGTCCACAGAGCCCTCGATGACCCGGAAGACGTAATGGAGCAGCTGCCACGCCTCAGAGTCCTCCTCGCGCAGCTGGCTAAACTCCCCCTCCAGCAGCGGCTTGTTCAAGAGAGCGTGCTCCCGCCTCCAGAACGGGGTACGGCCGAGAACCGCCGGTGCCACCTTCCCCAGGTCGTGAAACAGCGCGCCAATCAGCACGCCCTGGCGAACCAGGCCGCCGGAATCCGGCTCCCGAACGACCCGGCCAACCGCCTCAACGAGCTCCAAAGAGTGCTGCAGCAACCCTCCCGGCTCCACGTGATGACAGTCGTCACTGGCGGGGATCGAGACAAATGGCGCGATCCTGACCGGATCGCCAAACACACGATCGAGAAAACGGAGCAGCGCGGGGCGGGAGATGGCCTCGTCCATCAAGCGGTAGAGCCGCTCAAGCAACCCCGGCACCGGGCAGAACCGATGGGGAAGCAGCCGGAGCGTCGAGTCCACGCCGGTCGGCTCGAGCGCATCCACACGGTAATACCAGCGGCCTTTGGCTGTCTGCGCTCGGGTCACCGTGACGCGCACCACGCCCCCTTCCCCAGGCGGACGCGGAACCCCCGATTCGTCCATCGGCGCCCGGTAGAGGACCTCCCGGGAGCCGGAACAGTCTTCCAGCTCCAGGGCGTAGAGGCCGGGCAGGGCTTGCCGGCGCTGCACCCGGGCAACTCCGTAGACACCGCTCCAGCAAGAGAACGGCTCTTCAGGGACCAAACGAATCAGCGTCATGCCGCAGCCTCCACCCGGCGCTGAAGCCGGTCCACGAAGACACGGAAGAGCGCCTCCGCAACCGCCCGGTCTTCCAAATCAAGCTGCCGCAGCAACCAGTCCTCAAGGGCAGCCTCAAGCGGCTGCCCTTGTCTCGCCCCCACCACCGCACGAAGCCGCTGCGGATCCTCACTCGCGAATGCACCGAGCAGGACCTGCGCCATCTCTTCCACCGGCGCCGGAACCACGTACGCCTCGTACCCTGGCCCCTTGAGTTGAGTCATTCGCATCAGCCCTGCTCCTGCTCGTCGTCACCCCCGGAGAACACACCGGCCATCTCGGCCGGCCCAAGCTGCGCTGCAAGCAACCGCTCGATGGCCGAGCCGTCGCGCCGGGTCAGGTTCGGCACATAGCGCGAGTACACGGTGAAGAGCATCTTCGTGTCGCTGTGCCCCATCTGCCGGGCGATCCACTCCGGGGACTCGCCCGAGGCGAGCCAGAGCGTGGCCGCAGTGTGACGGGTCTGATACGGCCTCCGCCGGCGCAACCCCGCGGCCTCGAGCGTCGGATACCAGATGCGGTTGGAGAGGTTGTTGTACTGGATCGGCCCGCCCTTCGGGGACTGGAACACGAACGCCCCCTCATCACCGCCGGTGCGCTGGTACTGCTTGCGCAGGGCAGCCTCGACCTGGCTGCTCATGTCGATAAAGCGCTGCGAAGCCGTGGTCTTGGTCGATTGGGCATGCCGCCCCTTGACCAGCGTCTCGCGGACCTGGATCTGCCGGTTCTGCAGATCGACGTAGCGCCAGCGCAGGCCATCAATCTCCGAGGTCCGCATGCCGGTGAAAAAGCGCACCAGGAAGTACTCCCGGTAGGCCGGCTCCACTGTGTCGAGAAAGGTCTTCACCTCCTCGAGCGAGAGCGGATCGATCTCGGTGCGCCCCTGACGCAGCGGCTTGACCGCATCCGCCGGATTGGTAACGTTGTAGCGGTCGGCGGCTTCGGCAAGGATCTGTCGCAAGAGCGCGAGGATCTGATTCACGCGACTCGGCGACAGGGCCCTCTGACTATCGCTCGGTGCTTTGGCGAGCTTGGCGCGATAGTCGAGGATTTCGGCCTTCGTGAAGTCGCCGACCCTCTTCTTCCCGAAGTTCGGCAGCAGGTGCTTGTTGAGGATGTCCCGGATCTTGCCTTGGTAGGACGGCTTCCAGGTCACCTCGTACTGCTGCAACCACTCCTCTACGAAGGCCGAGAAGGTCGGTGTACCGTCTCCACCCGCCACGCCCACCGCCGTAGCGGAGACCTCCTGGCTCGTTGGCGCGTCCCCTTGGGAGGTTGCCGCGAACTTCTTAGCGCGGGGGCTGTTTGGGAAGTAAGACGCGTAGTCGAACGTCCCCAGTTCGATCTCCGCCTCGATCTTGCGCAGGACCTGCTCCAGCCGCTTGCGGTTGGCGCGGGTGTCTTTGAGCCGGGTGTACTCGCGGCACCGCTCCCCCTTGTAGCGGAAGTCGAAGAACAGGCACCCATCGGATCGCACTCGCACACTAGCCATGGCAGACCCCTCCAGCGGCCAGCGGGATGCCACCCTGTTCCGCCGCATGGGGGGCCAACATCATCTCCTCGATTGGCTCCCACAGATACACGACCTTCCGACCGTTGAACGGCCGCAGGTAATGGATGCCCTCAATGAACTCCCGGTCCCGCAGAACCTCGTTGATGTAGCGCGCACAGTACGGGATGCGCTCGGACAACTGCTTCGCTGACAGATAAGTGTATTGCTCCATCGTTCCTCCTGTGCCTTTTGGCTTACCTGTGTTAACCCTGCTTAACCAATGTAACCCATGGTTGCGGTCTTGTCAAGAACAAATGGCAGCTTTATCGGACATCCGTCCGCAATGCGTTACACTGCAACCAAACTTGGAGGGCCCGATGATTAGATACCGCCTCAAAGAGCGCATCGCGGACCGCGAGTTCGCCGAAGGACGCAGAATCAAGATGACGGAGATCGCTGAGGAGACTGGCGTCAATAGAACGACGCTCTCCAAGATCGCCAACCAGCGCGGCTACAACACGACCACAGACGTGATCGACCGACTTTGCAGCTTCTTCGGCTGCCGGGTAGAAGAGCTCATCGAGCACATTCCGGAAGACTCCGAAGGCGACTCAGGACGCCTCGGTAAAACGAATCACTGAGCCATAGGCCGGCATGGGGAGGCAAGACACAGGCATGGCCCAACTGCGGGTTGTGATCAGAGAAACCCCTGACCGATGAGTCGATGCCCAACAAGGAGGCCAAGGTTGGGCCACAGGCGGGCCAAACATGGGCCAAGACAGCAACCACAAGAGCAGGAACGGTCAGGCTCCTTCCGAGCACGTATACAGCCGCTCTATAATCAGCAGGACAACGAGCTGTCTATTCAGCGAGTTACAGACAGGGGTTGACTCCACGCCGCACACGATTAGAATGCGCAGCACATCGACAGGCGCGTAGCTCAGCTGGTTAGAGCGCCACCTTGACATGGTGGAGGTCGGTGGTTCGAGTCCACTCGCGCCTACCAGATACGCTGCACTGCGCCCGGTCGCGACCCCTGACTGCAGGGATATCGCGCCGGGCGCAGTCATTCATGCACGTGGCCCCTCGTATCGGTCACCACTGTGGAGGCTCAGCCATGCCCGCCATCACCCTCCCCGACGGCTCCGTCAAGCAGTTCGATCACCCGGTCACGACCCGCGAGATCGCCGAGTCCATCGGTCGCAAGCTGGCCAAGGACGCCATCGTCGGCCGTGTCGACGGTGAACTGGTCGATCTCGACCGCCCCATCGAGCACGATGCGCGCGTGGAGATCGTCACCGCCAACGACCCGGACGGGCTCGACGTGATCCGCCACTCCACCGCCCACCTGATGGCCCAGGCGGTGAAGCAGATCCATCCCGAGATGCAGGTGACCATCGGGCCGACGGTGGACAACGGCTTCTACTACGACTTCGCCGGCGAGCACTCCCTCTCGGAAGACGAGCTGGAGACCATCGAGCAGCGCATGAGCGAGCTCGCCGAGGCCGACCAACCCGTCGAACGCGAGGTCTGGGACCGGGACGCCGCCCGGCAGTTTTTCCTTGAGCAGGGCGAGACGTACAAGGCCCAGATCATCGACGACCTGCCCGAGAGCGAGACCATCACGGTCTATCGCCAGGGCGATTTCGCCGATCTGTGCCGCGGCCCCCATGTGCCGAGCACCGGCCGGCTGAAGGCGTTCAAGCTGACCAAGGTGGCCGGCGCCTACTGGCGCGGCGACCAGAACAACGAGATGCTCCAGCGCGTCTACGGCACCGCCTGGCCGGACCGCAAGCAGCTCAAGGCCTACCTGGACCGCCTGGCCGAGGCCGAGCGGCGCGACCACCGGCGGCTGGGCCGGACCCAGGATCTCTTCCACGTCCAGGAGGAGTCGCCGGGGATGGTGTTCTGGCACCCGCGCGGCTGGCGCCTCTACTTGGAGGTCCAAGAGTACATCCGCCAGCTGATGCGCGAGAACGGCTACCAGGAGATCCACACCCCGATGCTGGTGGACCGCAGCCTGTGGGAGCGCTCCGGCCACTGGGCGATGTTCGCCGACAACATGTTCGTCACCGAGTCCGAATCGCGGCACTACGCGGTCAAGCCGATGAACTGCCCGTGCCACGTGGAGGTCTTCAAGCAGGGCCTGAAGAGCTACCGGGACCTGCCGCTGCGCCTGGCGGAGTTCGGCTCCTGCCACCGCAACGAGCCCTCGGGCACGCTGCACGGGCTCATGCGGGTACGCGGCTTCGTCCAGGACGATGCCCACATCTTCTGCACCGAGAACCAGATCCAGGAGGAGGTCCGCACCTTCATCGATCTGGTCTACCGCGCCTACCGGGACTTCGGTTTCGACGATGTGCTCATCGCCCTCTCCACCCGCCCGGACGAGCGGGTCGGCGACGATGCGCTCTGGGACAAGGCCGAGTCGGCGCTGGCCACGGCGCTGGAAACGCACGGGCTCGACTATACCCTGCAGCCGGGTGAAGGGGCCTTCTACGGGCCGAAGATCGAGTTCTCGCTGCGCGACTGCCTGGAGCGCGTCTGGCAACTGGGCACCATCCAGGTGGACTTCTCCATGCCGGGCCGGCTGGGGGCACAGTTCGTCGATGACGACGGCGAGCGGCGTACGCCGGTGATGCTCCACCGGGCCATCCTCGGCTCCCTGGAGCGGTTCATCGGCATCCTCATCGAGCACTACGGGGGCGCCCTACCCACCTGGCTGGCTCCAGTCCAGGCGGTGGTGCTCAACATCACCGACCGCCAGGGCGATTACGCCCGCGATGTGGAGAGACGGCTGCTCGAAGCCGGTTTCCGCGCCGAGGCCGACTTGAGGAACGAGAAGATCGGCTATAAAATCCGCGAGCATACGTTGCAGAAGGTTCCCTACATGCTGGTTCTTGGGGACCGGGAGCTGGAAAGCGGTACGGTGGCCGTCCGCCACCGCGACGGCACCGACCTCGGCTCCATGGAACTGGAAGAGCTCGTATCGCGGCTTGGTAACGATATCGCGGGTCACGGGCGCGAACAGGAGGATTAGAGGATCGCAACGAGACCGAAACGCGGGCGTGGCGGCGGCGGCGACAACCGCCGGATCAACGAGCAGATCACGGTACCGCAGGTGCGGTTGATCGGTTCGGACGGCGAACAGGTCGGCGTGCTGCCCACCGAAGACGCCCTTGCGCAAGCCGAAAACGAGGGACTCGATCTTGTGGAAATCGATGGCAACGCGGACCCGCCGGTCTGCCGTGCCATGGACTACGGCAAGTTCAAGTTCGAGCAGAGTAAGAAGCAGCAGGCGGCGCGCAAGAAGCAAAAGCAGATTCAGGTCAAGGAGGTCAAGTTCCGTCCGGGCACGGACGAGGGCGACTTCCAGGTCAAGCTTCGCAACCTGCGCCGGTTCCTCGAGGAAGGCGACAAGGCGAAGGTGACGATCCGCTTCCGCGGCCGGGAGATGGCGCACCAAGAGCTCGGCAAGCGCCTGCTGGACCGGCTCGAGGAAGAGCTCAGCGATGTCGGTACCGTGGACCAGCGGCCGCGAATGGAAGGGCGGCTGATGGTCATGATGATGAGCCCGCGCAAGGGCAAGTAAGGTGTCGAACCACGCTGCGGGCGCGTACCGCTAGTCAGGCGGCGCGCTCGCTTCTTTTTGTGATGAGGGGGAGGCAGTCATGCCCAAGCTCAAGACCAACCGTGGCGCAGCGAAGCGCTTCAAGGTGAAGGCCTCCGGCCGGATCACCCGCGCGCGCTCCAACCACAGCCACATCCTGACCAAGAAGGACCCGAAGCGGAAGCGCCGTCTGCGCGAGCTGACTGAGGTCCACGCGAGCGATGCGCCGATGGTCCGGCGCATGGTCGCCAAGTAAACACGGGAGCGTTCTTCCATGTCACGAGTCAAGCGGGGCGTCACCAACCGCGCCAAGCACAAGAAGGTTCTCAAGGCTGCCAAGGGCTACTACGGCATGCGGGGCAGCGCCTTCCGCATCGCCCGCCAGCAGGTGATCAAGTCCGGGCAGTACGCGTACGCCCACCGCCGCCTGCGCAAGCGCGAGTTCCGCAGCCTGTGGATCCAGCGCATCAATGCGGCAGCGCGTCAGCACGGCCTGTCCTACAGCCGCCTGATGAACGGCCTGCAGCAGGCCGGCATCGAGGTCGACCGCAAGCAGCTGGCTGACCTGGCCGTCCACGAGCCGCAGTCCTTCGCGGCGCTGGCCGAGCGTGCCCAGGGCGCCCTCAGCAACTGAGGGCGGCTCGCCAGGGCATGGGTGCCGACTACCAGGACGAACTCAACGCGCTGACCCGGGAGGCAGAGGACGCCGTAGACGGCGCCTCTGACCTGGCGGGTCTGGATCAGGTCCGGGTCGCCTATCTCGGCAAGAAAGGCAGGCTGACCGCCCTGCTCAAGGGTCTCGGTCAACTGCCCGCTGAGCAGCGGCCCGAGGCCGGTGCGGCCATCAATGCCGCCAAGGAGCGCGTCAGTCAGCGTATCGAGGCCCGGCGCGCCGAACTTGAGCGAGCCGCTCTCGAGCAGCGTCTGGCCGCCGAGCGGATCGATGTCACCCTACCCGGCCGCGGCACCGAGCGCGGCGGCTTCCATCCGGTCACCCGCACCCTCGAGCGTATCTCCGCGATCTTCGCCGGTGCCGGTTTCCACGCCGCCGACGGGCCGGAGGTCGAGGACGACCGGCACAACTTCGAGGCGCTGAACATCCCCGCTCACCATCCGGCGCGGGCGATGCATGACACGTTCTACTTCGACGCCACACGGCTGCTGCGCACGCACACCTCCCCGGTGCAGATTCGCGTGATGGAGCGCGACGGCGTGCCCATCCGCGTCGTAGCCCCGGGACGGGTCTACCGCTGCGACTCCGATCTCACCCACACCCCGATGTTCCACCAGGTCGAGGGGCTGCTGGTCGATCGCGATGTCAGCCTGGCGGATCTCAAGGGCGTCCTCCACGAGTTCCTCAACGCCTTCTTCGAGCGCCCGGTCGCCGTGCGCTTTCGGCCATCGTACTTCCCGTTCACCGAACCCTCGGCCGAGGTCGACGTCGAGTGCGTGATCTGCGGCGGCGATGGCTGCCGGGTGTGCAAGCACTCCGGCTGGCTGGAGGTGCTCGGCTGCGGCATGGTTCATCCGGCGGTCTTCGAGCACGCCGGCATCGACGCCGAGCAGTGGACCGGGTACGCCTTCGGCATGGGCGTCGAGCGCCTGGCCATGCTCCGCTACGGCGTGGACGATCTGCGCCTGTTCTTCGACAACGATCTGCGCTTCCTCGGGCAATTCCGGTGAACCATGCGTGTAAGTGAGCAGTGGCTGCGCGAGTGGGTGAACCCGTCGCTCTCGACCGAGGCGCTGGCCGAGGCACTGACCATGGCCGGCCTCGAGGTGGATGCCATCGAGCCCGCCGCCCCGGCTTTCACTGGTGTGGTGGTCGGCTCGATCGTCGACTGCCGGCCCCACCCCGAGGCCGACCGCCTCCAAGTCTGCGACGTGGACGCCGGCGGCGAGCGCCTGGAGGTCGTCTGCGGTGCCCCGAACGCGCGCCCCGGCCTGAGCGCGCCGCTGGCGCGTGCCGGCGCGGAGCTCCCGGGCGGCCTGCAGGTCCAGGCCGCCGAGGTGCGCGGCGTAGCCTCGGCGGGCATGCTCTGCTCGGCCAGCGAGTTGGGCCTGAGCGACGAGGCCGACGGGCTGCTGGAGCTGCCCGAGAGCCTCGCCCCCGGGAGCGATCTGCGCCAGGCCCTGGCGCTGGATGACACCGTCCTCGAGATCGACCTCACACCGAACCGCGCGGATTGCCTGGGCATGATCGGGATCGCGCGGGACGTGGCGGCACGCACCGGGGCCGAGATGCACACCGCCGAGCCGCAGGCCGTGCCGGCGGCCTGCGACGAGCAACTGCCGATCACCCTGGAGGCCGAGGCGGACTGCCCGCGCTACACCGGCCGGGTGATCCGCGATGTCGATCCGCAGGCGCCCACACCGATCTGGATGCGCGAGCGTCTGCGCCGCGCCGGGATCCGGAGCGTCTCGGCGCTGGTGGATATCACCAACTACGTCATGCTCGAGTACGGTCAGCCGTTGCACGCCTTCGACCTCGACCGCCTGAGCCCGCCGGTGACCGCCCGTCGCGCGCGCGCCGGCGAGACGCTGACGCTGCTCGGCGGCGAGCAGGTGGAGCTCGACGACGGCGTGCTGGTCATCGCCGATGCCTCCGGTCCGGTGGCCTTCGCCGGCGTGATGGGTGGCGAGACCACCGCCGTGGGCGACGCGACCACCAGCATCTTCCTCGAAGCAGCCCATTTCCATCCGGCCACCATCGCCGGTCGGGCCCGACGTTACGGCCTGCACACCGACTCCTCCCACCGGTTCGAGCGCGGCGTGGACTTCGAGACGCCCCGTGCCGCCAGCGAGCGCGCCACGCAGCTGGTGCTGAGCATCTGTGGCGGCCGCCCAGGGCCGATCAACGAGGTCGTGGCCGCCGACGCCCTACCCCGCCGCGCGCCCATCGAACTGCGCCGCGAGCGCCTTGAAGGCCTGCTCGGCTGGTCCATCGAAGAGCAACAGGTCAGCGGCATGCTCCAGCGCCTGGGCACGCGCCCGGAATCCACTGAGGCTGGCTGGCGCGTCCAGCCGCCGAGCTGGCGCTTCGACATGGAGCGCGAGGTGGACCTCATTGAGGAGGTGGCCCGCCTCTACGGCTTCGATAACGTCCCCGAACGCCCCCTGCGCGCGCCGCTGCACGTAGCCGCGGCCCCAGAGCAGCAGCTCGACGACCGGCCCCTGCGCACGACGCTGGTCGAGCGTGGCTACTTCGAGGCCATTAATTACGCCTTCGTCGATCCGCAGCTCCAGCAGCGCCTCGATCCCGAGGCCGAGGGGCTGCCGCTGGCCAACCCGCTGTCGGCAGAGCTGGCGGTGATGCGCACCTCGCTCTGGCCCGGCCTGCTGATGGCTGCGCAGCGCAATCAGCACCGCCAACACGAACGGGTCCGGCTGTTCGAGTGCGGGCGCACCTTCCGCGGCCACCTCGACGACCTGGCCCAGACACCGATGCTCGCCGGCGTGGCCGCCGGCCCCCGTTACGCCGAGCAGTGGGATGCACCGCGGCGGTCGGTGGACTTCTTCGACGTCAAGGCGGACCTCGAGGCACTGATCGCCCAGACCGGCGAGCCCGCCTCGTTCACCTTCGAGCCGGCACAGCACGTGGCCCTGCATCCGGGTCAGTGCGCGCGGATCCTGCGTGACGACAGCCCGGTCGGCTGGCTCGGGACCCTGCACCCGGAGCACGCCGACGCCTTGGAGCTCCACGGCGCCCCCGTGCTCTTCGAGATCACGCTTGAGGCGCTCAGCCGCGCCGCGCTGCCGCGTTTCCAGCCCATCTCGCGGTATCCGTCGATCCGGCGTGACCTGGCGGTACTCGTCGACGATAACGTGCCCGCCGGGGCGTTGCTTCGCACCGCCCGCGATGCGGCCGGGACGTACGCCGTCGGCAGCCGACTGTTCGACGTCTACCGGGGCAAAGGGGTCCCTGAAGGCCAGAAAAGCGTTGCCATGGGCTTGATTTTACAGGATTATTCGCGCACGCTTACGGATCGCGACGTCGATGACGTCATGGCGGGGGTGGTTTCCCGCCTGCAGCAACAGTTCGGAGCGAGCCTGAGAGGGGAGTAAGATGTCGCTGACCAAGGCGGATATGGCCGAGCGGCTCTTCGAAGAGGTCGGCCTGAACAAGCGGGAGGCCAAGGAGCTGGTCGAACTCTTCTTCGAGGAGATCCGCACCGCCCTCGAAAACGGCGAGCCGGTCAAGCTCTCGAGCTTCGGCAACTTCGAGCTGCGCGACAAGAACGAGCGGCCTGGCCGCAACCCCAAGACCGGGGAAGAGATCCCCATTTCCGCCCGGCGCGTGGTGACCTTCCGCCCCGGCCAGAAGCTCAAGAGCCGCGTCGAGAGCTATGCCGGAACCCGAGAAGAGCAGTGATGGCGAACTGCCGCCGATCCCGTCGAAGCGGTACTTCACCATCGGCGAGGTTAGCCAGCTGTGTGCGGTCAAGCCCCACGTCCTGCGCTACTGGGAGCAGGAGTTTCCCCAGCTGAGACCGGTCAAGCGCCGCGGTAACCGGCGCTACTACCAGCGTCACGATGTCATACTGATCCGCCGCATCCGCGCCCTGCTCTATGAGGAGGGTTTCACCATCGGCGGTGCCCGCCAAAAGCTCGAGAGCGGCGAAGAGCGCGAGGACGTGGCCCAGAGCCAGCAGATCATCCGGCAGATGCGCATCGAGCTCGAGGGCGTGCTCAACATCCTCAAGCGCTGATCCCTTGTGCGCCGCGGTCTCGATCCGTATACTTTGCGGCCTGAGTCGGGGCGTGGCGCAGTCTGGTAGCGCACCTGCATGGGGTGCAGGGGGTCGCAGGTTCAAATCCTGCCGCCCCGACCAAACACCGAAAGGGCCGCGGAACGGGGACGTTCCGCGGCCCTTTTTTGTGGGGAGGCCCCGATTCCGATTGTTCCAGCACCCCCTCACCGGGCTCCGGCCTGCCTAGTTCGCCGGTGTACCCTCCGGCCGATTGCCTTCCCGGGCTTCTTCGGCCCGCTCCCGGCCCTCACGGGCGTCGTCTTGGACCGAACGGCCCTGCTCCCGGGCCTCTTCAGCCTGCTGGCGTGCCTGCTCAGCCTGTTCCCTAGCGGCTTCACGGGCCTCCTCGCCTCGCTCCTGGCCGGCTGCACGGGCTTGCTCCCCGCGCTCCTGTCCCTGACTGCGGGCCTCCTCGGCGCGTTCCTGGCCGAACTCCCGGCCGCCTTCGCGCGCCTCATTGGCCGTCTCCAGGCCTTCGGCCGCACGCTCCCGGGCCCGGTCGGCCGCCTGCTCCGGCAACTCGATCTCCTGCGCCACCTCCTCCTCGGTCGCGTCGTCGTCGAGCCGGCGCATGGTGGCATCCCGTAGCGTCTCGCCCTCGGACACGGTCTCCCCGGCGTCAGCGGCGACCTCATCCTGGGCCTCGACCTCCTCGGCGGCCACCGGCACGCTCAGCGAGGCGATCAACAGCCCCACCGGCACAAGCAAGTAGCCTAACCGGCGACTCGCGTTTCTCGGCTTGGTCCTCATCGTTGCCTCCTCCTTCAGCTCAACTCGTCCAGTCTTGGGTGACGCATTTCAGGACTCGCGCTCATGTGGTTGGACGAGGGTGACCGGCAGGCGCAGCTCCTGGGACCGACCCTCGTGCTCGATGCGGGTCACCAACTCTCCCTGCTCGACCTCGGCCCCCGGTATACCGCGCACCGGCAGCGTCAGGCGGTTGGCGCCCGGTTCCAGATCACCTTCCCAGCTGACCCGTCGCTGCGACGGATGGCCTTCCAGCTCGAATCCCTCAGGAACCTCGACCTGGAACCGTACCCCCTCCAGTCTTCGTTCGGCGTCGATCGCCAGCCGGAACTCCTGAACCTCGCCGTTTTCCGGGCCGGTCACCGGCGGATCCGTTTGTGCGGGCCGCCAGTCGTAGAGCGCCAGCCCGCCGCCGACGAGGATCCCCACCGCCACGACACCGGCGACTAGGCGCTGACCCACGGTGGGCACCACAGAATCGCTCCGCGCCCGCCGCAGTTGCGTCGCCACCCAGCCGGGCGAGACCGCCTCCTGGCCACCGATTTCGGCCAATTGCCGACGCAGCCGTAGACCGTCCTGGTACCAGGCCCGACAGGCCGGACAGACGGCCAGGTGCGCATAGCACGCCTCGGCCTGTGCACTATCCAGTTCGTCCGCCTCCAGTTCCACGAGCGCTTCGCGGCAGCCCAGGCAGTCCATCGTTCGCTCCGTCATCGATCGGTCCCCTTGTCCGCCTCACACGCACCGGCCCCGACATCGGTTCCATCCATCAGGACCTGGCGAAGCCGGTCACGGGCCCGCGCCAACCGCGACTTCAGGGTTCCCTTGCTCACCCCGGTGAGCTCGGCCACCTCGTCCAGCGACAACCCCTCGATGTAATGCAGAAGCACGACCTGGCGCTGCGCCTCGGGCAAGGCGCCCAGGGCACGCTGCAACCGCTCGCGCGTCAGCGCCTGCTCGACCAGCTCGGCGGGGCCGTCGCCCGGCTCGGCAAGGGTGTACGGGACGTCCGGATCGTCCTGAGACTGGTCGTCCCAGGGTGGGCGGGCCTGAGTGCGGCGATGGCGATCGATCCACAGGTTGTAAAGCGAACGCGCCAGCCAGGGATAGGGCCGATCGAGGGCGGCAATCTCGTCACCACGGGGGTAGAGCCTACTCAGCAGTTCCTGGATGAGGTCTTCGGCCTCGGCATCGTCGCCGCAGAGCCGGCGCGCGAAACCGTAGAGGCTACCCAAGTGGTGGCCGATGACGGTCTCGAACGCGCCCCGCCGGCCACGGCGGCTCCAGAGGTTCAATAGCGTACCCATGCCCTCTCCCACGCACGGAACGCCCCAGTGGTTCCGCCTAAAAGCTGCGATCGACCAACAGACTCACCTCGGTGCGCCGCGCGGTGTAGGTCTCCAGCTCACGCTCTTGCCAGTCGATCCGCAGATCGTCGATAGACTCGAACCGCAGCTGCACCCCAAGCCGCCAAGCCCGCCCGGCAGGCTGATGAATAGCCGTCAGATCGAGGCGATAGCGGGTGTCGTCTCGGCGCTGACGATCGTCATCGACCACGTGGCGATCCCGGTACTCGGCATAGACCCACTCCGGACGCACGGTCAGTGACCAGGACGGCACACCCTGCCAGGTCACCCGGGCACCGAGACGCTGACGCAGCGGCGAGTAGCTGATGAAGGCGTTCTCGTCCGACCAGTCGTCGCGGTCGTGATGCTCGATCTGGTAATACGCCATCCAGCGCAGTGCACCGGCCCGATCCTGGAAGCCCAGCCTCAACCGATGCTCCACCCCATCGAGATAGTCCCGGCCATTACCACCTCGGTGGGCGCGCAGGCGGTAGCGCGCCAGGAGCCAGCCCCGACCCGGGCTGTGCCAGCGCCCCTGGAGCTGCCCCTCCGCGCGTCCATCGACGCCGCCGATGCCCCGGCTCAGAGCTCCGACACCGAGACCGTAGCCGAGCTGGGAGCGCCGGACGGTCCGTTCCGCCAGCACGTCCAGGGCAACGTCGGTGAAGTCGAAATCCCCCTCGCTGGCGTAGCCACGGTGATAGAGACTGCCCTGGGCCGACACCCCGTCGCCCCGGCTCCCGCGGGCCTGCCACGCGGCGTGACCAAACAGATCGAGGAACGAATCACCGTCGCCGCTGAAGGCCCTGGCGTTATCCAGTGTCAGGTTGGAGTCGTACCCGATCCCGGCCTGCAGATAGCCGGTCAGGGCCGGCCGGCCCTGCTGGAGCTCGTCCAGACGCGTGGCGATCAGCCGCTGGAGGCGCTCGGCGCGCGCCTGCCGCTGCGCCAAGCGCCACCAGTGCTCCGCGGCGGCCCAATCCCCGCGCTGGCCCGCGGCGCGCCCGAGATTGAACGCGGCCAGTGCGCCGAGTTCCGGATCGCCGATGACCGTCGCGAACGCGCGCTCGGCGGCGCGGTAATCACCGGCCTCGTAGAGGGCCACCCCCTGATTGAAGGCCTCGGTCGGGCGCTCCTCCGCCCCAGCCGGCACGCCGAGCGCCGCCGCCACGACCAACAGCAGGATCGCGAACACTCGGTCGAAGAACACGCCGCGCCGAAGGCTCAAGTTATCCGCCGCGAAGCCGATAACTCGGTTAGGCCGCAGTGAATCGCGTTTCACGTCCGCTCTCCAGTCAGGACCGATCGATGAGCATTGTCAGTGGTGTCGGCACGGTAGCCGGTCTGTTCGGTGCCTACCAGGGGTACCAGGCACAGCAGCGTGCTCAGGAGACGCGTGAGGATCAGACCAACCTCCTGCGCGAGCAGCTGGAGGTTGCCCACGAGAAAAAGCATGAATATGCCGATGCCCTGCGCGCCGTCGAGAAGGCGCTCGAGCAGGTCAGCGACAACGGCGTCATCGAGCCGGAGCAGCTCGATGCCCTCGAGCGCAAGGGCATCAACATCGACGAGCAGGCCTGAGCGTGATTACCCGCCACAGCTCCCGCCCTGGCACCCCGGTTTTCCGATCGTTTACAGTCGGGTTGCAGTCTTTACTGCACCGTTCTCCGGTGACCCGCCCGGTCGCCGGGTGAGAGTTGGATCGACAGAGGAAGCGATCAACCATGATGAAAAAGTACGTCGCAACTGCCATGTTCGCTGGTGCGCTCGGCATGGCGGGCACTGCTCAGGCTGACAACACCGGCTGCGGGCTCGGTACCGTCCTGTTCGACGGCCAGTCCGGCATGGGACAGGACATCCTGGCGGTGACCACCAACGGCATCTCCTGGAACCAGCACTTCGGCATCACCTCCGGCACCCTGGGCTGCGAGGAAGGCGCCGTCATCACCGCCGAGGCCTCCCAGTTCATGTCCGAGAACATGGACCAAGTGGCCCAGGACGCCTCCAATGGCGGTGGCGAGGCGCTCTCCACGCTCGCCTCCCTGCTGGAGATCGACGAGGCAGATCACGATGCCTTCTTCTCCCACACCCAGAAGAACTTCGGGGAGATCTTCCCGTCCGCCGACGTTACCGCCGGCGAGGCCCTGGAAAACCTCGAAGCCACCATGGCCGGACACGATACCCTGAGCCGTTACACGGCGTAAGGACGTCCGTCCGCTAACCGGTCCCCGGCCCCGGCCGGGGACCGGTTAGCCGGCGCGCCTTCCCGACCCCTGCCCATGACTGAACGCCCGATGCGTCTAGCTCTGGCGCTGTGCTGCGCCGTACTGCTCAGCGGTGTGCTCTGCCTGCCCCGAGCCGTCGCCGCCCCGATCCACGCCGGCGCGCTGGCTGAGATCCTGGAGCTGGCCGACGATCCCCGCTGGTTGCGACTGATCGGCTACGAGCATCGAGCCTTTCGGACCGGACGCGAGGGGATGGTGCGCACGCCCGGGTTCTATTTCCACGAGCACGGTCACGAAGATCCGCGCGCCGAGCTGCGCGCCACACTGAAGGCGCTGTACGCCCCGGTGGTACCCGGCGCCGAGGACAGCCACGCCGCCTGCCGCTTTCCGGCGCGCCGCCAGCTGCTGGTCGAAGCCCTCGGGCTGGAAGCCCGCGGTTACCCACTGCCCGATCCGGATTGCGCGGCTTACGAGGCCTGGCGCGAACGGATCGCCACTGAGCGCGTCATGCTCATCTTTGCCGACGCTTACATGGGCAATCCCGCCTCCATGTTCGGACATACTCTGCTCCGCCTCGACGGCGAAGAGGACCTGCAGCGGCCGTTGACCGCCTTCGCCGTCAACCACGCAGCACAGACCGGTGAGGATCAGGGCGTCGTCTTTGCCATGCGCGGGGTGCTGGGGAGCTATCCCGGCAGCTACACGGTCATGCCCTATTACTACAAGGTCAACGAGTACACCCAGCTCGAGCAGCGGGACCTCTGGGAGTACGAACTAGACCTGGACGAGGACGCCATAGACCGGCTCCTGAGCCATCTCTGGGAGCTGGATGGGGTGGGTATGCCGTATTATTTCTTCCTGCAGAACTGCTCCTACCGCCTGCTGTCACTGCTCGAGATCGCCGACCCCACCCTGAGCCTGCGCGATGACTTTCGCTTCTGGGCCATCCCCAGCGATACCATCCGCGCCGTGACCGAAGAACCGGGGCTGTTACGCGATGTTCACTACCGGCCATCCCGGCGACGTACCCTCGATCATATGCTCGCCGGACTGGAGGACGAGCACACCGATTGGGTCCGCGAGCTTGCCCACGGTGACCGTGAGACCAGCGATGAGGCCATCCAGGCCCTCCCGGAAGCGGACCGAGCACGGGTCCTGGAAGCCGCATCGGCCTATCTCGACCAGCTCGCTCACGTTGAGCCCATCGGTGACGAGGGACGCGAACGACGCCACCGGTTGCTCAGCGAACGAGCGCGCACCAACGGCCCCCGTGCCGAACCACCCCCCCGGCCCGACCAGCGACCCGACGAGGGCCACCGCACCGGACGGCTGGGTGTGGGAATCGGTTCCCATTCCCGGGTCGGCTACGGTGAGCTGCAGTGGCGCGCCGCTTACCACGATTTACTCGACCCGGCGGCCGGCTACCTCCGCGGCGCCCAGGTCACCTTCCTGGAGGTGATTGCGCGCATGTACGAGAATCGCTCGCCACGCCAGGGACGCAAACCGGACGGTGGGCTTGAGGTTGAACGCCTGACACTGATGGAGCTGCGCTCCATGGAGCCACGCAACCGCACCTTCCCCGGCTGGGCGTGGGGCGGCAAACTCGGCATCGAGCGAATCCGCGCCGATGACGGCCGCCGACCACTGGCCGCCGTGATCGACGCCGATTTCGGTCCGGCGTGGGCCTGGCTGGACGACCGGTTACGCCTCTACGGCGGCGGAGCCGTTACCCTGCGCGCCTCCCGCGGGCTCGGTGATTCGGCAAGACTGGGCGGCGGTCTGCGCGGCGACGCCGTCTACCAGGGAGGTGCCTGGCGCGCCCACCTGACCGGCTCCGGCCTCCGCTTCACCGACAACGAGAACGCCTGGACCCTCTCTGCGGAGATCGGCCGCGACCTGGGCGAGCAAACCGCGCTGCGGCTCGGACTGCATCGCGAGGAGGACTTTGGCATACGCAGCGATCGGGTCCAGCTGACCCTTCACCACTACCTGTAGACCGGAGCCACCATGCTGTCGCGAAGCCTGGCCCCGTGTGTCCTGCTGCTGGTAACCCTGGGCCTGGTCGCTGGCTGCCAGCGGGCATTCTTCTTCCCGAGCGAGACCCACTACTGGGACCCCGCTGAAGCCGGTCTGCAGTACGAAGACGTGACCTTCACAGCCGCTGACGGCACCGAGCTGCACGGCTGGTTTCTGCCTGCCCGGACCGACGAGGTCGAGGGCACGGTCATCCACTTCCACGGGAACGCACAGAATGTCAGCACCCACGTGGCCGCGGTCTGGTGGCTGCCCCGCCACGGCTTTCAGGTCTTTACCTTCGACTACCGCGGTTACGGTCACTCGGAGGGATCGCCCAGCTTCTCGGGCGTTCACCAGGACGCCGAGGCCGCGCTGAGCACGCTCATCCAACGCGACGATGTCGACCCCGAGCGTGTGTTGGTGCTCGGCCAAAGCCTTGGGGCGAGCATCGCGATCACCGCCGTGGCGCGGTGGGACGGCGAACCGCCGGCCGGCGTGGTCGCCGAGAGCCCATTCGACAGCTACCGCGGCATCACCCGCGAGAAACTGGGCAACTTCTGGCTGACCTGGCCCCTCCAGCACCCCCTATCCTGGCTGGTCAGTGATGCCTACGCGCCGGTCGATCACATCGCCGAACTGTCTCCCACACCGCTGCTGCTCGTCGTCGCCGGGGACGACCGGACCATCCCGCCGATCCACGGCGAAAGGCTCTACCAGGCAGCCGGATCCCCGCGCCACCTTTGGACCATTGAAGGAGCCACCCACAACGCCCCTCTGGCCGACGACAGGGTCCGCCACCGCCTGTTACAGACCTTCCGGGGCTGGCTGCAGGGGAAGGCAGAGGCTGCCTCCGAAGAACCACAGGGCCCCTGGCGCCGCGATCCGCCACGCCCTTAAAAGCGCGCGCAGGCCGTCGCGAATCCGCCCTGCGCTAACCGGTCGCCAGCGCCTGCACCACCGCCGCCAGGCCGGCCACGGCCGACACGCCGAGCACGGCGCCACGCAGCCAGCGCCGGTCCAGGGCACGAGCCGTGTACCCGGACAGCCAGAAACCAATGGCGATACCGGGTAACAAGCTCAGGCCGAGGAGCAACTCCGTGGCCCCGAAGCGACCGATCCACGCCAGCGCCCCCAGCGAGCCGAACGCTCCGACTACGAACACCGCCGAGAGCGAAGCGCGCAACCGCGCTCCGCTCACCCCCTGATAGGCCAGGGCCAGCGGCGGCCCGCCGATCGAGGTGGCGGTAGCCATAAAACCGGAGAGGGTGCCGCCGGCGAGCAGGCGTCTCCCGGTGGGCCGGGGCGCCCCCGCCACCAGACTCAGCCCTACGGCGAGCAGAACCAGGGTGCCGAAGATTAAAGACAGGTGGGATTCGTCGACCCGCGCGAGCACCACGCCGGCAAGCCCGGCACCGGAAAGCTGCCCGGGAATGGCCCAGCGGATGCCGGCGACGTCCAGATCGCGACGTTCCCGAATCAAGATCATCAGCGGTGTCACCATGCCGACGACCAGCATCGGCCCGGGCACCAGAACAGGGTCAATCCAGTAGAGAACGGGCGCGCCCAAAAGGGCCACGCCGAAACCGATGGAACCCTGAACGACCGTGCCCACGATCAGCACAAGGGTTGCGAGAACCCACTCACCGAGCTCGATCACGGGCAGCCCTGTCGTCCAGGGTATTCATCCGTGTAATGGTTCTGAAAACCCGCGAAACCGGAGCCTTCAGGCGTCTGGAATACGCAGCTCTTCGATATCCCGGCCCAGCTCTTCTTCCCAGTGGACGACCCACTTCGGCTTGCGGCCGCGGCCGGTCCAGGTGCGATCCGGATCCTCGGGGTGACGGAACTTCGGCGGGACCTTGCCGCCCTTGGAGGCCTTGCTGCCGCCGGTGCCCTTGCTGACGCCCGAGACAATCTCGTCGAGATCCAGCCCGTATTTCTGGGCGACCTGTTTCATTTCCTGCTGGGCCTGCTTGCGGGCCTCTTTCTCGCGGCGCTTCTGCTCTTTCTCGATCATCCGCGAGGCTTTCTCCAGATCCACGAGATCGAGCTCTTCCGCTGCCTGGCGGATCGTTTCGAGGGCTTCATCGCTCGTCGTCATTTTCCGCTTCCTCCACTTGGAATACCGCTGTACAGCGAGAAATTATCGAAAAAGAGAGGAATTGTAAACGGAGAAGGTTCCGCCGGAGGGACAAAAGGATTCCCCCACCGGGTTTTGCCCTGGGAATCCCCCCTCCAGAATACCCGGTCTGCTAGAAACCGAGGACGCGCGGGGCGAGTAGGAAAGCGGCGAGCGTGGCGACCCCGGCACCGGCGAAGGTCAGCAGTGCACCGGCGCGAACCATGTCGGGCACGGTAATGCGGTCGCTGCCGAAGACAATGGCGTTGGGCGGCGTCGCCACCGGCAGCATAAAGGCCGCCGAGGCGGCCAGTGCGACCGGTACGCCGAGCAGCAGCGGATGGATCCCGATGGTCAGCGCCAGCGAGGTCACCAGCGGCAGCAGGGTCGCTGCCGTGGCCGTGTTGCTGGTCACGTGGCTCATCAGCGCCGCCAGCACGGCCACCGAGAGCACAAGCAGCGGCGCCGGCCAGTCGCCCATGCCGCTGAGCAGGGTGGCAATCGCCCCGGCCAGGCCGCTCTCATCGATGGCCACGCCCAGCGCCAGGCCGCCGCCAACCAGCACCAGAACCCCCCACGGCAGCCCCCGGGTGTCCTCCCAGTCGAGCAGGAACTTCAGGCGGCGAACATCGGCGGGGACCAGGAACAGGGCCAGGGCGCCGACGAGGGCGATGCCGGCGTCGCTGATCGCCACTGCCCCGGGCAGAATGCTTTCCAGCCATGGACGCATCACCCAGGCCAGGGCGGTGAGCACGAAGACCACGGCCACCCGTCGCTCGGTCCGCTGCATGGGGCCGATCTGCCGACGCTCCTGCTCGATCAGTTCGCCGACGCCGGCGATCGCCTGCCCCGGCAGCGGGAAGGCCCAGCGGGTCAGGACCCACCACGCCAGGACCAGCATGGTGGCGGAGACCGGCACCCCGACCGCCATCCACTGCGCGAAGCCGATCTGCATCTCGAAACGGTCGCCGATGTAGCCGGCCAGAAAGGCATTCGGCGGGGTGCCGATCAGGGTGCCGAGGCCGCCAATATTCGCCCCGAAGGCGATCCCCAGCAGCAGCGCCAGGGTGAAGTGGCGGTCCGTCTTGCCGCTGCTGCTCTCCACTAGGCCGATGACCGACAGGCCGATGGGCAGCATCATCGCGGCGGTGGCGGTGTTGCTAACCCACATGGAGAGCAGCGCCGTGGCCCCCATGAACCCGGCCACCAGGAGGTCGTCCCGCCCCCCTGTGGCCGACAGGATGAGCAGCGCGATGCGGCGGTGCAGCCCCCAGCGCTGGATCGCCATGGCGATCAGAAAGCCGCCGAGGAAGAGGAAGATCATCGGGTTGGCGTAGGCGGCCATGGTCTGCTCGGGGCTGGACACCCCGAGCAGCGGCAGCGCCGCGGCCGGCAGCAGGGCGGTCGCGGCAATGGGCAGGGCCTCGCTCACCCACCAGGTGGCCATGAGCACGGTGAGCGCCGCCACGAACCAGGCGTCCTGCCCCAGGCCGGCAGGCGGCCCGGCCAGCAGCATGCCACCGGCGGCCAGCGGGCCGCCGATCAGACCGATCCAGCGTCTGCGCGTTGCGCCCGGGTTCGTGCTCTTGCTCAAACCTTGAATTGCTCGACGAGTTTGCGCAGGTCGCGGGCGAGCACCTCGAGCTCGTCACCGGCCTGCTTGGTCTCCTGGCTCTCCTGGGCGGTGGTCTCCGCCGCGTCGTTGATGGAGGTGACGTTGCGGTTGATCTCCTCGACCACCTGGCTCTGCTCCTCGGCGGCGCTGGCGATCTGAATATTCACCTCGCTGATGGTGGAGACCGACTCCTGGATGTCGCCAAGCACGGTATCCGCCTCGGAGGCCTGACTGACCGTCTCCTGGGTCTGGGAGTGGCCCTGCTCCATCGCCGCCTGGGCGCTCTTGGTCTCCTCCTGCAGGGCGCTGATCATGTCCTGGATCTGCTGCGTGGACTCGTGGGTGCGCGTGGCCAGCTTGCGCACCTCATCAGCGACCACGGCGAAGCCCCGGCCCTGCTCGCCGGCGCGCGCCGCCTCGATGGCGGCGTTGAGGGCGAGCAGGTTGGTCTGCTCGGCGATCTCGCGGATCAGATCGATCACCGTGCCGATCTGCTCGCTGTCGTCGGCCAGCTTCTGGATCGCCCCGGCGGCGCGGGAGACGTCATCGGCGAGCTGGTTGATACCGCTGACCGTCTGCTGGACCACCTGCTTGCCCCGCTGGGCGGCCTCCTCGCCGCTCTGCGTGGCCTCGGCAGCGTGCTGGGCGTTGCGGGCGACCTCCTGGGCGGTGGAGGTCATCTCGTTCATCGCCGTGGCCACCTGCTCGATCTCCGAGCGCTGACGATCGATCCGATCGTTGCTCCGGTCCGTGACCTCGGAGACCTGCTGCGCCGAGCGATCGAGCCGCTCGGCCATGTCCACCACCCGGGCGATCAGGTCGTGGAAGACGGCCATGGAACGGTTGAAGGCGTTGGCCGCCTGGCCGATCTCGTCGCCGCTGTGGACATCGAGCCGGCGGGTCAGGTCGCCTCCGCCGCTGGCGATGGCGTTCAGGTTCTCGGTCATATCGTTGATCGGCCGCGTGACCGAGCGCTGGATGAACAGGTAGACCACCAGCAGGAACGGCAGGCTGAGCAGCACGGCGATCCCGAAGATGGTCGTGCCGAAACCGATCACTGCCTGGTTCACATCCTCCAGGGAGATCTCCATGGTCACGGCGCCGAGGACCTCGCCCTCGTTGTCCGGGCCGTGGCACTGGACGCAGGACTTCCCCAGAAAGTCTGTCTCGTTGAAGTTGGGGATGACCGCGCGCAGGGCCTGCCCGCCGTCGATCTGGGCGATGTAGGGCTCGCCGGTCTCCAGCACCCGCTCCTCGATCTCGTCCCGCGGCTGCTCGCCCTCCTCGCCGGGGCCGTACCACGCCTCGGTGAGTTCTGCGCGCAGCACCCGCAGTCCGGAGACATTGGGCAGCTCCTCGATCTGGTCCAGGAACTCGTGGCGCTGGTCCATGGTGTTGGTCCACATCATGGCAGTGAGACCGGCCATGGTCATCTGGTTCATCGTGTCCGTGAACTCGATGGCCTGGTCCACCGCCACATTGCGCTGTTCCCACGCCGCGTACACGATCATGCTCGTCCAGGCCAGGACCAGCATCAGCCAGATACCGACGAGCAGGCGGATCCAGATGCGGACGTCGTGGATGCGGCGCAGCAGCTTCATGGTGATCTCCTGTTGCAACCGGCCGGATGGCGCGGCCCTGCCCGGGTTATCGGCGCGAATCTAACAGACCTTATGGGGGTTCACGCCGCGCGTGCGCCCTAGCGCCCCATCCCCGGCGGCAGTCCACCGGGACCGGCCGGGCCGCCCGGCCCGCCGGAGCCACCACCCATGAGCTGCTGGAACATCCGCTGCGCACCACCCTTTTTCTTCACCTGCTTCATCATCTTCTGCATCTGCTTGAACTGCTTGAGCAGGCGATTGAGGTCCTGGACCTGGACTCCAGAGCCGGTGGCGATCCGCTTCTTGCGCGAGCCGTTGATGATATCCGGCTTGGCGCGCTCGGCCGGGGTCATGGAGTTGATCATGGCCAGCTGACGGCGGACGATGCGGTCATCGAGCTGGTCCTTGACCTTGTCGAACTGCTTGCCCATGCCCGGCATCTTGTCCATCACCCCGCCGAGGCCGCCGAGCTTATCGATCTGCTGCATCTGCTCCTTGAAGTCGTTGAGATCGAACCCCTTGCCGCCCTTCTTGAGCTTCTTCTCAAGCTTCTTGGCCTTCTCCTGGTCAACGCTGCGCTCGACCTCCTCGACCAGGCTGACCACGTCGCCCTTGCCGAGGATCCGCGAGGCGACCCGCTCGGGATGGAAAGGCTCAAGGGCGTCGGTCTTCTCGCCGATGCCGAGGAACTTGATCGGCGCGCCCGTGACGTGGCGGACCGACAGCGCGGCACCACCGCGGGCGTCACCGTCGGTCTTGGTCAGCACCACGCCGGTCAGGGGCAGGGCCTCGCCGAAGGCCTGGGCCGTCTTGGCCGCATCCTGACCGGTCATGGCGTCGACCACGAAGAGGGTCTCGGCCGGGGTCACCGCCTTATGCAGGCGCTTGACCTCGTCCATCATCGCCTCGTCGACGGTCAGCCGGCCGGCGGTATCGACGAGGAGCACGTCGTAGTAGTGGCGCTTGGCGTGGTCGATCGCGTCCCTGGCGATCCGCTCGGGCTTGTCGCCAGAGCTTGACGGGAAGAAGTCCACTTCGACCTGGCCGGCGAGGGTCTCGAGCTGGTCGATGGCCGCCGGCCGGTAGACGTCGCAGCTGACCACCAGGACCTTCTTCTTCTCACGCTCGCGCAGGTAACGGGCCAGCTTGCCGATGGAGGTGGTCTTGCCCGAACCCTGCAGGCCGGCGACCAGTACCACCGCCGGCGGCTGAACATTGAGGTTGAGCGGCACCGCCTCCTCGCCCATGACGCGGACCAGCTCGTCCTGGACGATCTTGATGAAGGCCTGCCCCGGGGTCAGGCTCTTGGCCACCTCGGCACCCTCGGCGCGCTTCTTGACCTCTTCGGTAAAGCTGCGCACCACTGGCAGGGCCACGTCGGCCTCGAGCAGCGCCTTGCGCACCTCGCGGACGGTCTCCTGGATGTTTTCATCGGTGATCCGGCCCCGCCCGCTCATGCGCTGCGTGACGGAGTCGAAGCGTCCGGTGAGATTCTCAAACATGGTCCGGCCTATTCGTTCGGCAACCTGAAAACGGGCCGTATTATACGGGTCCGCCGCGCCCGCGTGCGAATCCAATGTACCGTCGCGGCTTGTCGCAGGGTGGTTCCCGGGTGGCACGGTTTATGCCATCATCCCGTGCATTATGGTTATCACTGCCCTGACCCTCGTCACCGTCCTGCTCTATCTGGCCGCCACGGTCGCCCTCGGCGCACGGCTGCTGCTGCACGAGGAACGCAGCCCGGCGCGCTCGACCGCGCTGGCGTTGGCCGCCGCGGCGGTCGGCACGCACGTGGTCGTGGTCGGTGACACCACCTGGGTGGACGACGGGCTGAACCTGAGCATCTTCAGCGCCCTGTCGCTGGTCTCCTGGATCACCAGCACCGGGCTGGTCATCGTCAGCCTGCGCCAGCGGGTCGAGCATCTGGGCATCCTGCTCTGGCCGCTTTCGGCCATGGCGGTCATGCTGACCCTGTTCGCGGCCCCGGAGGCCACCCTGGATCGCGAGCTGGCGGTACAGATCCACATCGTGATCTCCATGACCGCTTACGCCACCCTACTGGCGGCGGTGCTGCAGGCGCTGATCCTCGGCGCCCTCGACTATCGGCTGCGCCACCGGCGGGCCACCGGATTCGTGCGGCAGCTGCCGGCGCTGCGCACCATGGAGAAGCAGCTGTTCTGGCTGATCACCGTGGGCTTTGTCGCGCTGACCGTGGCCCTCGGTTCCGGTTTCCTGTTCTTCCTGGATCGCCTCCTTGAGGGGATGATGATCCACAAGACCTCGCTGTCCATGGCCTCGTGGTTGGCCTTCGCCACACTACTGATCGGCCATGCCGTGTGGGGGTGGCGAGGACAGACGGCGATCCGCTGGACCCTCGTCGGTTTCCTCGCCCTGATGTTCGGCTACTTCGGCAGCAAGTTCGTACTGGAGCTCATCCTCCAGCAGTGAAGTAGTCGGGCTCATTGCCCTCGCGCCACTTGATGTTGCAGCCGATGCTCGGGTATTGCGGGTCGGGCGGCGCCTCGCCCTGCAACAGCGCATCCACCGCCCCGCGCAGGTCGGCCCCGGTGATCGGACGGTCGTTGCGCGGCGTGCTGTCGTCAAACCGCCCCCGGTAGAAGAGCTTCAGTTCAGCATCGAAGAGGTAGAAATCCGGCGTGCAGGCAGCCCGGTAGGCCTTGGCCACGGACTGATCCGGATCGAACAGATAAGGGAACGTGTACCCGGCAGCCGCCTTCTCCTCGGCCATGCGCTCAGGGCCGTCGTCGGGATGGGTCTCGGGGCTGTTGGCGCTGATCGCCGCCACCGCGATCCCGCGCTCCTGGCACTCCCGGCCGAAATGGGCCAGGTGGTCGCGCAGGTGCTTGACGAACGGGCAGTGGTTGCAGATGAAGGCGATCAGCACCCCTTCGCCGCCGGCCAGATCCCCGTGCAGGGAGACGCTGCGGCCGTCGGTATCGGCAAGGGTGAAGTCCGGAGCCGGGGTGCCGATGGGCAGCATGGTGGATTCGGTGCGTACCATCCTGGTTCTCCTCCTGGCGTACTGCTTGAGGGGGTGGGTCTTCGGTGCGCCGCGACGGGGGCTCAGTCTCCGCCGTGCTCCGCCTCGGCGCGCTCGAGGGCATCGAGCAACCGGGCGAGGATCCGCTCGGCGTCCGGCCCGCCTCGCGCCGTATAGAGCGCCCGCAAGGGGCGGGCCGGATCGGCGAGGGCCTCGCGCTCGGCTGCGTCGAGTTCCTCCACGGCAATATCCTCCGCCTGCCGGATCTGTGCAAGCCGTTGTTCGTTGAGCGCCTGCTGCATCTCATGGGCCCAGTCCACCAGCTCCTCGCCGATCTCGCGCAGCATTCGGCGCTGGCCGCGCGACAGGCGCTGGTAGAAGATATCGCTGGCGACGAAGGCGGATACGTGGGGCGCAGCCCGGGGCGCCGTCCAGTGACGGGTGTGCTCGTAGAGCCCGAGGGCGTCGAGGATATAGATCGGCTGCGCGGTGGCGTCTACCCGGCCATCGGCCAGGGCCGCATGGAGTTCGCCGTATTCGACGTGCTCGGCCTGCGCCCCGTAGGCACGGTAGCTCTCGCGCAGCAGCGGGCTGTCGGCCACCCCCAGGCGCACGTCGCGGAAATCAGCCGGGGCACGCAGCGGCCGGTCCGCGGCCCACACCCGCCAGCCGGTGGGCACCAGCGCCAGCGGGCGCAGCCGCGCGTCTCGGTAAGCGCCCTGCAGCGCGTCGCTATGCAGCAGTTCAGGATCGTTGAGCGCCCGGGCATTGACGTAGGCGTCGTCGCTGTAAATGAAGTGCAGGCCGAAGACCTGACTCTCGGGGACCGCCCCGGCCAGATCGCCGGAACCGAAGGCGAAGTGCACCGCGTTGCGGCGCACCTGCTGATGGACCGTTTCGGTATCGCCGATGGCGCCGTACGGGTAGATCCGCACTTCCACGGCGCCGTCGGTGCGCTCCTCAACCTCCTCGGCGAAGCGGGCGGCGTACTCGTACTGCACGCCGCCCGCCTTCTCCTCCAGGGCGATTCGCCACTGCTCCGGGGGCTCGTCGCCACAGCCCGCCGCCAGGGCGGCGGCGACAACGATGGCGCTCAGGCGGTGGCGCATGCCCCGGCTCCTGCCGCCGTCAGGAGTCGCCGTAGGCGTCCTCGGCCTGCTCGACCGCCTCGAGCAGCCGCTCCAGTGCCTGCTCGCCGCGGGCGCCGACCTCGTCGATATACGTCTCTCGGGTGGGTAGGGCGCGCTCGCGGAAGGCGGCACGCTCATCCTCGTCCAGGGCAATGACCTGGATGTCCGAGCCGGCCTTCATGTCGGCCAGGCGCTCGTCATTGACCGCCTGCTGCATGTCGTGGGCCCAGTCCACCATGTCGGCGGTGATCTCGCGGATCATCTCCTGTCGCTCGGCCGGTAACCCGTCAAAGAACCGGGAACTGGCCATGAAGCCGGCGATAAACTGCGCCTGACGCGCCTCGATGAAGTAGTCCTGGACCTCGTAGAAGCCCATCTCCTGGTGTGCGAAGTACGGCTGGATGTTGCCGTCGATCACGCCCTGCTCCAGCCCGCCGTAAACCTCGCCGTAGGCCATGGGCGTTGGGTCGGCGCCGTACTGGCGGTAGGTCTCGCGCAGCAGGCGATTGTCCATGGTGCGGATCTGCACCCCGTCGAAATCCTCGGGGGTGCGGATCGGCTCATTGGCGCTCCACACCTGCCAGCCCTCGGGCAGGACCGAGACCAACTCCATGCCCCGCTCGCCGAACGCCTGCTGGACCGGATCGCTGCGTAGGAAGTGGGGATCGTTCAGCGCGCGGGTATTCACGTACTCGTCATCGCTGAGGATGAAGTTGACGCTAAACAACTGACTCTCCGGTACGGTCCCGCCCAACGCCCCGGAGCCGAAAGCAAACTGCACAACGTTGGCCTGCAGCTGCTCGTAGATATCCTCCATCTCGCCGATGGTGCCGTAGGGGAACAGATCGACCTGTACCTCACCGTCAGTGCGCGCCTCCACCTCCTCGGCGAAGCGCTCGGCGTACTGGTACTGGATGCTGCCCTCCACCTCCTCTAGGGCGATCCGCCACTGATCGGCGTGGGCGGCTCCGGCGAAGGCGACGCTGCCAAGCAGCACGGTGGCGATGGCGTAACGGTGCATGGGGATGATCTCCCGTCAGCATGGTGATCGCCCCGAACCCTAGCACAAGCCGCTGCACTGTACGCATCCCCCCGAGGTTCGATATGTTCACCTCAACGATTCGGTTGGGATCCCCGCATGGGCACACGGAAGCGGACCTGGCTCGAGCGGCTCGACGGCGGTATCGCCCGTGTCGAGGCGTTCCTGCTCGCCGGCGGCGTCCTGCTGCTGGCGGGCCTCTCCATAGCTAATACCCTCTCGCGCAACCTCACCGGCAACACCGTGCCGGGCACCTTCGAACTCACCGAGATCCTCATGATCTGGATCACCTTCGGCGGGCTCGCCTACGGCGTGCGCCGAGCGCGGCACATCTGCATGAATGCCGTCTACGACCAGCTGCGCGGCCTGGCGCGCAAGGGGCTGCTGGTCTTCACCCATGTGGGCACCGCCGGGCTGCTGTTCTACATGGCGTGGCACGCCGGCCACTACGTCTGGGAGGTCCACCAGGGCGGGCGCACCAGCACGGCGCTGGGCATCCCCATGGGGCTGGCCTATTCGATCGTACCCGTGGGCCTGTTCGCCGGCGGCGTGCAGTACGCCCTCAGCGCCTGGAAAAACCTCACCCGCCGGGCGATCTACCGCTCCTACAGCGAGCGCGAGGCCTACGAGTCCGGCGAGGATCCGGCCGGGGATGCGCGACTATGACAGCGCTGGTGATCACGGCGATGCTGCTCCTGCTGCTGCTCGGCTTCCCGCTGATGGTGCCACTGCTCGCCGGCGCACTGCTGATCATCCTCATCGAGCTGCCGTTTATCGGCGCCGACGCCCTGATCCGGCAGATGATTACCGGGATCCAGCCCGTGGTGCTCTCGGCGGTGCCGCTGTTTATCCTCGCCGCCGACATCATGACCCGGGGGCGCACCGCCAACACCCTGCTCGACCTAGTGGCCACGACCATCGGCCACATCCGCGGCGGCCTGCCCATCACCACGGCAGTCAGCTGCGCGCTCTTTGGCGCCGTCTCGGGCTCGACCCAGGCCACCGTAGTGGCCATGGGCACGCCGCTGCGCCCGCGCCTGCAGCAGGCGGGGTACAAGGACAGCTTCAACCTGGCGCTGATCGTCAACGCCAGCGATGTGGCGCTACTCATCCCGCCGAGCATCGGCATGATCATCTACGGCGTGGTGGCCCAGACCTCGCCGGCGCAACTGTTCATCGCCGGGATCGGCCCCGGGCTGCTGATCCTGTTGCTGATCAGCCTGTGGTGCTACATCTACACTCGCTGGCAGGGGATCGAGGGCGCCGAACGGGCCGGCTGGAGAGCGCGCGGCCGCGCCCTGCTGCGCGCGCTGCCGGCGCTGGGCTTCCCGGTGATCATCGTCGGCGGCATCTACAGCGGCGTCTTTACGCCCACCGAGGCGGCGGCCATCTCGGTGCTCTACGCCGCCATCCTCGAGTTCGGGGTCTACCGCAGCCTGGGCGGGCGGGATCTACTGGAAGTGGCCCGCTCCACGGGGCTGATCACGGCAGTGGTCTTCATCCTGGTCGGCGCCGGGCAGGCCTTCGCCTACAGCATTTCGTTCGCGCAGATCCCCCAAGAACTCGTGGGACCGCTGATCGATGCCGTGGCCCACGACCCGACCCTTGCGCTGCTAGCCATTGCGCTGATCTATTTCATCGGCTGCATGTTCGTCGACCCGATCGTGGTGATCCTGGTCTTCACACCGATCCTGGCACCGCTGGTCGAAGCCGCTCAGCTCGACCCGGTCCTGGTGGGTACGCTGGTGGTCCTGCAGGCAGCCATCGGTTCGGCAACCCCGCCCTTCGGGGTCGACCTGTTCACCGCCATCGCCGTCTTCCGACGGCCGTACCTGGAGGTGATCCGCGGCACGCCGCCGTTCATCGCCATCATGATCCTGGCCACGCTGCTGGTGATCTTCTTCCCCGAGATCGCCCTGTTCCTGCGCGATCTCGCCTTCGATTAAGGCGTCGCAAGGGCTTCAGCGCAGCCGGAAGTCGATGGTCACATTCAGCTCCAGGCGCTCGAAGGACTCGTCTTCGGGGATCTCGGGCATCCGCACCGACTGGATCATGCGCTCGACCTCTTCATCGAAGAGTTCGTGCTCTGACGGCTCGGCGATCTCCCACTCGAGGACGTTGCCGTCGGCATCGAGAACGAAGGTCAACCCCACCGTGCCTTCCAGGCGCCGGCGCTCGGCCGAACGGGGATAGCGCTGCTCCGACTGCAGGGCGCGGTGGACATCGGCCAGGAAAGAGTCCGAAACGTCCGATTCGGTGCCGACCTCCGCCTCCTGCGGCGGCCCCTCGTCGGGGTCATCGTCCTCTTCCTCCACCTCGTCCTCTTCCGGCTTGGGCTCCGGTTCGGGGTCCGGTTCGGGTTCGGGTTCCGGCTCCGGTTCGGGTTCGGGTTCGGGTTCCGGCTCGGGTTCGGGCTCCGGCTCGGGCTCGGGCTCCGGCTCGGGTTCCGGTTCCGGCTCCGGCTCCGGCTCGGGTTCCGGTTCCGGCTCGGGCTCCGGCTCCTCAGGCTCCGGTTCGTCCTCTTCCGGCTCTTCGACCACCTCCTCCTCCGGCTGCGGCGGGGCGGCGGAGAGCTGCACCTCCACCCCTTCCGGGGCATGGCGCTCCTCGATCTGCTCTTCGGCGTCCCGGGGCACCCAGGCCAGGATGGCGGCGTGCGCGCCAAAGGCCACAGTGCCCGCAACCACCCAGTGGATCCAGCGCGGCTCCATCTCAGTGCTCCCGCCGGGTCATCAGCTGCATCCGCTCGGCCCCGACCTCGCGCAGGTCGTCCATGACGTCGAGCAGCCGTGCCGAATCGGCATCGGCGTCGGCCTTGACCTCCACCGGGCGCTCGGGCGCCTCTGCCAGCGCAGCCTTCAGCCGCTCGCGGAGCTGCTCGCGATCATCGACGACGTCCTGATCCACGGCCATCTGCCCCTCGGCGTCAATCAACACCCGCAGGGGATCTCCCGCCAGCTCCGCCCCCCGCTCGCTCTCCGCCGGATCCACGGAAAGCGGCGAGTGCGGCTCAAGCGTTCCGGCCACCATGAAGAAGATCAACAACAGGAAGACGATGTTGATCATCGGGATGACGTTCTCTTCCGGCTCTCGGCGCGGCGGCTCGGGCAGCTTCATTCCGGTGCCTCCTCACGCAGTACGCCGACATCCTCCAGCCCGGCGGCCGCAGCACTGTCCAGGGCAAGGATCACGGCCCGCACCGGTGCCCCTGCGGCCGGAATGACCAAAAGCCGCCGTTCGGCGTCGTCCCTACCGACCTCCTCAAGGCGGCTGCGCAGGGCATCCGGGCCCACCGACTCGTCCCCCAGGCGGTATCCGTCGTTGGTGACGTAGAGCCGCAGCGGCTCCTCGTCCTGCGCTTCCTCGGCGGCCCCGTCGGTCGGCGCATCGACTCCGAAGGCCTGCCACTCGACGAAGGTCGAGGCGAGCATGAAGAAGATCAGCAGGATAAAGACGACGTCGATCAGCGGCGTCAGGCTCACCAGCCGCCGGCGGCGCGGCGCCTCCTCAATCCGCATGGCGCAGCGGCGGCGGCGCCGTGGTAAAGACCTGGGTGACCGAATCCTCGACACGGTGACGGAAGCGCTCGACGATGCGCTCGAGCCAGGTGAGCGCGGCCACCGCGGGGATCGCCAGCGCCAGCCCGGCTGCCGTGGTCAGCAGGGCCTCCCAGATGCCGCCGGAAAGCATGGAGGGATCCACCTGACTACCGGCTGCCTCCAGTTGGCGGAACGCCTCGATCATGCCGAGCACGGTGCCGAGCAGCCCCAGCAGCGGGCTGAGCACCCCGATGGCCTCCAACCCGCGCAGGTAGGCGCGCAGCTGTTCCAGCCGACCGCTGGCCAGCCGTGTCACCTCTTCGCGGATCCGTTCCTGGTCATCGGGCGACTCCAGCCGTCCGCGCATGGCCACGGCCAACGGCTCGGCACCCAGGTGCTTGCTCGCCTCCAGCCGCTGCAGGGCCTCCTGGGTCTGTCCGGCCCGCCAGGCGGCCAGTGCCTCGTTGAGCGTGCGCCGGTCGTAGAGCCGCGCCGCCGTGAACTGCCAGAGCTTGATCAGGATCAGGGCCAGGGTGAACACCGACAGGATGGCCAACAGGGTCAGCACGGGCCCGCCGTCGTCGAGGAGGGCCATCAGCCGCTCGATCAGGCCCCCGTCGGCGAAGGGGCCGGCCGTGTCGCTCTCACTCATGGGGCATTACTCGTGGGGGTTGTCGATAACCGGGATAGGTTAATGCTATTGCGAATCGTTTTCAATGTCGCGGCGGGGCGGCCGGGCCGCCTTGCCGGGACGCCCCCTACTCGCCGTCGGCGGCGTAGGCGAGCAGCTCCCAGCTCAGCTCACCGGCGTCGCTGAGTTCGTAGGCGAGCAGCGCCGAGCCGCCGCCGGTCTCGGTCTCGACGGTGGCGAAGACCCAGTGGTCCGAGAGCACGGCGCTGCGCTCCGTATCGATCACCAGTGGTCCCTTCAGGCGCGCGGCCTGATCGGCCAACCACTCGTCCCGCTCCTGCAGATCCTCAAGCAGGTACTGCTCCGGCGGGGCTTCGATGCCGGCCACCTCGAAGCGACGTACCGCCTCGGTGCTCAGGCCGAACCGGGTCAGCAGCCCCTCGCGGTCCTCGTGGGCGGCCAACTCGGCCTCCAGCTCGTCGGCCCGCTCCTGGGCATCGAAGGCCACGAAGCTCAGCCAGCCGGTGATCGCCAGCAGCATCACCACCGCGGCGCGCCAGACCAGGCGCTCGCGAATCTGCTGCGGATCCCTGGGGTTGTTCGCCGAGCTGCGCTTGTCGTTCACGTCTCACCCTCCAGCAGTCGAAGCAGGTCCTTCTGGGTGGCCACTTGGCTCACCCCCCGGGAAAGCACCCGGTTGACCAGCTCCTCATTCTTCGCCTCACCCGGCCCGAACAGCGCCCGGGTCTCGGTGCTCACCCGGGCCTCTGAGCTGTAGCGTTCGCCGTCGACCACGCCGCTGACCATCCACGCGCTCTTCAGGCTGGCCCGGCGGTTGAGGAAGCCACCCGAGCGCTCGTAATCGAAGGTGTAGATCTCCACCTCCAGGCGCCGCTCGGCCTCGCCGTCCCACTCGGTTACCGCAATGCCCTGCCGCTCGAAGGCCGTGGCCAGGCCGTCGTGGACGGCTTCGGCCAGCGCGGGCTCGCCGGCCAGCGTCACGCCGCCGGCCTCGTCCCGGTAACCAAAGATCTCGCGGGGCCGCCGGTCGATCACGCGCAGCGCCAGCCCGGCCGGCTCGGCCCGCTCGCGTTCCTCGATCTGCTCCGTCTCCGGAGCCAGCTTCACGGTCTGCGCGCCGGGGGCGCACCCGCTCAGGGCCAGGGCCGCGGCGCACCCCAGCATCAGCATGACTGCCACTGCTCTCATCGCTCTCGCCTCGCTCGCTGCCGCCGGCGGACGCCGGTGCGGCGTCATCCTACCTGATTGCCGGAGCCTTTTTGGAACAGATCCTGAATGGAGGGGAGCATCCGCTCGACCATGGCCTCGCCGATGCTGATCGCCTCCTCGGCGCGGTGGAACTCGAGCAGGCCGATGTGGGCCAGGCGGGGGGCAAGCATCAGCTCGGGCGGATCGCCGGCCATACGGCTGCGGGTGATGCGGTCCTGCATGATGTTCAGCGACCCGGCGAGAACCTCGAAGACCCCCGGTGCCTCGCTGCGCTCGGCATCCCGCGCCCCGGTCCAGTCGCCCCACAGCCCCACCAGGGTCTTGGCGCGGCTGCGCACGCCGGCGGGCAATTGCTGCAGCCAGCGTTCCGGATCCACACCCGCACCGGCGTGGTGGGCGCTCTCGCGCAGGTGCCGTCCGACCAGATCGCCGTTGAGGTTGACGGCGATGACCACATCGGCGTCGAGGGCCCGACAGACGCTGACCGGGACGGGGTTGACCAGCCCGCCGTCAACGAGCCAGTCGCCGCCTCGACGCACCGGGCTGAACACCCCCGGCAACGCACTCGAGGCGCGCACGGCGTCGGCCAGATCCCCCTCGCGCAGCCAAACCTCGGTACCGCGGCCGAGGGTCGTGGCCACAGCAGCATAGGGCATGGCCAGCCCCTCGATGGCCGCGCCCGAGAGGTGTTCCTGGTAAAAATCGTAGAGCCGGCGCCCCTCGATCAGTCCGCCGGTGGTACGCAGGGTCGGGTCGAGCATGCCCAGCACATCGCGCCGGGTCAGCTTGCGCACCCACGGCTCGAGCTCGTCGAGCTTGCCGGCGGCGTAGAAGGCCCCGACCAGCGCCCCGATGGATGTACCAACCACCACCTGCGGGCGCACGCCGGCCCTTTCCAGGGCGCGGATGATGCCGATGTGCGCCCAGCCCCGCGCCGAGCCACTGCCCAGCGCCAGGGCCACCCGCGGAGTCTCCCGGTTCTGGTTCACCATGCCTGTCTCTGCTGATGTTCCCTCTCCAGTTCACGCAGCATGGCGGGACTTGGCGGCGCATTCCAGAGCTGCAGGGGCGGAAAGCACAACCCGGGCCAATCGGCCACCGCTCGGGGGGGCGTGCTGCCGCCACGCAGCCGGCGGGCCGCCCGCAGCCACACCCCCGGCGAACTCCTCAGCCGCACTTCGACTCCCCGCAGTTGAGGCAGGTCAGACACCCTTCCATCTGCACCATCGCCTTGGTATGACACTTTTCGCACAGCTGCGCCCCCTCCGGGAAGGCACCGGACTCGCCATCACCGTTGTTCGCGGCCGGACCGCCGCCCTCAACCTCAGCCCGTTTCTGCTCGATGAAGCGCCGCTGGTGCTCGTCGAGACCCTCCGGCTCCATCATGCCGATCTCACGCAGGTGGGTCTCGATGACGTCGCCGATCTCGGCCACCAGCGAGGGCATGAACCGCCCGCCACGCTTGAAGTATCCGCCCCGCGGGTCGAAGACCGAGCGCAGCTCTTCGGCGAGGAAGGTGCAATCGCCGCCCTTGCGGAAGACCGCCGAGATGATCCGCGTCAGGGCTACGATCCACTGGAAGTGGTCCATGTTCTTCGAGTTGATGAAGATCTCGAAGGGGCGGCGGATCTCGTGCTCGGTCCCCGGATTAAGGATGACGTCGTTGATGGTGACGTACAGGGCGTGCTCCGAGAGCGGCGTCTTGATCTTGTAGGTCGAGCCGTGGAGCGCTTCAGGGCGCTCGATATGCTCGTGCATGTGCTGGATATCGGCCTCCGGCTGCCCACCGGCGGCCTCCTGACCCTGCTCCGGCGCATCCGGCTCGTTGCGGACCACCTCGTAGTCGACGATGCTCGTCTCGATTTTCTTGGCCATTGCGTTGCTCCCCCCGCTTCGGGGCTGCGGTTCGGTTTCCGGGCTTAGGCAGTCTGCGGGTACCCGGCGTTGCGCACCGGACAGAGACAACCCCGTCCGGGCGTAGCGCGCCAGGGTACGGCGACTCAGAACTTGCCGTAGTACCCCTCCTTCAGCGCCTCGTAGAGGTTGGCGGCACTGTGGGTTTCGCCGTCGTACTCGATCTCCTCGTCACCCTGCGCCTCGATCACGGTGCCGTCCTCCAGATGGAAGCGATAGGTGGTCTCGGAGAGGTCCTTCTCCTTGACCAGCACGCCCTGAAAGACTTCCGGGTTGAAGCGGAAGGTCGTGCACCCCTTCAGTCCCTGCTGGTAGGCGTAGCGGTAGATGTCCTTGAAATCCTCGTAGGGGTAGTCCGTGGGCACGTTGGCCGTCTTGGAGATGGACGAATCCACCCAGCGCTGCGCGGCCGCCTGGATGTCCACGTGCTGCTTCGGCGTCACCTGGTCGGCGCTGATGAAGTAATCCGGCAGCTTGCCCGCTCCCTCTTCACCGCCCTCGGGTAGCGCGTCGCCGTCGACGAAGTGGCGGTAGGCAAGCAGTTCAAAGGAGAAGACGTCTACCGGCTCCTTGGTCTTGCGCCCCTCGCGGATGACGTTGCGCACGTAGTGGTGGGCGAAGGACGGCTCGATGCCGTTGCTGGCGTTGTTGGCCAACGACAGGGAGATGGTGCCCGTGGGCGCGATGGAGCTGTGGTGGGTGAAGCGCGCCCCCACTTGGGCGAGCTCATCGACCAGTTGCGGATCTTCCGCGGCGATCCGCTGCATGTAGCGCGAGTAGCGGCCCCACAGGACACGGCCCGGGACCTGCTCCCCGACTTCGTAGCCGTCCTCGCGCAGTTCGGGGCGCTTTCGCATCAGCTCCGGGGTCAGCTCGAAGAGCTCCTCCATGATCGGCGCCGGCCCCTTCTCCTGCGCCAGTTCGAGACCGGTGCGCCAGCCCGTCAGCGCCATCTGCTTGGCCACTTCCTCGGTGAACGCCACCGAATCGGCGTCGCCGTATTTCATGCGCAGCATCGTCACCGTCGACCCGAGCCCCAAAAAGCCCATGCCGTGGCGGCGCTTGCGCTCGATCTCGGCACGCTGCTGCTCCAGCGGCAGGCCGTTGATCTCGACCGTGTTATCGAGCATCCGCGTGAACACCGCCACCGCCTCACGGAACTCGTCCCAGTCGAAGCGGGCCTGCGGCGTGAAGGGGTCACGCACGAACATGGTCAGGTTGATCGAGCCGAGCAGGCAGGCGCCGTAGGGCGGCAGCCCCTGCTCACCGCAGTTATGGACCATCACGCCCTGGGCGTCGAAGGCGTTCACGCCGGGCACCTGCACATCGTAGACGTCCGCCTCACCATCGGCTTCCACCGAGGCGACCTCGGCGACGAAACGCTCGCGGTTGAGCCGGCGCTGATAGCCGCCGAGGGCCGCATCCAGCCGACGGCGTTTGTCGGTATCCGCGAAGCCCACCTCGTCGCGGAAGGTGCGCAGATTCTCGCCGGTGATGATCAGCTCGTGCTGGGCCCGGATCGGATACGCCCGGCGACCGCCCTGGCCGTCGGGCAATTCCGATTCACCGGCGGCCCGCCGGTTGGCGTAGATGCGCCCGACGACACCCAGGCGCAGCAACATCCGCTGCACCGCCTCCAGGCTCGACTGGTCGGACTGCGCGAGACGGATGGAGACGCCCTTGTGCTGCCCACCCTGCACGGATCCGTCGGCATCGAACAGGCCGCGCAGGAAACCCCGGTGGAATGCGCTGGAGGTGCGCTCGATGGCCTCGGTGGGGCGCTTGTCCTCGGCAGAGAGTCCCAGCTCGGCGGCCAGCGCACTGATCGCCGCCGTCGACAGGCGGAACTCGTTGCGTCCCGCCACCTCCCGCCAGCCGGCGAAATCCGCACGGTGCTGGTGTGCACGCGCCGCCACCTCGGCCGCGGCCATGACGCCGTCCACGCCGCTGGCCTGCGGCGCGTTGGCGACCGCTGCAGGCCGCCACGCCGACAGGATGGCCTGACCGTCGCGCTCGACCGTCCCGTCGCCGACGAGCAGTCCCATCAGATAGCCGTCATCCTCGCTATAGGGGCCCGCCCATTCGGTGCCGGCACGATGGTCGTGGAGCACGACCTGGTCCCCTGCTGCCAACTCGCCGGCCGGGCACCACGCCTCCTCTCGCTGCCAGCGCGTGAGCCGGGTGACCCGGCGAACCTGGTGATCAGCGGTCAGGCGCAGGCTCATGCCATCCCGGGTGCGCAGGCGAACCACCGGCTTGCGGCCGGTGTGGAAGAAGCCGTCGGCACCGGTATCGTGATCCTCGCCGTGAACACGGGCCCGGAACGGTGTCCCGATCAGATCCGCCACCTGGCGCGGCCCCTGGTCCGTCTGGACCCAGGTCTCGGCCGTAACGCACGGGTTCGTGGCCCGGATCTCCTCGCAGAACCAGTTGTTGTTCAACTCGTTGTACTGATCGATGAGGATAAACCCGGGCTCCGCGTAGTCGTACGTGGAGGTCATGATCAGGTTCCACAAATGGCGCGCCTTGACCCGCCGGTAGATTCGGCAGGCCACGCGGCCCTCCCCATCGGTGACGTACCCCGCACGGGTGGGCCACTCGCGCCAGAGGACCTGCTCCGGATCCTGAAGATCGATCGCCTCGGCAGCGACCTCGTCCTCGGTCAGCGGGAAGGCCAGCGGCCACTCCGCATCGGCCTCCATGGCCTGCATGAAGGCGTCGGTGATCAGCAGCGACAGATTGAACTGGCGCAGGCGACCGTCCTCGCGCTTGGCGCGGATGAAGTCGGTCACGTCCGGATGGCCCACGTCGAAGGTGGCCATCTGCGCACCCCGCCGCCCGCCAGCGGAGGAGACGGTGAAGCACATCTTGTCGTAGATGTCCATGAACGACAGGGGCCCGGAGGTGTAGGCGCCGGCGCCGGAGACGTAGGCGCCGCGCGGGCGCAGGGTGCTGAACTCGTAGCCGATGCCGGCACCGCTTTTGAGGGTCAGCCCCGCCTCGTGGACCCGCTTGAGAATGCCGTCCATGGAGTCGTGGATGGTGCCGGAGACGGTGCAGTTGATCGTGGACGTGGCCGGCTTGTGGTCCCAAGCCCCGGCGTTGGAGATGATCCGGCCCGCCGGTACCGCGCCGTGGCGCAGCGCCCAGAGAAAGCGCTCATACCAATGCTCCTGCTTGGCCTCGGTCTCCTCCACCTCGGCCAGCGCCCGGGCGACGCGCTGATAGGTCTCGTCGATGCTGCCGTCGACCGGCTCCTCGGCCTTGGTCTTGAGCCGGTACTTCTTATCCCAAATGTCGAGGGAGGCGCTCTGGATCGGCACATCGCCGGCCGACTGGCGCATCGCCTGGACCTTGCTCTCGGCGCGCTTGGTCATGGATCGTCCCCCTTGCCTGAACCGCTCGATCTGAACCGCGAGCAAAAAAACCCCTGTGGGCCGGCGCGACGGGCGCTGGCCCCGATCTGGCGACGCTCGCGGGAAACACCATATGTAGTAGTTACCGGGAGAGGTTACCCCAACCAGTAGTGATTTCAAGTCTTGACAGGCGAGACGAGGATCGCTAGCGGAACCGCGGGCGCCGCCCCGGGAGGAGCCGCCCGGCCGGGCCGCGGCGCCGCAGCGGACCCACGACCGACGGGGTCAGTCCTCCGGCGAGATCCGCCGCCGCAGCACAGCCTTCTCCAGCTCCACGACACCAAAGAGCAGGATCCCGAAGATCAGCACCCGCAGCCACTCCTCCGGGCCCAGCCCGGCGGTGCCAAACAGTGCCTGCACCGGCGGGGCGTAGGTAAACAGCCCCTGCAGGACGATGAGCACGCCGATGGCGATCAGCACCGCCCGGCTGCCGAACAGGCCGGCGACGCTGGTCACCGGCTCGAGGATGTAGCGGGCGTTGAACAGGTAGAAGACCTGCCCCATGACCAGGGTGTTGATAGCCACCGAGCGAGCCAACTCATCGCTGACCCCCTGCGCCTCCATGTAGACGTAGTGACCGAAGGTGCCGATCACCAGCAACACCGACACGAACAGGACCCGCCAAATGAGAAAGCCCGAGAGGATCGGCTTGGCCGGATCCCGCGGTCGGCGTTCCATCAACCCCGGCTCCGGGGGCTCGAAGGCCAGCGCCAGGGCCAGGGTGACGGCGGTGACCATGTTGATCCACAGCGCCTGCACCGGGGTGACCGGCAGGGTCAGCCCGAACATGATGGCGATGACGATGGTGAACGCCTGACCGCCGTTGGTGGGCAGCAGGTAAAGGATCGCCTTCTTGAGGTTGTCGTAGACGGTGCGCCCTTCCTCCACCGCGTGGGCGATGGAGGCGAAGTTGTCGTCGGCGAGCACCATCTCCGAGGCCTCCTTGGCCGCCTCGGTGCCCTTGTTGCCCATGGAGATGCCGACGTCGGCGCGCTTGAGCGCGGGGGCATCGTTGACCCCATCCCCGGTCATCGCCACGATCTGGCCGTGCCCTTGCAGGGCCTGGACCAGGCGCAGCTTGTGAATGGGCGTGGTGCGGGCGAAGACATCGGTCTCCAGGCAACGACGACCCAGCTCGTCGTCGTCCATGGCCTCGATCTCGTGGCCGACCAGCGGCCGGCCGCGGATACCCAACTGCTCGCCGATGGCTCCGGCGGTCAGGGCGTGATCGCCGGTGATCATCTTCACCCCGATCCCGGCCCGGTGGCACTCGGTCACCGCCTCGATGGCCTCCTCGCGGGGCGGGTCGATGATGCCCATGACCCCGAGCAGCACCATGCCCTCCTCGACGTCGGAGAAGAGCAGCTCGCGGTGGTCGGGGTCGGTCTCCTTGACCGCCACCGCCAGCAGCCGCTGACCCCGCGAGGCGATGCCATCGAGCACCTCCTGCCAGCCGTCCCGGTCCAGCGGGCGATCGCCGTCGGCGGTCCGCTCCTGGGTGCAGGCGGCCAGCACACGCTCCGGGGCGCCCTTCATGATCAGCAGCCCGCCGTCCTCGCGCTCGCGGTGGAGGGTCACCATGAACTTGTAGGACGACTCGAAGGGGATCACGTCCACCCGCGGGAAGGCGCGATCGAGCTCGCGGCGTTCGAAGCCGCCCTTGACCGCCGCCACCATCAGCGCCCCCTCGGTGGGATCGCCCTCCAGGCGCCAGTCGCCGTCCCGGTGGTAGAGGGCCGACTCGTTGCACAGCGCCACGCCGCGCAGCATCTGTGCCAGGACCGGCTCGTCAGCAGCGCTCACCGCCTCGTCGCCGTCGCGGTGGAAGGCCCCGTCGGGGACGTAGCCCACGCCACTGACTTCGTACGCCTGCCCGGCGGTGACCACGCTACGCACGGTCATCTCGTTGCGGGTCAGCGTGCCGGTCTTGTCCGAGCAGATGGTGGTGACCGACCCCAGGGTCTCCACCGCCGGCAGACGCCGAATGATGGCGTTGCGCCCGGCCATGCGCTGCACGCCGATGGCCAGCGTAATGGTCATGATCGCCGGCAGCCCCTCGGGGATGGCGGCGACGGCCAGGGCCACCGCGGCGAGGAACGTCTCGATGGCGGTGTAGGCCTGCAGGTAGTAGCCGATGAGGAAGGTCGCCCCGGCGAGCAGGACGATCGCCACCGACAGCCAGCGTCCGAACTCGGCAACCTGGCGCAGCAACGGCGTGGTGATCGACTCCACCCCGGCGATCAGGCTGCTGACCTTGCCGATCTCGGTGGCTTCGCCGGTGGCCACGACCACGCCCTGGCCGCGGCCGTAGGCGACCAGGGTGCCGGAGAAGGCCAACGATTTGCGATCACCGAGTTCGGCGTCGGCAGCCACCGGCTCGTCCGCTTTCTCCACCGGCACCGACTCGCCGGTGAGCACCGCCTCGTCCAGGCGCAGGTTGCGTGCCTCGAGGATGCGCACGTCGGCAGGCACGCGGTCGCCGGCCTCGAGCAGGACGATGTCGCCGGGGACCAGGTCCTCGGCGTCGACGGTCATGCGCTCGCCGTCGCGCAGCACCACGGCCCGGGGCGAGAGCATGCCGCGGATGGCGTCCAGGGCCTTTTCGGCCTTGCCCTCCTGCACGTGGCCGATGACGGCGTTGATCACCACCACGCCGAAGATCACCGCACTGTCCAGGTAATGGCCGAGCAGTGCGGTGACCACGCCGGCAACGATCAGGATGTAGATCAGGACATTGTGGAACTGCTTGAGAAAGCGCCTGATCGGGCCCTCGCGCTCGGGCGGGCGCAGGCGGTTGGGGCCGTACTGCTCAAGTCGCTGCCCGGCCTCCTCACCGGTCAGTCCGTTGCCCGGTTGCGCCCCGAGCCGGCGGACCACCTCGGCGCTCTCGCGTGCGTGCCAGTCCGCCCGCTCCTGGCCGGAGCCCTCTGCTTCCTCGCGCATACCACCTCCCGCCTTGCGGTTACCCGCCGATGCTGCAGTGTAGCATTCACCCCTCGCCGGGCTCCCCGGGGTCCGCCAGCTCCCGCTCGGCGTGCTGGAACTTGCGCAGGTAGCGGGCCGACTTGGCGGCCTGATCCAGCGCCCGGCGGACCGCCGAGAGGCGGTCGAGCACCGCCACCATGCGCCGCACCGGTAGCTGCCCGGCGGCGCCGGCGCGCAGCAACCGCTCCTTGACCGGCTGGTATTCGCGATCGAAGCCCTTCAGGGTCGTCTTCACCGCCTGCCGGTCCCAGGCATCGATCTCCGCGCCGGTGGCCTCGATGCCGCGGACCGCTTCGGCCAGCAGCCGGTCCACCGCAGTGGCCAGTTCCGGGTCATCGATACGGGTCTCGCCGTCGGCATCGAGCCGGGCCAAGGCCACGGCGCGCTCGGCCATGTTCTGCTGGTACTGCGTCACCCGCAGCAGGTGGGCCAGGCTGGAGCCGATGGCCGGATCGCCGTGGCTGCGCTCGATCCGGTTGGCGAACTCGTTGATGGTCAGCGCCAGCTGCTGCAGCTTCTGGTGCTCGGCCTCGAGCCATCTGCGCTGCCCCGCCCCGCCACCACTGATCGCCGCCGTGACCATGGCGCGGGCCATGGCGCCGGTGCGCTCGGCCTCCAGGCGGGCGGCGTCGAGGGCCAGCGCGGGGGTGGTCAGCACGTTGTCGTCCAGATAGCGCGGCCGGGTGTGGTCGTCCCGGCGGAAGCGCCGCCCCAGCCAAGCCACCAGGCGAGGCGTGGCCGGCCACATCAGGGCCAGCCCGAGGAGCATCATCAGGGTATGGAAGACGGCCAGCACCACCGCCTTGTGCGCTTCCAGGCCCAGCCAGGCGACGATGTGGTGGGCCAGCTCAAGCAGCGGCACCAGGGCAACCAGCGCCGCAAGACCGGCCACCGCGTTGAAAATCACCTGAGCCGAGGCAGTGCGCTGGGCGTTGGCGGTGGCGCCCAGCGTGGCGAACACCGCCGTGGAGGTGGTCCCCACCGCCGCGCCGATCACCGTGGCGGCCGCAGCCTGCTCGGGCACCAGCCCGCCGGCAGCGGCGGTCAGGGTGATGGCCAGCGCCGCCGAGGACGACTGCGTGAGCGTGGTCAGCACCATGCCGATCCCGACGAACAGCACCAGGCTCAACACCCCGTGGCCGGCCAGGGCGGCGAGCATGCCCGGATCGCCCACATCCGCGAAGGTCCCGCGCAGGATATCCAGCCCCAGGAAGAACAATCCGAACCCGGCGATGGCATCGCCGAGCGCCTGACGGCGCCCGGAGCCGGCGACCACCCGCAATCCCACGCCGAGACCGATGGCCGGCAGCGCCAGCGCCTGGAGGTCGACGTTGAAGCCGACCACCGCGACGATCCAACTGGTCAGCGTGGTCCCAAGGCTGGCGCCATAGATCACCCCGATGGCCTGCGTCAGGGTCAGCAGCCCGGCGTTCACGAAGCCCACCGTGGCGAAGATCACTGCGCTCGAGGACTGTACCGCGGCGGTGATCAGTACCCCCGAGAGCAGCCCGCGCAGCCGCGACCGCGTGGAGGCGGCCAGGATATCGCGCAGCGCACCGCCGGCCGCCGCGCGCAGGCCGTCGCTCATCAGCCGCATGCCCAGCAGGAACAGGCCGATGCCGCCCAGGAACGTGAAGACCTGCATGCCCTGCATTCAGCACTCCTGTCGCCGAAACTGTGGCGCCGCAGCGGGATGTTAGACTAAAGCGTCCACGGAAGTCGGTACCCCGATGATCAATCTGATCCTCGCCACGCTGCGCGACGCCACCCTCCTGCTGCTGCGCGGCCTGCTCGTCGTCACCCTGCCCCTGATCGCCGCGACCCTGCTTGCCCTCCAGGGAGCGGGCTACGCCTACGCCGAGCTCCGCGAGCTCGACTTCCCGCTGCGCCTGGCGCTGACCGCCTGGCTGACCGGGGTCGCCGTCGCCGGGGTCATTGCCCTGGGCACGCTGCTTGCCGCGGCCCAAAACGGTCTGCCCAGGACCCACTACCTGTCCGGGTTGTGGCGCCTGATGCGGCTGTGGGCGGTGCAGGCGCTGTGGCTGATCCCCGGGGCGCTGCTCGTCGCCGCCGTCGTCGCCCTGCTCGGTGACGCCGTGCGCGACCCGGTGGCCGAGTACGCCGGCCTGCGCGCCGCCGCCCCGTGGACCACGGCGCCGGCGCTGGAGATCGCCTCGGGGCTGGTGCTGCACACGGCCATGCTCACCATCTCGGCCACCTGGCTGTGGCCGCCGGTGGTCCTGCTGCGCAGCGATGGACGGATCCGCGAGGGCCGCCCCATCGCCCGGCGGATGCTCCAGCGCATCGCCAGCCTGGAGTGGTTCCTGGTGATCATGCTGATCCCGGTACTGGCGATCTCCCTGCTCTACCCGCCGGCAGGACTGCTCGGCCTGATGCTGATCGTCCTCTGCCCGGCGGTCACCGTTGTGGCCATCCAGCGCAGCAGCGACGCCTTCCGCCACGCCACCAGCGGCCGCTTCCCCATCGTCTGGCGCTGAGCTGCCCCCCCTTGCCTTTCGGCGGGCAAGGAGGCAGCCTACTGTTTCCATGACCAGTGTATACAAAGACACCAGCCCAGCGTATGCGGAGCTCCACTGCCTGAGCGCCTTCACCTTCCGGCGCGGCGCCTCGCAACCCGAGGAACTCATCACCCGGGCCGCGCAGCTGGGATACCGCGCCCTGGCCCTCACCGACGAATGCTCGGTGGCCGGGGCGGTACGCGCTTGGCAGGCCGCCCGGCAACGCGGCCTGCACTTGATCGTCGGAACCGAGCTGCACCTGGCCGACGGGCCGCGCGTCGTCCTTCTCGCCCCCACCCGCCGGGCGTACGGACAGCTCTGCGCCCTGATCAGCCTGGCCCGCAGCCGCGCCGCCAAAGGGCGTTACCACGCCACGCGTGAGGATCTGGATACCGCCGCACCGGAGTGCATCGGGTTGCTCGTGCCGGATCCGCCCCTGCAGGAGACCGCCGACGCCGAGGCCCAGGCGCACTGGTTCGCACGACGCTTTGCCGGGCGCGGCTACCTGGCGGTGGAGCTGCTCGGCGGCCCCGACGACGACGCCCGCTGCCGGCAGCTGGAGGCCCGCGCCGCCGCCGTCGGCCTGCCGGCGGTGGCCGCCACCGGTGCCGAGATGCACACCCGGGGCCGTCGCGCCCTGCACGACACCCTGACCGCCATCCGCCACGGCCGCCCGGTGGCCGAGGTCACCCCCCATCTGGCCAGCAACGGCGAGCACCACCTGCGCCCGCGCGCCGCCCTGGCCCGGCGCTACCCGCACCACCTGCTGGCACAAAGCACGGCGGTGGCAGCGCGCTGCTCCTTCTCGCTGGACGAGCTGCGCTACGAGTACCCCGAGGAGGTCGTCCCCGAAGGCACGAGCCCGGCAGCGCATCTGCACCACCTGGTCGAGGCCGGGGCCCACCGGCGCTACCCCGACGGGGTGCCGCCGCGGGTACGGGCCAGCTACGAGCGCGAGCTGGCAATCATCGCCGAACTCGGCTACGAGCACTACTTCCTGACCGTCCACGATCTCGTCGCCTTCGCCCGCGGGCGCGGCATCCTCTGCCAGGGCCGCGGCTCGGCGGCCAACTCCGTCGTCTGCTTCTGCCTCGGCATCACCGAGGTGGACCCGGCCCACCAGTCGGTGCTCTTCGAGCGCTTCGTCTCACGCGAACGCGGCGAACCACCGGATATCGACGTGGACTTCGAGCACCACCGGCGCGAAGAGGTCATCCAGTACATCTACCAGCGCTACGGCCGGCACCGCGCCGCCCTGGCGGCCACGGTGATCGCCTACCGGCCCCGCTCAGCGGTGCGCGACGTGGCCAAGGCCCTGGGGCTGGCGCGGGAGACCGTCGAACGCCTGGCCAAGGGGCTGCAGCCGTGGGACCGCTCGGCGGCCGGCGACGAGCAGCTGCGCCGTGCCGGTCTAGACCCGGAGGGGCCCACCGCGCACCGACTGCATGTGCTCGCCAGCGAACTCCTCGGCTTTCCGCGGCACCTGTCGCAGCACGTCGGCGGCTTCGTGATCGCCCGCGGCCCGGTCACCGAGCTGGTGCCGATCGAGCCGGCCGCCATGGACGGGCGCACGGTGATCCAGTGGGACAAGGACGACCTGGAGGCGCTCGGCCTGCTCAAGGTGGACGTCCTCGCTCTGGGGATGCTCAGCGTGATCCGCCGCGCCTTCGAACTCATCCGCCATTGGCGCGGCCACGCCTGGACCCTGGCCACCCTGCCCCCGGCGGACCCGGCCACCTACGCCATGATCCGCCGCGCCGACACCCTGGGGGTGTTCCAGATCGAGTCGCGGGCGCAGATGGCGATGCTGCCGCGGATGCGCCCGCGCTGCTTCTACGACCTGGTCATCGAGATCTCCATCGTCCGCCCCGGCCCCATCCAGGGCGACATGGTCCACCCCTACCTGCGCCGGCGCGAGGGCAGCGAGCCGGTGGACTACCCCTCGGAGGAGGTGCGCGGGGTCCTGGAACGCACCCTCGGGGTGCCGATCTTCCAGGAGCAGGCCATGGAGCTGGCGGTGGTGGCCGCGGGATTCACCCCGGACGAGGCCGACCGGCTGCGTCGCTCCATGGCCGCCTGGCGCAAGAAGGGCGGGCTGGCACCGCTGCGCGAGCGGCTCATCGAGGGGATGCGCGAGCGCGGCTACGCCGACGCTTACGCCGAGCGGCTCTATCAGCAGATCGAGGGTTTCGGCGAGTACGGCTTCCCGGAGTCCCACGCCGCGAGCTTCGCGCTGCTGGTCTACGCCTCGGCGTGGCTCAAGTGCCATGAGCCAGCGGCCTTTGCCGCCGCCCTGCTCAACAGCCAGCCCATGGGTTTCTACGCCCCGGCGCAGATCATCCGCGATGCCCGGGAGCACGACGTGACGATCCACCCGGTGGACGTACGCTTCAGCGAGCCGACCTGTACCCTCGAGCCCACCCGGTCAACCGGCGATACGCAGCCGGCGTTGCGACTCGGGCTGAACCAGGTCCGCGGGCTGTCCACCGCCGGCGCCGAGCGGCTGGCCGCCGCGCGCCGCCAGGCGCCCTTCACCGGGGTCAACGACCTCAAGCGCCGCGCCCGCCTGTCGCGGGCCGATATCCGCGCCCTGGCCCGCGCCGATGCCCTGCGCGGCATCGCCGGGCACCGCCGGGCGGCCAGCTGGGCGGCCCTGGGCGCTGACGCGGGCACCGCCTTGCTGCCCTCCCCGCCGGCCGAGACCGACCGGCCAAGCCTCGCACCGGCCCGGGAGTCCCAGGCGGTCCTCGCCGACTACGCCAGCACCGGCTTCAGCCTGCGCCGCCACCCGGTCGCCTTCCTCCGCCGACAGCTGCGCGATCGGCGCTACCGCAGCGCCGCCGAGTTGGCCGATGCGAAGGACGGCCGCCCGGTGCGGGCCGCGGGTCTGGTCATCAACCGCCAGCGCCCCGGATCGGCCGGAGGGATCACCTTCGTCACGCTGGAGGACGAGACCGGCCGGATCAACCTGGTGGTGCGCCGCGCCACCGCCGAGGCGCAGCACCGCCCCCTGCTCGAGGCCCGGCTGCTGGGGGTGGCCGGTACGTGGCAGTACCGGCACGGCGTCGGCCACCTGATCGCCGGCCGCCTGGAGGATCTCTCGGCCCTGATCGGCGAGCTGGACGTCCGTTCGCGGGACTTCAGCTAGCTCCCCTTCTTGAATGCCGACAGGCGCCGGCGCTCGCGCCGGTCAGGGCGGTGGCTCGGCCGTGGCATGGACGCCGCAGCCGCGCGGCGTTGCTCAGCCTGCCGCTGACGCCGCTCGCGGCTGGCCTCGGTCTCCTCGTAGAGGGTCTCCGCCACCCGGGCCGGCCCGCGTTCCTCGGCCACATCGCGGACGACCACCTCGAAACGCTGCTGCGCCTTCGTGATGGTCAGCCGGTCCCCGGGGCGCACCGCCCGGCTCGGCTTGGCCCGGGCGCCGTCCACATCGACCTTGCCCCCCTGCACCGCCTCGACGGCCAGCCGGCGGGTCTTGAAGAAGCGCGCCGCCCACAGCCAGCGATCGAGACGCACCGATGCCGAACGATCACTCATGCCCGCTGCCCCCTTGCCGAATCACTCGCTGCCCGGCTACCGGGCCCCTACAGGGTCAACTCGCGCGTCGCCACGATGACCCCGTCCTCGTCGGCGTAGAGCCAGTCGCCCGACTGGATCGTGGCCCCGGCGAAGGTCACCGAGACATCCCGCTCGCCCAGGCCCTTCTTCTGGCTCTTGAGCGGGTGGGTATTGAGCGCCTGGACGCCGAAGTCGATCTGCGCCAGCTCGGCGCTATCGCGCACACAGCCGTAGATGACCGCCCCGGACCAGCCGTTATCCCGCCCCAGCGCCGCCAGCCGGTCGCCAAGCAGGGCGCACCGCATGGAGCCGCCGCCGTCGACCACCAGCACGCCGCCGTCGCCGGGCTCGCTGAGCAGCTCACGGACGCGGACGTTGTCCTCGAAGAGCTTGAGCGTGGTCACCCGGCCGCCGAAGCGGGTGCGCCCGCCGTAGCCGATGAGCATCGGGTTCATCACGCGCAGCTGCACGCCCGGGTCATCGGCGTGGGCATCACAGAGATCGGTGGTCAGCAGCGCCATGGCGCCTCCTGTCGTGACTCCAACTGGCTGGTATGCGGGGTGTTGGTTTAAGGTAACCGTCTGAACGCCGACTGGGTACCGAGGGCCATGAGCGCACAGCACGCAGCACACGCGCAAGCCGACACCGTCGCCGCCCTGGGAGGGTATCTCACCGCCCTGGCCGAGAGCCACGGGCAGGAGGAGGTCGTGCAGACCCTCTGCGAGACCGCGGCCCGGCTGCTGCCGCGCAGTTCCGGCGAGCTCTGGCAGCTCGCTCTCGACCGCGAGGGCTGGTACCACAGCGGCGGCTGGCAGGCCGGCGTCGTGCTTCCGCCCCAGGAGCGCTCCCTGCGCACGACGCTGCCGCGCGGCCCCACCGATGAGCTGCGCCTGCCCCTGCAGGCCCACGGCCTGACCGTCGCCGAGCTGCGCATCCCGTGCCCGGAGATCGAATCCGAGGCCGAGCAGGAGCTGCTGCGGAGCCTGGCCACCGCCGCAGCGATCAGCCTCTCCGGGCACGTCCTCAAGCGCCGGGTGCGCCACCGCAACGTCCGCGACCCGCTCACCGGGCTGTTCAACCGGCGCTACCTGGAGGACACCCTGGAGCGTGAGCTCCACCGCGCCCGCCGCGTGAACGCCGGGCTGGTGCTGATCCGCCTGGAGGTGGACACCCTCGAGGCCTTCGCCGCCGAGCACGGCAGCGAGACCGCCGACCGGCTGCTGCAGGTGATGGCCGATGCCGTACACCACGCCTTCCGCGGCTCGGACGTCTGCTGCCGGGCTGGTGACAACGGCTTCGGGATCCTGCTGCCCGACGCCAGCCTGGACAACGGCGCCATGCGCGCCGAGGCGGTCCGGGAGGAGCTGGCCGAGCTGCGCATCCACCAGCGCGGTCGCCCCCTCGGCCCGGTGACTGTCTCCGCCGGAGTCGCCGCCTACCCGGACCACGGCAGCAACCGCGATCTGCTGCTCGAGGCGGCCGAGAGCGCGGTCACCTGCGCCCTCGACGAGGGCGGCGACCTGCTCCGCGTGGCCGAACTCATCGCGCCCCCGAACGCCAACCAGAACTGACCGAACCGGAGAGGAACCACCTTGTCTGCCGAAACCCTGCGCGTCACCTACCACCTGACCTGCCGCCCCGGCGAAGACCCCCATGACAAGGCCAAGGGCATCGCCCTGGAGCAGAGCGCCGAGCTGCCCTCGCGCTGCATCCCGGCGCACGTCTACGACGACGTGGTGCCGACGATCCAGGAGCTGACGGCCCTCGACGACGGTCGCCACCGCCTGGTCCTGGACTTCCCGGAGGCGATCACCGGTCTCGAGCCGACGCAGCTGATCAACAACCTGTTCGGCAACATCTCGCTCAAGAGCGGAATCCGCCTGGCCGACGTCGAGTGGACGCCCAACCTGCTGCAGGCCCTGGGCGGCCCGCGCTACGGCACCACCGGCGTGCGCGAGATGCTCGGCATCGCCGAGCGGCCGATGAGCTCCACGGCGCTCAAGCCCCTGGGGCTGGATACCGCCACGCTGGCCGGCTTCTGCGCCGACTTCGCCCGCGGCGGCATCGACCTGATCAAGGACGACCACGGCCTTTGCGATCAGGACACCTCCCGATTCGTCGATCGGGTACAGGCGTGCCAGCAGGCGGTCCACGAGGTCAACGCCGAGACCGGCGGCCGCTCGCTCTACCTGCCCAACGTCACCGGGCCGCGCTGGGAACTGGACAAGCGCCTGGACGCCGCCCAGGAGGCCGGCTGCAAGGCGGTGCTCATCTGCCCCTTCCTGACCGGCCTCGACGCACTGATCTGGGCCCGGGAGCGCTACGACATGGCGCTGATGGCCCACCCGGCCTTCGCCGGGGCCGTGGCCGGCGCCGAGCACGGCATCGACCCCGCCCTGCTGCTCGGCGAGATCACCCGGCTCTTTGGCGCCGATATGGTCGTCTACACCAACGCCGAAGGGCGCTTCCCGACCTACGATCAGGCCCTGTGTGACCGCATCAACGACCGCCTGCGCCGGCCACTGGGCGACATCCGCCCCGCCCTGCCCACCCCGGGCGGCGGGGTCGACGCCGAGCGGGCGCCGTACTGGGCCGAGCGCTACGGCCCGGACGTCGTGCTGCTGATCGGCGGCAGCCTCTACGCCCAGGGCGACCGGGTCGCCGCGGCGCGCCGGCTGCAGGACGTGGTGGAGGGCCGTTAGCGGCATGACCGGCGAGGAGCACGACGCCTCCCGCGTCCTGCGCGAGCAGGGCTACCGCTGGGAGGGCATCGAGGAAGAGGCCTACAAGGCGGAGGGCACCCACTTCAGTGGTGCCCGCCGCCAGACCCTGGTCGGCCGTCCGTCTGGGCAGGAGGCTCCGGCCTTCGAGACCCGCTACTTCGAGGTGGAGCCCGGCGGCTACACGACGCTCGAGCGCCACGAGCACACCCATGTGGTCATCGTGGTGCGCGGCCGCGCCGAGGTGGTCCTCGACAACCGGGTCGAGGTCGTCACCCCGCTGGATTGCGTCTACATCGCCCCGCGGGCCTGGCACCAGATCCACGCCACCGGCGGCGACGAGCCGCTGGGCTTTCTCTGCATCGTCGACCGCGACCGCGACCGCCCGCAGCGCCCGGATGGCGACGATCTGGCCGGACTCTGCGCCGAACCGGCGGTCGCCCGACGCATTCGCACCTGAAGCCACCGAGGCCCCGGACCCCCGTTGGAAGCGATTCCCGTCAGCCTGCTCTTCGCCGCCCTCGGCGGCCTGATCGTCCTCTCCGGCTGCTTTTCGGGCTCGGAGACGGCGCTCATGTCGCTCAACCGCTACCGCATGCGTCACCTGGCCAAGCAGGGCCATCGCGGTGCACGCATCGCCGAGCGGCTCCTGCAGCGACCGGACCGGGTCCTCGGGGTGATCCTGCTCGGCAACAACTTCGTCAACATCGCCGCCTCCTCCCTGGCGACGCTGATCGCCCTGCGCCTGCACGGCGAGAGCGCCATCGCCGTGGCCGCCGGCCTGCTGACGCTGGTGATCCTGATCTTCGCCGAGGTGGCACCCAAGACGCTCGCCGCCGTCCATCCAGAGCGCGTGGCCTTCCCGGCCAGCTACGTGCTGTGGCTGCTCCTGCGCCTGCTCTACCCCCTGGTCTGGCTAGTCAATGCGGCGGCGAACGCCCTACTGAGCATCGTCCGGGTGCGGGTCGAGGACGTCAGCGCCGCCGAGCTCAGCCAGGAGGAGCTGCGCACCGTCGTCAACGAGGCCGGCAACATGATCCCCCGCCGCCACCGGCACATGCTGGTGAGCATCCTCGACCTGGAGGAGGCGACGGTGGAGGACATCATGATCCCGCGCACGGAGATCGTCGGCATCGACCTCGACGATCCGTGGCCGGAGACCCTGGAACGGCTGACCAACAGCCAGTACACCCGCATGCCCGTCTACCGCGGCACGGTGGACCACGTCCTGGGGTTCGTGCATGTGCGCCGGATCGTCGGCGACCTGGTCCGCGGCAGCTTCACGCCGGAGGACCTCCAGGCGCGGCTGCACGAGCCGTTCTTCATCCCGGAGGGCACCGGGCTGCACACCCAGCTGTTGAAGTTCCAGCGCCAGCGCGAGCGCGTCGGGCTGGTGGTGGACGAGTACGGCGAGATCCTGGGCCTGGCGGCCCTGGACGATATCCTCGAGGAGATCGTCGGCGAATTCACGACGGATCCGGGCACGCTGACCCGCTCGATCACCCGGCAGGAGGATGGAACCTATCTGGTCGAGGGCAGCGCGACGATCCGGGAGCTGAATCGGGTGCTGGGCTGGGAGCTGTCGACCAGCGGGCCGAAGACCCTGAACGGGTTGATCCTCGAGCGGCTGGAGACCATCCCCGAGGCGGGCACGAGCCTGCTGATCGACGGTTATCCGGTGACCATCGTGCAGACCCAGGGCAATCGGGTGAAGACGGCGGAGATCCAGCCGGAGCGCCCGCCCTCGGTCCGGCGCGAGTCGTAGCGCGCCCGCGGCCACCCCGCCCGCCGGCGGGCCTCGGGCGATGTGCAGGGCTGCCGCTTTGTGGGGCCTGCCGCCGCGCATTTGGGCGCGCCGAGCCGCGCGGCCCCGACGGGGGGTGAGCGCGAACCTTTACCGGTTCGCGCTCATCAGCGAGGTCTTGTCCGAGCGGCGCGTTAGCGCCGCGAGTTGAGCGAGCGGCCCCGGCGGGGCGAGCAGCGCAGGGGACCCCGCCGCAGGCGGGGCGCGCACATCCGCGCGGCGGCAGGCCCCACAACGCGGCAGCTTCCGTCTCCAACCTCACCAAACCCGCCGGCGGGCGGGGTGACCGCGGCCCGGCGGACTGCTCGCGGATCAGAGGGCGGCGACCTCCTGCCACTCGTCCTCGGTCAGGAGCTTGTTGGCGTCGACCAGGATCAGCAGCCCATCCTCGCGGCTGACCACCCCGTAGATGTAGCGCGACGACTCCTCGTTGCCCACGTTTGGCGCCGTATCGATCTGCGCCTCGCGGACGCTGGCCACCTCATCGACGCTATCCACCAGGATCCCGGCGACGTTCTCCGCCACCTCCATGACGATGATCCGGCTCTGCTTGTCGGGTTCCCGCGACTGCATCCCGAAGCGCAGCCGGGTGTCGATCACCGTCACCACCTTGCCGCGCAGGTTGATGATGCCCAGCACGAATTCCGGCGCGCCGGGGACCGGCGCGATCTCGGACAACGGCAGAACCTCCTGGACCTGCATCACGTTGATGCCGTAGTGCTCATTGCCGAGCTTGAAGGTCACCCACTGGGAGGTCGGCCCCTCGGCGAGCTCGGCATCCTCATCGTACTGTGCCTGTTCGTAAGCCATGTATTCCCCTCGCTACGGGTTTAACGGGAGCCGGCGGGGCCATTCTGCCCCCCGGCGGCGGGGGATGCCAGGGTGCCCCCGACGCCGCCCTCCTGCTCGAGCATGTCGGCGAAGGCGTCGGGATCCACCAGCGCACAGAGGTGCTCGCGCACCGTACCCGCCAGCCAGCGCCGCCGGCCCTGAGCCGAGCGCCACTGCACCTGATCCGGGGTGAGCTTGAGCACCGCGCCCACCTCGCGGCAGGCCAGCCCCCAGTTGCCGTCGCCGACGATGATGATCTTCCCGGCGCGGCGCTCCTCGAGCGGCGGACGACGGTCCTCGGGCAGGACCAGCTCGGCGGTGTCGACGACCTGAACATACCGCCCCCGGTGGTCGAGGAGCCCGTGCATCCACCCCGGCTGCCCCACGGTGGGCTCGACCTCGTCGGGATCCTCCCACGGCACCACCCGGTGGAGCTTGACCAGGGGCACCGCCAGGCGAAGCGCGCCCACGTGCAGGGTCAGCGCCTGGAAGAAGGGACGCGCCCACGCCGGGGTGGGGTCGGTCGGCGGCTCCTGGCCGCCTCCCGTAGCCCCGGCCCGTGGCCGGGGCGGCGCTGCGGTCTCGGCGGACGGCGGGTGCGCTTCGGGCTCGCCGGGGGCCGTCTCCGGCGGGGCCACCGACGGCGGCGGCGCCTGCGGCATCCGCGGGCGCTCGGCCACCCGGCTCGGCGGCGTCTCCCGGGTACGGGCCGGCTGCCGCTCGGCAGCCGGCGGCGGCCCGGTGGGTGCCGACCCCGACGCAGGCTCCGCATCCGGCGCCCGCGGGGCCGGTGCCGGCTCCGCCTGCGGGGCATCGGCTGCCGGTGCTTCCGCCTCCGCCTCCGGAGTGTAGTCCTCGACGTCGTCGAGCAGGGCCTGGAGGTACTCCCCCAGGGCGCGCTGGTGATCGGGAAGCCCCTTGCCCGGATCCTCCTCAGACATGGCCGGCCACCTCGTTGTCACGCTCGCGCTCGCCGCGGGTCAAGTGATCGAGCAGCTTACGAAAGGCCAGGCTGCCGCGGCACCAGGGCTGCATCACGGTCAGCGGCAGGCCTTCGCGGCTGGCCTCGCGGAACTGGGTATCCACCGGGATGGCACCGGGCCAGACCCGCTCGCCGTGGCGCTGCTGCAGTTCCTCCAGGGCCCGAGTCGCGGCCCGGGTCCGCCGGTCATAGAGCGTCGGGACGATGGTGTACGGCAGGGCACGGGGCCGCGAGCGCTCGATCATCTCCAGGGTATGGACCATCCGCTCCAGCCCCTTGAGAGCCAGGAACTCAGTCTGCACCGGCACGATCAGCCGCTCACAGGCGGCCAGGGCGTTGACCATCAGCACGCCGAGCATCGGCGGGCAATCGAGCAGGGTGTAGTCGAAGCGGTGGGCCATGGTGCTCAGGCCGCGGCGGATGACCAGCCCCATCCCCTTGCGGCTGCCCAGCTGCCGGTCGAGGGTCGCCAGAGAGGTGGACGCCGGCAGCAGGTGCAGCCCCTGCACCGCGGTGGGCACACTCATCGCCTCGGGGTCGACACCCCGCCCCTGGTGGCGGAAGAGCTCGTAGAGGTTCGGCTCGACCTCCTCCGGGTCGTAGCCGAAGTAGCTGGTCAGCGAGCCGTGGGGATCGAGGTCGACCACCAGCACCGAGCTGCCGCGCTGGGCGAGCAGCCCGGCCAGGCTGGTGACGACGGTGGTCTTGCCGACGCCGCCCTTCTGATTGGCCACGGTCCAGATGCGCATAGGCCTGCGATCCTGCCCGCTAGCGGAGGCGGGCGAGTTCGTCTCCGATCCGGTCCAGGGGCAGCACCTGGTCGGTGAGCCCGGCCCGGGTCACCGCCGCAGGCATGCCGTAGATGACGCTGCTCGCCTCGTCCTGGCTCCACACCCAGCAGCCGTTATCCTTGAGCAGCCGGGCCCCTTTGGCCCCGTCGGAGCCCATGCCGGTGAGCACGATGCCCAGCACCCCGCCCGGGGCCAGCCGGGCCAGCTCGCTGAAGGCGATGTCGACGCTCGGCTTGTAGTGGTGGTCACTCTGCCCCTCGTAGGTGTAGACGCTGAGTGCGCCGCTACGCCCGCGCACCCCCAGATGCCGGCCTCCGGGAGCGAGCAGGACCTCGCCCGGGCGCAGCATGTCGTCATCGGCCGCCTCACGCACGCGCACCTGGCAGAGCTCGTTGAGACGCTCGGCGAAGGCCGGCGTGAAGGAGGCCGGCATATGCTGGATCACCAGCACGGGTACCGGGAAGCTCGCTGGCAGCCGCGTCAGCACCCGCTGCAGGGCCACCGGACCGCCGGTGGAGCAGCCGATGACCACCGCCTGCAGGTCGGCCAGGCGCGGAGCGCCGCGCGCGCCCCGCCGGGGGCCTGCCGCGGGGACAGTGGCAGGCTCGGCTGCCGGGGTCGGGGACTCGGCCGGGGACTCGGGCGCGAGCTCGCCGCCCGTCCTCCGCCGGGTCGACGGCGCCGTCGAGGCAGGGGTGCGCCGGGGTCGGTCGGCCTCACCGCCAGCCGGAGGGGGTGTCGGGGCGGGGGAGCGGGCCTGGGAGGCGGCCGCCTGCCCGCCCCGGGAACCGCCGCCGCGACGACCGCCGCCAAGCTCCACCAGCCGCTCGCAGAGCTGCCGCTGGACCGCTTCCATATCCCCGGAGAGGTCGGCGAAACGCTTGGGGATGAAATCGGCGGCGCCGGCCTCCAGCGCCTCGATGGTGGCCCGTGCGCCCTCGTGGGTGAGCGAGGAGAACATCAGGACCGGGGTGGGCCGGCGCTGCATGATCTCGCGGACCGCCGAGATGCCGTCGAGCTCGGGCATCTCGATGTCCATGGTGATGACGTCCGGGCACAGGCGCTGGGCCAGGGACACGGCCTGGCGTCCATCGCCAGCCTCGCCGCAGACCTCGAGACGCGGGTCCTGCTCGACCATGGCGCGGATGCGCCGGCGGAAGAAGCCGGAATCGTCGACCACCAGAACCCGAATGCTCACCCAGTCCTCCTCTACGAGCGACGCGCGCCCCGCGCCCGGGCGGCCTACAGCCGCTTGCCGTAGGCCTTGATCAGGCTCGGGATGTCGACGATCAGGGCGATCTGCCCGTCGCCGGTGATGGTCGAGCCGGCCAGCCCCGGCAGGCCGTGGAGCAGCGCGCCCAGGGGCTTGATGACCACCTCCTCGAGACCGATGACCTCGTCGACGACAAAGCCGACGGCCTGGTTGCCGACGATGACCGTGATGACCTGCCGCTCGTCCTCGGCCTCCTCGCCGTTGGCCATCTCGCGCTTGGTGGTGAGCACCGGCTCACCGGCCTGGCTGAGCCAGCGCTCCAGGAAGAAGAGCGGCATGGCCTTGTCGCGGACGATGGCCACCAGGCGGTTGTTGACCACGTTGGTGCGCACGTCCTGGAGTTCGAAGATCTCGCGCACCACGGACATGGGCAGGGCGAACTTGCGCCCGGAGACCTTGACCATCAGCGTCGGCAGGATGGCCAGGGTGAGCGGCAGCTGGATGCGCATGACCGTACCACGGCCCAGCTCGGAGTCGATGTCCACGGTGCCGTTGAGCCGCGAGAGACTGTTCTTGACCACGTCCATGCCCACGCCGCGGCCGGAGACGTCGGAGATCTCCTCCTTGCTCGAGAACCCGGCGTGGAAGATCAGGCTGTACGCCTCCTTGTCATCGAGCCGCGAGGCCGACTCCTCGTCCATCATGCCCTTTTTCACCGCCAGGCCGCGCAGCTTGTCCGGGTCCATCCCGCGCCCGTCGTCGGCGATGGTCAGCAGGATGTGATCCCCCTCCTGCTCGGCGGACAGGGTCACCGTGCCCTGGCGGGGCTTGCCGGCGGCCTCGCGCTCATCCGGGTACTCCACGCCGTGATCCACGGCGTTGCGCACCAGGTGGACCATGGGGTCGGCCAGGGCCTCGACCATGTTCTTGTCCAGGTCGGTGTCCTCGCCGTGGGTCTCCAGCGTGACCTCCTTGTCGAGCTGCCGGGCCAGGTCGCGGATCACCCGGGGGAAACGGCCGAAGACCTTCTTGATCGGCTGCATGCGCGTCTTCATCACCGAAGACTGCAGGTCGGAGGTGACCAGCTCCAGATCGCTGACCGCCTGGCCGAGGCGATCGTCGTCGAGCTCGTTGCGCAGGTTGGAGAGGCGGTTGCGCACCAGCACCAGCTCGCCGACGAGGTTCATGATCTCGTCGAGCTTGGCGGTATCCACCCGCACCGAGGCCTCGACCTTGTTGCCGCCACCCCCGGCATCGGCACCCGTGCCACCCTTGTCGGCACCGGCACCGCCACCGCCCCCACCACCCTGGCCGCCGCCGGCGGCCGGCTTGCGGGCGGGGGCATCGGCCTGCGGCGCCGCCGGGGTCGACTCCGCCGCAGCGGCCGGCTCGGGCTCCCGGGGGGCCGCCGGCGCGTCGGCCGCCTGCGGCTCGCCAGCCGCGGCCGCGCCGGGTGGGGGCGGCGCCGAAGCGCTTTGCGCATCGTCGCCCGCGCCTTCGACCGCCGGCGGCGACGCGTCCTTGCCGGGCGCTGCTCCGGGGCCGTAGAGGCTGTCGAGCAGCTGCTCGAACTCCTCCTCGGTGATCTCGTCGTCCCCGCCGCCCGAGGCCGGTTCGGCGGCCTCCGCGGCCGGATCCTCGGCCACCGGCTTGCCCTGGTGCTGACCTTTGCCGTGGAGCTCGTCGAGCAGCTGCTCGAACTCAGCGTCGGTGATCTCGTCGCCGCCTCCGGAGGTGGCGGCCTCGTCGCCGTCGTCCAGGGCGGTGAGCAGCTCATCGAACTCGGCGTCGCTGTCGTCGCCGGTCTGCTCTTGCTGGGAGGCCGGCTGCTGCTCCTGCGCTGCCCCTGCGGCGGCGGCCGGCGGCGCACCGGCATCCGCCTGCTTGAGCCGGTCGAGCTCCTGGAGCAGCTCCGCCGAGGCCGGTTCCGGGTCGCTGCCGTTCTCGATCTGCCCGAACTGCGCGACCACCACATCGAGCGCGCGCAGGACGGTGTCCATCAGCTCCGGCGAGACCTGCTTCTCGCCATTGCGCAGCAGGTTGAAGACGTCCTCGGTGCGGTGGCAGACCTCAACCAGCGGATCGAGCCCGAGGAACCCGGCGCCCCCCTTGATGGTGTGGAAGCCGCGGAAGACCGAATTGAGCAGATCCTGGTCCTCGCCGTGCTGCTCCAGATCCACCAGCTGCTCGCCCAGCCGGTCGAGGATCTCCCGAGACTCGACCAGGAAGTCCTGCACGATGTCGTCGTCGAGGTCGATGGCCATGCTCGGCCTCCGCTGTTGTTGGGCTTCTCGGTGCCCGGGCTAAAACCCCAGGCTCGACAGGAGATCGTCCACTTCGTCCTGCCCGCTGACCACGTCGTCGCCACCCTTGCCGGGCATGGTCGGCCCCTCGCCGCGGCGCATCCGCTCGCTGGCCACCTCGGCGTCCTCGGCCGGCCGGGTGGAGGGCTGCTGGCCTTCCTCCTCGAAGCGCTGCCCGGAGATGCGCACCAGCTGGACCAGGTTCGACTCGACCTCCTCGACCAGGGCGATGACCTTGCGGATGATCTGCCCGGTCAGGTCCTGGTAGTCCTGGGCCATCAACGCCTCGTTGAGCTGATCGCTGATCTGCCGACTGTCTGCCTGGACCCGGTTGAGGAAGCCATCCAGCTCGCGGGAGAGCTCGCGGAAGTCCTCGACATTGAGCTCGCGGCGCTGGAAGGCCTGCCAGCGCTCCGCCAGCCGTGCCCCCTCCTCGGCCAGCTCCTGCGCCAGCGGCGCACTGCCCTCGATCACCGTCAGGGTGCGGTGGGCGGCCTGCTCGGTCATCGTGATGACGTAGTTCAGGCGCTCGCGGGCATCGGGGATCTCCTGGGAGGTGATATCGGCCAGGCGCTCGTCGTAGTTGAACGCCTTGATCGCCTCGTGCAGATCCCGGGTCAGCGTCCCCAGCTCGCGGAAGAGCTCGGTCTCCCGCAGGTGGGTCAGGTCGTCGATGACCGTCTGGGCACCCTCGCTGTCCCCGGCGTCGACGTGCTCCAGTAACTGCTGCGCGGCGCGGCGGTACGCCTCGAGGTCGGCGCCGCTGCTGCCCTGCTCCCGGCGCATGCTGCTCATCCCCCGCCTGCCTGGACCCGCTCGAAGATCTTGTCGATCTTCTCGCGCAGCGTCGCCGCGGTGAAGGGCTTGACGATGTAGCCGTTCACCCCGGCCTGCGCCGCCTCCATGATCTGCTCGCGCTTGGCCTCGGCGGTGACCATCAGCGTGGGCAGGTCCTTGAGATTGGCGTCGGCACGGACGTGCTTGAGCAGTTCCAGACCGGTCATGCCCGGCATGTTCCAGTCGGTGATCAGAAAGTCGATCCCGCCCTTCTGCAGGATGGGCAGCGCCGTGTTGCCGTCGTCGGCCTCGACCACGTTGTTGTAGCCGAGTTCGCGCAACAGGTTCTTGATGATCCGCCTCATCGTGGAGAAATCGTCCACAACGAGGATCTTCATGTTCTTGTCCGCTGCCACATTGCCCCCCTATCTCGAGGCCTTGCCAAAGCCGTGCTACGCCGTTCGTTCCTGCTGCTCGCGCCGCCACTCCCCGAGACGGTTGCGCAGCTTGAGCATGATCCGGCCGTGGATCTGGCTGACCCGCGACTCCGAGACCCCGAGCACCTCGCCGATCTCACGCAGGTTGAGTTCCTCATCGTAGTAGAGCGCCATGACCAGGCGCTCGCGCTCGGGCAGCTCCCGGATCGCCTCGGCCAGCTCGCCCTGGAACGCCTCGTCCTGCAGCATGGCCAGGGGGCCGGGGTCGTGCCCGGCGGGCTCGTGGGGCTCGCCGGTGCCCGGATCCTCCTGGTCGATGCTGAAGACCTTCGCCGAGGACACATCCTGCAGGATATTGTGGTATTCCGCCACCGAGATCCCCAGGGCCTCGGCCACCTCGTGGTCGCGGGCATCCCGCCCGGTCCGGTGCTCGATGCTGCGGATGGCTTCGGCCACCTCGCGGCCCTTGCGGTGGACCGAACGCGGCGTCCAGTCAAGCCGGCGCATCTCGTCGAGCATGGCGCCGCGGATGCGGATGCCGGCGTAGGTCTGGAAGCTCGCCCCCTGGGAGGAGTCGTACTGGCGCGCCGCCTCGAGCAGGCCGATCATACCGGCCTGGATCAGGTCCTCGAGCTGCACGCTCGGCGGCAGGCGGCTGGCCAGATGGTGGGCGATCCGCTTGACCAGCGAGGCGTGGCGGGTGACCAGATCCTCGTCGCCCTGCTGTGCCACCGCGGTGTACATCGCGTGACCATTCATCAGGTCACCTCTCCCCCCATGCTGCTGTATTCGATCAGTCGCTCGACGAAGAACTCCAGGTTCCCGGTGGCCCCCGAGGGGGTCGGCCACGCGTCGATTCGCCGCGCCAGATCACCGAACGCCCGCGCCGAGGGGCTGTTCGGGTAGGTCTCGACCACCGGCTGCTGCTTCTGCACCGCCCGGCGTAGGCGATCATCCTCCGGGATGGCGCCGATGAAGTCCAGGTTCAGGTCGAGGAAGCGCTCGGTGGCCACGGCCAGCTTCTGGTGCAGCATCTGCCCCTCGCGGCGGCTGCGCACGCGGTTGGCGACCAGGTGGAAGCGCTCGACCCCGTAGCGGTTGAGGACCTTGATCAGGGCGTAGGCATCGGTGATCGACGAGGGCTCATTGCAGGCGACGATGACCAGTTCGCGGCAGGCGCGCACGAAGCTGACCACGCTCTCGGAGATGCCCGCCGCGGTGTCGACGAGCAGCACATCCACCTCGCGCTGGAGCTCGCTGAAGCAGCGGATCAGCCCGGCGTGCTCGGCGGCGGTGAGCTCGGCCATGCGCTGGGTGCCCGAAGAGGCGGGCACGATGGTAAAGCCGCCGGGGGCCTCGACGAGGACCTCATCGAGGCTCGCCTCGCCGGCGAGCACGTGGGAGAGGTTGAGCTTGGGCGACAGGCCCAGGGCCACGTCGACGTTGGCCAGCCCCAGATCGGCGTCGAAGAGCATCACCTCCTGGCCCATGCGACTGAGCGCAGTGGCCAGATTCACGGAGACGTTGGTCTTGCCGACCCCGCCTTTGCCGCCGGTGACGGCGACCACCTTGACCGGTCTGGTTTTCGCCATCCTGCGCAACCCCGCCGCCTGATCGAGGCCTGGCTCTGTCAGGAACATGCGCCTCCCCCACCGAGAGCCAATGCCAGGGCTTCCTCGTCGGCCTCCTGAACGTGCTCGTCCAGCAGCGCACACGCCCGGTGCACGAGTGTATCACCCCTGGCCGCCTGAAGGTCTTCCGGCACCCGCTGCCCCACGGCCAGATAGGCGATAGGCAGCTTGGTGCGCAGGGCGCAGGTCATCGCCCCGCCCAGGCTGGAGGCCTCGTCGACCTTGGTGAAGATGCAGCCCACCGGCTCGGCGCCGGCGAAGGCGCTGACCGATTCGGTCAGCGTCGCCATCTGGGTGGCCGCTGAGAGCACCAGGTAGGTCTTCACCAGCCCCTCGGCGCTGCCCAGGGTCTTGAACTGCTCGGCCAGACGCACGTCGCGCTGGCTCATGCCCACGGTGTCGATGAGCACCAGGCCGCGGTCCATCAGATCGTCGACGATGGTCCGCAGCTCATGGCGGTTGGTGGCGGTGTAGACGGGCACATCGAGGATGCGGGCGTAGGTCAGCAGCTGGTCCTGGGCGCCGACCCGGTAGTTGTCGGTGCTCACCAGTGCCACCTGCTCGCGGCCGTGGCGCAGGGCGTAGCGCGCCGCCAGCTTGGCCACCGTGGTGGTCTTGCCGACGCCGGTGGGGCCGACCAGGGCGTAGACCCCGCCGCGGTCGACGATCTCGTCGCCGGCGATGGGCAGGTGCCGGGCGATCAGGGCCAGCGCCTTGCGGAAGGCGGTGTCGGGGTTCTCGTCGCCGCCAATGTGATCGGCCAGCTTGCGGCTGACTTCGGTGCCCATGCCGAGATCCGTGAGCCGTTTGATCACCGTGGCTCGGGCCGGGTGGCGGTGACCCATGCGGTTCCACTCGAGCAGCGAGAGCTGGTTCTCGAAGAGGCTGCGCAGGGTGCGGATCTCCTCGCGCATCTCCTGGAAGGCCGGCTCCTCCTCGACGCGACGGCGGCTCGCACCGGAGCCACCCCCGGTAGACGGGCCCTCCTGGTTGCCGGCGCTGGCCGCCTCGGCGGCGGCCCCCATGGCGGCGGCGTGCTCGACCCCGCCGAGCCCCTGGCCCCGGTCGCCACCGGGCTCGCCGCCGCTGGCCGCCCCGCCCCGACCACGCGCCGGCCGGGAGGCCGGCTCGCGTCGCGGCTGCTCGGCGCGCTTGCGCTCCACCTCCTGGTGCTCGCGGCTGAGGGCGTCGAAGAGTTCGGCGTCCTCGTCGGCGCCGCCGACGCGCAGATCGATACGCGGCTCGCGGCGCTCGCCGCCGCCGGCGCCGCTGCGCTCCTGGCCGGAACTGCGATGGGCGGCCGCGTTGGCACGGGCCCGCTCCGCCGCGCCGGTGTCGATGCGCGGCCGCCCGCGGGACGGGCCGCCCCCCTCACGCTGCGGCAGGGCGTCGTCGGCCACCGCACCACCGGCGCGCAGACTGCGCAGGCGGGCCAGTGCCGCCTCGCGAGCACGGCCGGCCTCATCCTCGGCCGGCTCCGCCTGCCCGGACGGCTCGTCCTCGGCGGCGGGCAGGTCCGGCTCACCGGGGCGCGGGCCCGGCGAGCCGTCCAGGGGCGGGATCTCGGCGGCCCGCGGATCCTGCGCGCGGGCCGCCGCCTGAACGGCGCGCTCGTCGTAGTCCACCGCCGAGATCACCTCGACGCCGCCGTCGACATTGCGCGACGAGATCACCACGGCATCCGGGCCGTGCTGCTCCCTGACCTTGCGCAGCGCCTCGCGGGTATTGGCGGCGAAGATTCGCTTGATTCGCATGGTGCGTTACCCCTGCTTGCCCGATTCCTCCTGCCCCTGACCGACGTTGGCGATGATGCGCACCTGCCGGTCATCCGGGACCTCGTTGTAGGACAGGACGTAAAGCCCCGACGCCACGTTGCGGGACAGCCGCCGCAGCCAGTGGCGCAGCGGCGGTGACGTCAGCAATACGGCGGGCTGACCGGCGGCTTCTTGACGCTCCGCCGCCTGGGCGATCGAGCGCTGCATGCGCTCGGCCAGCCCGGGCTCGATGCCGCCGCCCCCGTCCCCGGCACCCTGCACGGAATTAAGCAAGAGTTGTTCCAGCTGCGGCTCCAGGGTGATCACCGGCACCTCGCGCTGCATGCCGACGATCTCCTGGACGATCATGCGGCTGAGCGCTTCGCGCACGTGCTGAGTCAGCTGCCCCGGGTCCTTGGTCTTCTGCCCGTGCTCGGCCAGCGCCTCGACGATGGAGCGCATGTCCCGGATGGGCACGCCCTCCTCGAGCAGATTCTGCAGCACCTTGACCACCGTGGACAGGCTCAGGGTGTTGGGCACCAGCTCCTCGACCAGCTTGGGCTGGCTCTGGCCGAGCATGTCGAGCAGCTTCTGCGCCTCCTCGTGGCCGAAGAGCTGATGGGCGTTGCGCTGCACCTCCTGGGAGAGATGGGTGGCGATCACCGTGCTGGCGTCCACCACCGTGTAGCCCAGGGTCTGCGCGTAATCGTGCTGCGACGGCTCGATCCACACCGCGTCGAGACCGAAGGCCGGATCCTTGGTCGGCGTCCCGGAGAGCTCGCCGTGGACCGTCCCGGGGTTGATGGCCAGCTCGCGGCCGGGCTGCACGTCGCCCTCGGCCACGGGTACGCCGTGGATGCTGACCCGGTAGACGTTGGGTCCCAGATCGAGGTTGTCGCGGATGTGCACCGGCTGGACCAGGAAGCCCAGGTCCTGGGAGAGCTTCTTGCGCACCCCCTTGATCCGGGTCAGCAGCTGCCCGCCCTGATTGCGGTCGACCAGCGGGATCAGGCCGTAACCCACTTCCAGGCCCACCGGGTCCACCGGGGGCACGTCGTCCCAGGTGAGCTCTTTCTGCTCGGGGTCCTCCCGCTCGGCATCGGCCTGCTCGGATGCCGCCGGCTGCTGAGCCGCGGCGGCCGCCTCGGCCTCGCGCCTGCCGGCGTACCACGCCCCCAGCGCGCACAGCCCGGCGAAGAAGAGAAACGGCACCGGCGGCAGCCCCGGCGCCAGACCAAGCAGGCCGATGATCCCGGCGACGACCCAGAGCACCCGCGGGTTGCTGAACAGCTGCTCCATGATGTCGTCGGTCATCCGCCGCGTATCCGAGCGGCGGGTGACCAGGATGGCCGTCGCGCTGGAGAGCACCAGCGAGGGGATCTGCGCCACCAGGCCGTCGCCGATGGTCAGCAGGGTGTAGTTGCGGGCGGCCTCGTCGGCCGGCATGCCGTGCTGGGTCATGCCGATGATCAGCCCGCCGACGATATTGATCAGCAGGATCAGGATGCCGGCGATCGCGTCACCGCGGACGAACTTGGCGGCACCGTCCATGGAGCCGTAGAAGTCGGCCTCCTGCGCCACCTCCTGGCGCCGGTTGCGCGCCTCCTCCTGGCTGATGATCCCGGCGTTGAGGTCGGCGTCGATGGCCATCTGCTTGCCGGGCAGCGCATCCAGGGTGAAGCGCGCCGAGACCTCGGAGATGCGCCCGGCGCCCTTGGTGACCACGACGAAGTTGATGATCACCAGGATGGCGAAGACCACGAAGCCGACCACGTAGTTGGCGCCAACGACGAACTCGCCGAACGACTGGATGACGTTGCCCGCCGCGTCGGTGCCGGTATGACCGTCGAGGAGGATGATCCGCGTCGAGGCGATGTTCAGCGCCAGGCGCAGCAGCGTGGCCACCAGCAGGATCGTCGGGAAAACCGCGAACTCCAGCGGCCGCATGATGTAGACGGTGACCAGGAGGATCGACAGCGACAGGACGATGTTGAAGGTGAACAGCATGTCCAGCGCCAGCGGCGGCAGGGGCACGATCATCATCGCCAACAGGGCAATGACCAGCAGCGGCGTACCCAGCCCCCGGGAGCCGAGGCTGCGGATCTGATCGGCGATGGCCGAATTCATCGGCGGCTATCCCCTCCTGGCTCATCGGATGGTGCACCGCCGCCGGCGTCGTAGCCCGACGGAACCTCCGGCTCGGGCCGCTGCGGCGGCGTCCAGCCGCGGCGCTGCGCGGCCTGGAACTGGTAGACGTAGGCCAGCACCTGGGCGACGGCGAAGTAGAGCGCGCCCGGGATCTCCTGGTCCAGATCGGCGGAATGATACAAGGCCCGTGCCAGCGGCGGGGCCTGGAAGATCAGGATGTCGTTCTCCTCGGCGATCTGGCGGATGCGCGCAGCAAGCAGGTCGGCGCCCTTGGCCACCACCGTGGGCGCACGCATGGACGACTGATCGTACTTGAGCGCGACGGCGTAGTGGGCCGGGTTGGTGATGACCACATCGGCATCGGGGACCTGCTCCATCATGCGCCGGTTGGTCATCTCCCGCTGCTGCTCGCGGACCCGCTGCTTGACCTCCGGCTTGCCCTCGGTCTGCTTGAACTCCTCTTTGACCTCCTGGCGGGTCATGCGGATCTTCTGGGTGTGGTCGTAGATCTGGTAGGGGATGTCGATGGCCACCACCACCAGCATCGACAGTGCCAGCAGGAAGAAGAAGATGTAGAACAGCCGCATGCCCTCGGCCATGGAGGGCTCGAGGGGGGCCCGGCTCATGGTGTAGAAGTTGTCCCAGAAGAGCACGAACAGCCCGACGGCGGTGCCGCCGATGACCAGCACCTTGCCCAGGGCCTTGCCCAGCTCCACCGCCGCCTTGGTCCCGAACATGCGCTGAAACCCCTTGATGGGGCTGAGCTTCTCGGGCTTGGGCTGCATCGGATGGAAGGAGAAGCTCCACCCGCCCAGGGCGGTGGGGGCGATCAGCGCGGCGAGCAGCATCACGGCGATGAACGGCAGCACCGTGAGCAACCCCCGCCCGAGCGCCTCGTGCAGCCGCTCGATGACCATCCCCGGGTCGTAGATGTGGCTACGATCAATGGTGAATGACCACTCGAGCAGCGACGTCAGCTGACCGCCCATGAAGGGACCGAGCGCCAGCAGCGCGCCGGCGGCCACCAGCAGCACCAGCATGGTGGTCAGCTCCCGCGAGCGCGGGATCTGCCCCTTCTTGCGCGATTCCTCGCGCCGTTTCGGGGTCGGATCCTCGGTTTTTTCCTGCCCGTCTTCGCTCTCCTGGGCCACGGCCTACCCCCCGATCCCCGGTGTACCGAGCAACGATCCGATGGTGTTGTACGCCTCGCTCCACATCATGGCCATGCGCGCCGGCAGCGCCGGCAGGACCAGGATGGGCATCAGGACGCCGCCGACCAGGATGGTCAGCGGCAGACCGACGGAGAAGACGTTCATCTGCGGCGCGGCGCGGGTCATCACGCCCAGCGAGAGGTTGATGACCAGCAGGACGGTGACCAGCGGCAGCGCGATGAGTACGGCACCCGCGTACATCTGCGTCCCCCAGGCCGCGACACCCCAGAACACGTCCCGATCCAGGGCGATCTCGCCGATAGGCACCGCCGCGAAGCTGTCTGCCAGCAGCTGGATCAGCATCAGGTGCCCGCCGACGGCGAGGAAGAGCAGCGTGACGATGGTCAGCAGCAGCTGGGAGATCACCGGCACCGACATGCCCGTCTGCGGGTCCACCATGGTGGCAAAACCCAGCCCCATGGCCAGGGCAATGCTCTCACCGGCGATCACCGCCGTGTTCAGCGCCAGGGCCAGGATCATGCCGATGGTCAGCCCCACCAGCACCTCCTGGACGGCGATCAGCAGGCCGTCCGCCGAGAGCGGATCCACCGGGGGCACCTCGCCCACCGCCGGAAGCACGGCGATGGTCAGGGCCACGCCGATGAACACCCGCACCTGCAGCGGGATCATGTCGTTGCCGAACACCGGCGCCACCAGGGCCGCCGCCCCGATGCGCATCAGCGGGTACATGAAGGTACCCACCCACGCGGCCGCTTCGGCGCTGCTGATCTCCATTCAGCGCAGGATCTCCGGGATGCTGCGGATGAGCCCCTCGGTGAAGTCGGTCAGGACCTGGGTCATCCACGGCGTGAGCAGGAACAGCACCACCGCCAAGCCGGCGAGCTTGGGCACGAAGGAGAGGGTCTGCTCGTTGATCTGCGTGGCCGCCTGGAACATGCCGACGATCAGGCCGATGATCAGCGCCGCCAACAGGATCGGCCCGGCCAGGAGCGTGGCCACGGTGAGCGCGTCCGTGCCCAGCTGAATCGCCCGCTCGGGTGTCATAGACAACCTCCATTAAAGGCTTGCCGCTAGCGGCCGGCACCGGCCGACCGGCTCCGGCCGGGCCGGCAGCTTTTTGCCGTTCGGCGCCCCGCCATTGCCGCCGGGCGGCAAGGTCTTGCCGCCCGGCGGGGCACCCGGGCGGTCACAGGAAGAAACTGGACGCCAGGGTGCCCATCACCAGTGACCAGCCATCGACCAGGACGAAGAGCATGATCTTGAACGGCAGCGAGATGATCATCGGCGAGAGCATCAGCATGCCCATGGACATCAGCGTGCTGGCCACCACCAGGTCGATGACCAGGAACGGCAGATAGAGCACGAAGCCGATGATGAAGGCGGTCTTCAGCTCGCTGGTCATGAATGCCGGGATCAGCACCGACATGGGCACGTCGTCCGGGCTGTCCACCTCGCCGTAGTCGGCGATGCGCAGGAACAGGGCGATGTCGTCCTCGCGGGTCTGGCGGATCATGAACTCGCGCATCGGCTCGCTGGCCTGCTCCAGCGCCTGCTCGGCGTTCATCTCCTCGGCCATGTACGGCTGCAGCGCGGTCTCGTTGATCTCGTCGAAGACCGGCATCATCACGAACAGGGTCAGGAACAGGGCCAGCCCGATGAGCACCTGGTTCGACGGCGTCGAGGCGGTGCCGAGCGCCTGGCGCAGGATGGCAAGGACGACGATGATCCGCGTAAAGGCGGTCATCATCAGCACCATCGCCGGCAGCAGCGTCAGCAGGGTCATGAGGACGAGGACCTGGACGCTGAGGCTCCAGGTCTGCCCGTCCTCGGTCTCCTCGATGGTCAGCGCCTCCAGCCCGGTCTGGCCGTAGGCCAGCACCGGGCAAAGAAACAACGCCACGAGAAGCAGAATACGGAGTGTGGGCATGGACTACTGCTGATCGGATTGCTGCATCAAGCGACGCAGCCGCGCCGCGAACGGGCCGCCCTGCCCGCCGTCGGCCTCGCCGCCGACGCCGGTCACTGGGGTTTCCAGTATATGCAAGGTCTGTACCCGCCCGGGCGCTACACCGAGCAGCAGCTGGGTCTCCCCCACCTGAACCAGCACCACGCGCTCGCGCTGGCCCACCGGCAGCGAGCCGAGCACACGCATGGCCCCGGTGCCGCCCACGGCCCCGCCGCCGAAGCGCCGGAGCAGCCAGGAGAGCCCGACAATCACCGCCAGCACCACCAACAGGGCGACAATCACCCGGACGATGGCCTCGGCCTCGACCCCGGGGACGGTCTCGGCCACCGCCGGCGCCGAGAACGCCAGCAGATTGACGCCCAGCGCCGCCCCCGCCAGGCGCGAGCGCCGGAGGAACGTCACCCACGAGCGCGATCGAGGGGCCATCAGCGCAGCTTCTTCACCCGCTCGGCCGGGCTGATGACGTCGGTCAGGCGGATGCCGAAGCGCTCGTTGACGACCACCACCTCGCCGTGGGCGATCAGCGTGCCGTTGACCATCACGTCCAGGGGCTCGCCGGCCAGGCGGTCGAGCTCCACCACCGAGCCCTGGTTGAGCTGGAGCAGGTGGCGGATGCTGATCTGCGTCCGGCCGATCTCCATGGACAGCGTCACCGGGATGTCGAGGATGACATCGATGTTCTGGTCATCCTCGCCGGCGGCGCGCGTGGCGGCCGGATCGAACTCGTCCAGGTCCACCGATCGGCCGCCGCCGCCTTTTTCGGCAGCGCCGGACTGGCCGCTCTCCCGACCGCCCGAACCGGCCGTCTCGGTGGCCTCGGCGCCCTCCTCCATGGCGGCCGCCCACTCCTCGGCCAGGGCCTCGTCGTCGATGTGCTCTCCCTCCTGCTCGCCCTGCCCCTTCTGCTCGGCCAGGGCGTCGGCCCAGTCGTCATCGGCCGACGGCCGGTCGTTCTCGTCACTCATGACTCATCCACCCTCTGGCTGCTCTGGGGGCGCTCCGGCGCCTCGTGGGACTCCTCGGCGCCGCTGCGCTGCTCGGCGGTGAGCCGGTTGATGCGCTGCTGAACCGGCTCCTCGTCCCGTTCGCGCTCCTCGCGGCGGACCTGGTCGCGCTCCGGCAGCAGTGTCTCGCGCTCCGGCGCCTGCACCTTCTCGTCAATGCGCAGCGCCGCATGGCCCTCGCACACCCCATAGGTACCGTAGAAGACCGGCACCTCCTCGACCTCGACCACCACCCGCTCGGGCATCTCGATGGGGATCACATCCCCGGCCTTGAGGTGCATCAGATCGCGCAGGGTGATCTCCGAGCGCGCCAGGGTACTGTGCATGGTCACCGGAGCGGTCTTCATCTCTTCGCGCAGCGCCTTGGCCCAGCGGTCATCGACGTCGTTGCGATCGGACTGCACGCCGGCGTCGAGGATCTCGCGGATCGGCTCGACCATGGTGTACGGCAGGGTCACGTGGATGTCGCCACCGCCGCCGTCGAGCTCGACGTGGAACTTGCTCACGACGACCACCTCGGTGGGGCTGACGATGTTGGCGAACTGCGGGTTGACCTCCATGTTCACGTACTCGAAGTCCACGCCGAGCACCGGGTTCCACGCCTCGCGCAGGTCATCGAAGGCCTGATCGAGCATCAGCCGGATAACCCGCTGCTCGGTGGGCGTGAACTCGCGCCCCTCCACCTTGAGGTAGAAGTGCCCGCCGCCGCCGAAGAAGTTGTCCACCACCAGGAAGACCAGCTTGGGGTCGATCACGAACAGACCGGAGCCGCGCAGCGGCGGCACGCGGATGATGTTCAGGCTGGTGGGGACGAACAGGGTGTGGACGTACTCGCCGAACTTCATCATCTCCACGCCGGTGACCGAGACCTCCGGCGTGCGGCGGAGCATGTTGAACAGGCCGATGCGAAACAGCCGCCCGAAGCGCTCGTTGATCATCTCCAGGGTCGGCATCCGGCCCCGGACGATGCGCTCCTCGGCGGTAAAGGTGTACGGCCGGAGTTCGCCGGTATCCTCTTCGTCCTCGGTGTCGACGTCGCCGTCGTCGATCCCGTGGAGGAGCGCGTCGATCTCGTCCTGGCTGAGGATATCCTGCTGCGACATGACGACCGCCCGCTACTGCATTACGAAACTGGTGAAGTAGACCGCTTCGACCTCGCCCTCGATCCCGCGCTCATCGAGGATGTCGTTGATCTCCTCGAGCGAGGCGTGCCGCAGATCCTCGCGCCCGGCCCGGGTGTTGAGCGCCTCGAAGCTCTGATCAGCGAAGAGCATCAGCAGGTTGTTGCGGATCACCGGCATGTGCCGCTCCACGCCCTCGAGCGCCTGGTCGGTGCGCGCCATGACCTCGACCTCGGCCTGCAGGTAGCTGATCCGCTGACCCCGCTCGAAATTGACGGTCAAAGGCGGCTCCAGCTTGAGGTACTGCGGATCCCCCAGGTCGGGCTCTGCGTCCGCATGCATGCCCGGCGGCGTGATGTAGCCGAACGCCAGGGCCCCCACGGTGCCCATGGTCACGACCATCATCAACGCCATGATCCCCATGAATATGTAGACAATCTTCGGCACTGGTATGCCTCCCCGTGCCCTATCAATGCACTGACTGTGCCGTGACGCCGGCGCTGCTGCTGCCGACTCCCCATGCTACCGCATCACCCGCCGGCGACGCCTGTTGACGCCTTGTTGCATTTGCAACTAGATTGCACTGGACGCCGGAGGCGGCCGCTGTGGACTCTCTTGTGCTATCGGCCACCAGCGCCGGGAACTTGACCACAGCAGCGCGACAGCGGCCACAACCGCCCGGCGCGTCACTCAATCCAGGGGAGCCCGAACATGTCACGATACCACGCCCAATGGCGCCGATCGGCCCTGCTGGCCACCGGTCTGGGCGGCGCAGCCCTGCTGCTCGGCAGTGCCCACGCCCAGTCGCCCACCGACGAACCCACCGTCGAGCAGGGACCGGAACCCACCGTCAGCGCCGACCCCGGCCCGATGCAGCGGGCCACCGCCTCCAGCGAGCAGATCGGCGCCGGCACACTGATGAACCCGTCCATCTCCGTGATCTTGGACGGCGTGTACGGCAACGAGTTCTCCGGCCACGTCGATGACCCCGGCGGCTTCGGCATGGGCCACAGCCACGGTCACGGCCACGACCACGCCCACGGGATCGAGGACGGCTTCCAGCTGCGCGAGACGGAGATCGCCTTCGAGGCCTCGGTGGACCCGTATTTCGACGCCTTCGCGATGCTGGTCATCGAGGGCACCGACCACATCGACCTGGAGGAGGCGTACTTCACCACCCGCAGCCTGCCCTGGGGCCTGCAGGTGAAGGCCGGCCGCTTCCTCTCCGACATCGGCTACATCAACAGCCAGCACCCCCACGAGTGGGACTTCGTGGACCGCCCGCTGGTCAGCGAGCACCTCTTCGGCGACCACGGCATCCAAGAGACCGGCGTGCAGCTCAACTGGCTGGCGCCCACCCGCACCTACCTGAAGTTCGGTGTCGAGACTCTGCAAGGTGAGAGCAGCGGAATCGCCCCGTACGAGGGGCACGACCACGGCTTCGACGATGTCTCCGGCCCGCGCCTCGGGACCGCCTTCGCCAAGTGGGGACCGAACCTCGGTTACAATCACAACGCGCAGTTTGGGGCATCCGCAGGCTACGCCCGTGCCTTCCAGAAGGGCGATATCGACGACGACGAGGACGCCTGGGACGGCGACAGCTGGTTCGCCGGCCTCGACGCGATCTATCGCTACGACGCCGGTGGTTATAAGGGCCAGGGCGACTGGACCGTACAGGGCGAGTACTTCTACCGGAACATCGAAGCCGACTTTTATGACGACGGAGATTTCGAATACGCCGGCACCAGCAAGCAGGACGGCCTCTATCTCCAGGCGGTCTACGGCATCGCCCCGCGCTGGCGGACCGGCCTGCGCGCCGAAGCCCTGGGCATCACCAACGACGCCTTCGGGCACGATGAGATCGAGGCCCTAGACACCAGCTACCGTTACGCGGCCAACGTGACCTTCTACCCGTCGCACTTCTCGTACATCCGGGCTCAGGTCAACTACTCCGACTTCGCCGGTGGCGCTGGGCATGGGCATGGGCACGGACACGACCACGGGGAAGACGCCTGGCAGGCGATGCTCCAGTACAACCTGAGCCTCGGCGCCCACGGCGCCCATCCGTTCTGAGCGCGCCGCGCCGCAAACGCAGAGGGAGTCGAATGATGTTCAAGCGCATCCTTGCCACCGCGGTCCTCGCCACCGCCCTCGCCGCCGGCCCCGCCGCGGCGGAGCGGCTGCAGGTGGCCGCGACCACCACCAACATGGCCATGATCACCCAGCAGGTCGGCGGCGAGCATGTGGAGGTCACCACCATGGCCCCGCCGGACCGCGACGCCCACTACCTGGAGGCACGGCCGTCGATGATGGCCGCGCTGCGCGGGGCCGACCTGGTGGTCTCGGTGGGCGCCGAGTTGGAGGAGGGCTGGCTGCCCGCCGCCATCCGCGGCGCCAACAACCCGGACGTGCAGATCGGCCAGGACGGCTACTTCGAGGCCGCCGCCCAGGTGGAGCTGATCGGCCAGACCGGTCACGCCGACCGTGCCCGGGGTGATGTCCACCCGGCGGGCAACCCCCACGTCTACCTGGACCCCGTCCGCATGGCGGAGGTGGGTCAGGCCCTGGCCTCGCGCCTGGGCAACCTGGCCCCGGAGCACGCGGAGCACTTCTACAGCAACGCCGATGACTTCCAGGCGGCGGTCGAGGAGCGTCTGCCCGGCTGGGAGGAGCGCGTCGCCGACGCCCCCGGGGTGCTGGTCTTCCACGCGGACATCGACTATCTCGTGCACCGCCTGGACGTGCCCCTGCACGGCTACCTGGAGCCGCTGCCCGGCGTACCGCCCACGGCCCGCCACCTGCGGCGGCTGGTCAACGAGCTCGAGGACGAGCGGGGCGTAACGCTTTTCGCCGACTTCCAGCCGGCGGACGGGGCCCGGTTCATCGAGCGGGAGCTGGGCTGGTCCTACTACAGTCTGCCCACCCAGGTCCCGGTGGACGGCGATGCCGACGACTACTTCGCGGTCATCGACGAGCTGGTCGAGGCCATCGCCTCGCCGGCCTCCTGAGCCGACCCGGCGGTACCGGCGGGCCCGCCGGTACCGCGCCCCTTACCATGACGCGACCCGGACGGGGCACGGTCCCGCCCGGGTCGTTCTTCCCCACGACAAGGATCCATCTCGTGGCGCAACCGCTTCTCGAGATCGAACAGCTGCGGGCTGGCTACGGCGAGCCGGTGGTCGGCCCGGTTTCTCTGCAGGTCCACCCCGGCGAGGTGATCGGCCTGGCCGGCCCCAACGGCTGCGGCAAGAGCACGGTGCTCAGTGTCCTCACCGGCCAGGCGCAGCGCTTCGGCGGCCAGGCCAAAACGGCTGCCGGCGCCGGCATCGCCTGCCAGTCCCAGGCCCCGTACCAGGGCGGCGAGCTGCCCCTGCGCGGCGACGAGCTCCTGACGCTGATGGGCGCCGACCCCGCCACCCTGCCCGAGCCGCTGCAGCCGCTACTGCGCCGGCGCATCGACCGCCTCAGCGGCGGGCAGCGCCAGAGCCTGCTGGTCTGGTCCGTCCTCGGCCACCCCGGGGCCCTGGTGCTCCTCGATGAACCCACCAACAACCTGGACGCCCGTGGCCGGCAGCTGCTCATCGAGGGACTGAATCGCCTGGACGCCGGGCGCGGGGCGCTGGTGATCAGCCACGACGCCGACTTCATCCGCCAGGTCTGCCACCGGGTGATCACCCTGGAGCCGGGCGGGCATCTGCAGCGAACGGAGACGGCCGCGTAATGGAACTGCTCTTCGACCCCCTGTTCCGTCTGCCGTTCCTCGCCGGGCTGACCGCCGCCGTGGCGGTGGCGGTGGTCGGGCTCTACCTGCGCCTGCGCGGCGAGTGGCTGGCCGCCCTGGGCTTCGCCCACCTGGCCGGCGCCGGCGGCGTGGCGGGCCTGCTGCTCGGCGCCCCGCCGCTGGCCGCGGCCCTGGCGGCGAGCGCCGTGGCGGTGGCGATCAAGGGCGCCCTGCACCGAACCGGCAACGACGTCTACGCCTGGCTGATCCTCTTCGGTTGGGCGGCGATGATGCTCGGCGCCTCGATGACCTACCACGCCAAGCTCCTCGGCGAGAACCTGATGGAGGGGCAGCTCTACTTCGTCGGTGCCGAGGAGTTGTGGGCGACGCTGATCGTCGCCGGTGCCGCCGCCGTGCTCCTGCCGATCATCTCGCGCCGGCTGCTGCGCCACGAGCTCTTCCCCGGCCACGACGCCGCCAACGGCAAGCCGCTGTGGCCGGTGACGCTCGGTTTCGATCTGATCGCCGCGGCGGTAGTGGCGATCACGGCGCTGGTGATGGGGGTGATGGCCGCCTTCGCCCTGGTCTTCATCCCGGCCTGGCTGGCCTTCGCCCTGGCGGGCGGATGGCGGCGCGCCGTGGCCTGGGCGGCGGGGCTGGCCGCTGCGATCTACACCGCGGCGTTCGTCACCGCCATGGCGCTGGATCTGCCCTTTGCCACGGTCCTGGTGGGCATCGCGGCGGCCGTGGCGCCGCTGCGCCTGCTTGCCGGGCGGCTGGGCGGGCGGCTTCAGGCGTAGTGGTCGATCAGCCCGCGGCCGCTACTGCCGGCTGCGGCGGCCTCCCCGGTGTCCTCGCCTTCTGACTCGGCGGCCTGCAGGGACTCACCGCCGTCGGGATCGGTCTCGTCGTCACCGCCGTCGCCCTGGGAGATATTCACGTCCACCTCCCCCTGACCCTGGTCGGCCAGGAACTGCTTGAGCCGCTCCAGGTCCTGCTCCAGGGCCTCGCGGGTGGCCGCGTTGTGCGTGGTGATGTTCACCGTGGTGCGCTCGTCACCGACGTTGACCTGGATGTCCAGCGGGCCGAGGCCGGGCGGATTGAGCTGCAGCCGCGCCTGCTGGACATTCTCGTTGACCATCCACACCACCCGCTCGCCCACAGCGGGGGTGAAACCCTGTTGACCCACCGGCTGCTGCACGGTGAACTGCAGGCCGCCGCCGCGCTGACTGCCCTCCAGCCCCTGGGCGGCAGCCAGCAGTCCGCTGAACTCGCCACGAGCGGCGCCCTCGTCCCGACCGCGCTGGCCCGACTGCAATGCCTGCAGCAGCGCCTCGGCGGCGGCGCCCCGCTCACCGCTGCCGGTCTGCCCGCCCTGGCCACCGGGGCTCTGGCCGCCGGCGGGGTCCAGCCCGCCGGAGACGGCGTTAAGCAAACCGCCGGCGCGCAGCTCCCGGGCGATCTGGTCGCCGAGGGCGCCCTGGCGCGCGCCCTCGGCGTCATCGCTCCCCCCGACTCCGGAGAGCATCGCGGTGGTGGCGGCCGCAATGGCGGCCAGGCCACCCTCCCCGGCCTGCTCTTCGACCTGCTCTTCGGCGGGTTCCGCGGCCAGACCGGCACCGTCGAGATGGGCCAGGCGCTCCTGGAGCGCGGCCACCAGCTCCTTGCCCGAGAGCCCCTCGTCCTCCAGCTCGGCCAGCGCCTGCAGGACCTCGGCACGCTCGGCAGCCAGCTGACGCTGGCCCTCCAGCCACGCCTCAAGGCGCTCGAGCTTGTCCGTCTCGCCCTCCAGCAGCGCCTGGAGCTTGCTGGAACGCTCCTGCGGGTCGGCGTTGCCCAGCTCTTCGAGCAGCGCCGGGTCGAGCTCCGCCAAGGCCTGCTCGGCGTCCCCTTCGCCCATCCCCGCCAGGGCGTCCATGACGGCCTGCAGTTTCTCGGAGAGCTCATCCAGGTCCGGCGCCACCTCCTCCAGCTCGGCCGGCAGTGCCTCGCCGTCCAGCGGCAAGGCCTCGCCGTCAAGCTTGCCGCCGAGGGCATCGAGCAGCCCCTTGAGGTCAGCCTCATCAAGGCCCGCCTCCTTGAGCGCGGGACTCGCCAGCAGCGCCTCAAGGAACCCGCCGGCCTCGCCCCCGCCGTTCAGGGCTGCGCCCTCCGGGCGCTTGCGCACCGAGGCGTCGAGGTCGAGCGTGGCGGGGTCGATGGGTGGCATGCGGCTTCCTCCAGCGATGGCGACGAACGCGTCCCCGGATCAGGTGCAAGATCCGAACCAGCACGGCGCCCCCGGGGCTACCCCCCCTGGCCGGGCAGATCCCCGCGCTGGATGGCCTGGTAGAGCATGCGCGCCACCTCGTCGGACTCCTGGCGCTCGCGCCGCTCAGCCGCCGCCTGCTCGGCCTCGGCGCGGCGCTCGACGACCTTCTCGATGGTGCGGTGCTCGCCCCAGCGGCGCAGCCACTCCTTGTGCAGCTGGGTGACGCGGCGCTGCTGCTGAGCGATCTGCTGGCGCTGCTGGACGATGGCCTCGTCGAGCCGCGTCAGGAAGGCGTTGAAATCGCGCAGGCGGGCCGCTTCGATGGCGTTGTCCTGGGTCAGCTGGCGGCGGTACTCCTGGCGCATCTCGAGGATCTCCTCCAGGCGCGCCTCGCCCTGGCGCAGCTCCCCCTCGGCCCGGGCCAGCTGGCTGGCGGCCTGCTCCTTGCGCTGGTCGGTCAGCCGCTCCACCGGGCGCAGTCGCTCGGCCCCCTTGCTCATCCGCTCACCTCACCGGTCAGTCGTCCCAGGGACGCCAGGGACTCGTCGAAATCCACCGCCTCGCTCACATCCTGCTGCAGGAAGGCGCGCAGCCGGGGCTGGTACTGAATGGCCTGGTCGACCAGCGGGTCCGAGCCGCGCTGGTAGGCGCCCACGCTGATCAGATCCTCGTTCTGGCGGTAGGCGGTATAAAGCTCCCGGAAGCGCTGCGCCGCCTTCTGGTGGGCGCCGTTGGTGATGGCCATCATGGCGCGGCTGATCGAGGCCTCGACGTCCACCGCCGGGTAGACGCCGGAGTCGGCCAGACTGCGCGAGAGCACCAGGTGGCCGTCGAGGATGGCCCGCGCCGAGTCGGCGATGGGCTCCTGCTGGTCGTCGCCCTCGACCAGCACGGTGTAGAAGGCGGTGATCGAGCCGCCCCCGTCGGCGCCGTTGCCGGCGCGCTCGACCAGCCGCGGCAGCAACCCGAAGACCGACGGCGGATAGCCCTTGGTGGTGGGCGGCTCGCCGATGGCCAGACCGATCTCCCGCTGCGCCTGGGCGTAGCGGGTCAGCGAGTCCATCAGCAGCAGGACGTTGTAGCCCTGGTCGCGGAAGTACTCGGCGATGCTGGTCGCGCGCATGGCGCCGTGGAGCCGGAAAAGCGGCGACGTGTCGGCCGGTGCGGCGACCACCACCGCCCGCGCCAGGCCGTGGCGGCCCAGGATCTCGGTGATGAACTCGCGCACCTCGCGCCCCCGCTCGCCGATCAGCCCCACCACCACGACATCGGCGGTGGTGTAGCGGGTCATCATGCCCAGCAGCACGCTCTTGCCCACCCCGGAGCCGGCGAACAGGCCCATGCGCTGGCCTCGGCCAACGGTGAACAGGGCATTGATCGAGCGCACCCCGACGTCCAGCGGCGCGGCGATGGGGGCGCGCTCGAGGGGGTTGATCGGCTCGGCCATGAGCGGTGTGCGCTCCCGGGCCTTAAGCGGACCGCCGCCGTCGATGGGCTGCCCGCCGCCGTCGATGACCCGGCCGAGCAGCTCCTCGCCCACCCGGGCCTGGGCGCCGCTGCCCCGGGGCACGACCCGGGCATTGGGCATGACGCCGCGCAGATCGCCGGTGGGCATGAGGTAGAGGCGGTCTCCGGCGAAACCCACCACCTCGGCCTCGACGCCGCCCTGGCCGTCCTCGATGGTGCAGCGCGCCCCGAGCGGCGCCCGACACCCCTCGGCCTCCAGGGTCAGGCCGACCATGCGCCGCAGCACGCCCTCCACCGGGGGGCGCACGGGCTCGATGTGCTCGACCCGGCGGCGCACGCGGGCGGTCCAGTCCTGGGCCAGACCAGCAACGGTGCTCATCGACCGCCCCCGTCATCGCCGGCCGGGGCCTCGGCACCCTCGCCACCGGCCTCACCCGCCGTATCGTCCTCCTCGGCGCCGGGGGCACGACCGCGATAGCTGCGCTGCACGGCCTCGCCCCCCTCGCCGGCGTGGGCGTCGCCGAGCAGCTGCTCGCCGACGGCGTCCAGGCGCCGCTCCACGGTGGCGTCCACCCGAGAGGTCTCGGTGGTGACGATGCACCCGCCAGGGGTGAGGTGGGCGTCGGCCACCACCGACCAGCCCTTGTCGCCGACCTCGGTGCCCAGCTGCTCGGTGATGAAGCCGTGCTCCTCCGGGTGGACCTGTATGGTCAGGCCGCGCTCCTGCGCCGGTAGCTCGCGCAGCGCCTGGCGCACTGCCGCCAGGGCGTGCTCCGGGTCGGTACGCAGCTCCTCCAGGGCCAGCCGCCGGGCCACGGAGAAGACCAGGTGCAGCAGCTCATCCTCGGCGTCCCGATCGAGCTGCTCCAGCGGCCGGCCCAGGGTATCGAGCAGGGCCCGCAGCCGGCGCACCAGCACCGCCCCGGCCCGCCGGCCGTCGCTCTGCCCGGCCTGCAGGCCCTCGGGGTAGCCGGCGTGGAAGCCTTCGTGACGACCGGCCTCGTAGCCCTCCTGGTGGCCCTGGCGGCGAGCCGTGGCCCGGATCTCCTCGATCTCCTCGACCGTCGGCAGCGAGCGCCGTGCCTCGTCCTCCAGGCGCAGGCGCTCGGCCACTGCCTGGCGGCGGCGCTCGCGACGGCGGCGGCGCTTCTCGCGCTCGATACGCCGGGCTTGCTCCTGCTCGGCCTGGCGCTGACGGTCGATCTCGGGCTGGTCGAAGTCGGGCGTCTCCCACGCCTCGGCCGTCTCGGCGAACTCTCCAGGGATGATCCGCAGGCGTCGATCGCCACTGTCCATCCGCGCCCTCCCGGCTGCGACACGCCCCCGGGCTCAGCGGCACCGGGGGGGTGGGGTTCAGACGTACTGGTCGGAGCTACTGACCAGGTTGATGGTGCCCTCGTCGGCCATGCGCTTGGCAACGGCGAGGACCTCCTTCTGTGCGGCCTCGACGTCGGACAGACGCGCCGGCCCCATGGCCTCCAGGTCCTCCTGGAGCATCTCGCCGGCACGGCGCGAGAGGTTGTTCATGAACTTGGCCTGCAGGTCCTCGCTGGCGCCCTTCAGGGCCAGGGTCAGCGAGCCGGTGTCGATCTCGCGCAGGACCTGTTGCATGGAGCGGTCGTCCATCTGCTTGAGGTCCTCGAAGACGAACATCAGCTCCTGGATGCGGTCGGCGAGCTCCTCGTCGAGCTCCTTGACGTTGTCCAGAATGGCGGTCTCGGTCTGCCCGTCCATGTTGTTGAGGATGTTCGCCGCCGACTGCAGGCCGCCGATGGTCGAGGACTTCAGGCGCTGCTGACCGGAGAACTGCTTCTCCATGATCTCGTCGAGCTCCTGCAGTGCGCGGGGCTGGATGCCCTCAAGGGTGGCCACGCGCATGACGATGTCGTGGCGAACGCGCTCGGGCATCTCGGCGAGCACCAACCCCGCCTGATCCGCCTCCAGGTAGGAGAGCACGATGGCGATGATCTGCGGGTGCTCGAGGCGGATCATCTCGGCGATGGTCCGCGGATCCAGCCACTTGAGCTGATCCAGCCCGCGGGTGGTGCCGCCCATGACGATGCGGTCGATGATCGAGCCGGCCTTCTCCTCGCCCAGGGCCTTGACCAGGGTGCTGCGGATGAAGTCCGTGGAGCCGATCCCCAGCGAGGTCTGCTCGGCGGCGGTCTGGATGAACTCGTCGAGGACCTCGTCGACCTGCTCGCGGCTGACGTTGCCGATCTGCGTCATGCCCAGGCCGAGCTTCTGTACCTCGCGCGGGCCGAGGTAGCGCATGATCTCGGCGGCAGCGTCCTCGCCGAGGGTGAGCATGAGGACCGCGGCGCGGTCGGTACCCTTCATCATCGCCATCAGCCCTTGCGCTTGTCGTCTTCATCGAGCCAGGCCTTGACGGCGTTGGCCGCCAGCTCCGGTTCGTTCTCGACGAGCTCGAGCACGGCCTGGAGCTTGGCCTCGTAGGGGCGCTCGCGCATGTCGCTGAGCTGCTCGCCGCTGATCCCCGCCAGGCGCATGGCGGCTTCGCTCTCCTGCCCACCGCCGGGACTCTCCAGGCTCTCGCCGGCCGGGCGCTCCAGCCCCTCGGTCTCGGCCCCGCCGCGCTCCTCGTCCATTTCGTCCTCGCCCCCGAGCATACGGTTGACGATCGGGCGGATGGCGACGATGTAGATCAACAATCCGATGGCAGCAAAGACCGCCAGCCGGATCAAGTCGCGCACCCACTCCTGCTCCCAGACCTCCTCGGGCGGATCCGGCGGCTCGACGATCTCGGCGAAGGGCACGGTGGCCACGCTCACGGCATCGCCGCGATCGGCGTCGAAGCCCACCGCGTCCTGGACGAGATTCTCCAGGGTCTGGATCTCGTCGTCGGAGAGGGCCTCGCGGACCACCTCGCCGTCCTCGTTCTCGACGTAGCGGTGATCGACCAGAACCCCGACGGTCAGCCGATCGATCACGCCAATGGCCGGCTGCACCTCGCTCAGCGTCCGGCCCACCTCCCAGTTGCGGGTCTCGTCGGAGCTGAACGGCGTGCCGCCCCCGCCCTCGGGCTCCTCCCCGTCGAGGGTCCCCGGGCCGGGCGGCTGATTGGTCAGCGCACCGGGGATGCCGATGGGCCACTGCCCGCCCCCGCCGCTGCGCTCACTCATCTGCTCGCTGCGGATGGCGCTGCGCTCCGGGTCGAAGAGCTCTTCGATCTGGCGGCGCTCGTCGAAGTTGAGCCGGGCGCTGACCTGGGCGCGGACGCGGTCCGGGCCGATGATTGGCTCGACCATGTCCTCGACGCGGCGCTGGATGCGTTCCTCGAGCCGGCGGGTGAGCTCGAACTGCTGCGCCGAACGGGTCGCCTCGGTGGGCTCATCCTCGGCGGTGAGCAGACGGCCGCGGTGGTCGACCACGCTGACATTGCCGTGCTCGAGATCGGAGACGGCGCTGGCCACCAGGTGGATGATCCCCTCCACCTGGCGGTCGGGCAGCTGCCTGTCTTGGTCCAGCTCGAGGACCACCGACGCCTTGGCATCGCGGCGGTCGCGTACGAAGACCGACTCCTCGGGGTCGTCCAGGTGGACGCGGGCGCTGACCACGCCGCGCAGGGTCTCGATGGAGCGCGCCAGCTCCGTCTCCAGCGCGCGGTCGAAGCGGGCGTGCTCCATGAACTCGCTGACGCCGAACCCGGGGTCTTCCTCGAGCATCTCGTAGCCGAACCCGGTCCCGCGCGGCAGCCCCTCGGAGGCGAGGAAGATGCGCGCCCGGTGGACGGCGCCTTCCGCAACCTTGATATCCCCGGTGCGCTCGTCGAACTCGACGCGCACGCCCTGCTCCTCGAGGGCGTTGATGACCTCGGCGGCGTCGTCCGAGGAGAGATCGGCGTAGAGCGTACGCAGCTCGGCGGGCTCCTGCGCCCAGAAGAAGATCGCCACGCCCAGCCCGGCCACCGCCAGCAGCCCGGCGCCGAGACCGAGCTTGCGCAGCGGGTTGTCGCCGAGGACACGGGTCAGCTGCTCACGCCAGTCCTCAGGCACGAACCGGCCCACGCCGGCAAAGCCACCCGCCTCGGCTCCGGCACCGCCCTGGCCGCCGCTGTCCAGCGGCGACGGCGGCGAGGAGCCGCTCGATTCGGTCATGGCCTGGCTATCCGCCATGGCGACCCCTCACGCGTTACACCTGCATGTTGGCGATTTCCTGGTAGGCCTCCAGGAGCTGGTTGCGGACCTCCTTCATGGCCTCGAAGGAGACATCGGCCTTCTGGGCGGCCATCATGACATCGGTGAGCTGAACGTCCTCACCGCGGAGGAACTGATCCTTGAGCTCACTCGACTGGACCTGACGCTCATTGACCTGCTCGACGGCATCCCGCAGGAGATCCGAGAACTCCTCCACCGGCGGCGCGTCCTGCTCCGGCTGCTGCACCGGCTGCCCGCCGATGGCGCGCATCTCCGCGAGGGCCTGCTCGATACGAAAATCCGACATGGCGCGACCTCAGTTGCCGTAGGCGTAGAGCATCCCGGAGCGCTCGGGAATCTCGACGCCCTCCTGACGCATGCGCGCCAGCTTGTACCGCAGGGTGCGGCTGCTGATCCCCAGCCGCGCCGCGGCCTCCTTGCGGTTGCCACCGACCCGATCGAGCGTCTCGAGGATACGGCGGTACTCGCGGCTCTTGAGATCCTCCTCGAGGGTCGCCGCGGCGTCCTGGCCGGCAGCGGCCTCCGGCCGCACCGCCGGACCGGGGGTGCCCTCCGCCGCGGCGACCCCGGCGACCGGAGCGCTCGCGCCCGCCGACTCCCCGGTGCTCGGAGCGTCGGCGCCAGCGCTGACGGTGACGGGCTCGAAACGGATCGCCTCGGCATCGATGGCGCTGCCCTCGGCGAGGATCAGCGCGCGCTGGACGACGTTCTCGAGCTCGCGGACATTGCCCGGCCACGGGTGCTGGATGAGCAGCCGTTCCGCCTCGGGGGTAAAGTCTGCGCCGCAGCCGCCGCCAAGCTGGGCGTACTTCTGGGCGAAGGAGCGAGCGAGCGGGATGATGTCCGCGGCGCGCTCGCGCAGGGGCGGCAGATGGATCGGGAAGACGTGCAGACGATAAAAGAGGTCCTCGCGGAAGCGCCCGTTGCGCACCGCCTCGCGCAGATCGCGGTTGCTGCTGGCGAGCACGCGGACGTCGAGCGGGATCGGCGTCTGCCCGCAGAGGCGCTCGATCTCCTTCTCCTGCAGGGCCCGGAGCAGCTTGGCCTGGAGCCCCGGCTCGATCTCCGAGACCTCGTCGAGCAGCAGCGTGCCGCCCTGCGCCTGCTCGAACTTGCCGGCGTGGGCCCGGTTGGCCCCGGTGAAAGCGCCCTTCTCGAAGCCGAAGAGCAGGGCCTCGAGCATGTTCTCGGGGATCGCCGCGCAGTTGACGGCGATGAAGGGGCCATCGGCACGGGGCGAGCGCTCGTGGATGTAGCGGGCGAAGATCTCCTTGCCGGTCCCGGACTCGCCGGTCAGCAGGACGGTGACGTCCTTGCCGGCGACCCGCTGGGCAAGCGCCATCAGCTGACGGCTGCTGCGATCCTCGGCCACCAGCTCGGGACCGGCGTCGGTGACCCGGGCCACGGCGGCAGCCAGCTCGCCGGCCGGGGCCTCCTCGGCGACGTAGTCCGCCGCCCCGTCGCGCATGGCGGCGACGGCGCCGCTGACCTCGGCGCGGGCGGAGATGACGATCACCGGCGGAGCCATGGGGTGCCGGGTAAGCACCCGCCAGTTGTCCCCGTCACCGGCGTCCTCGAAGCAGACGACGGCAGCGATCCCGCCCTGCTCCAGGAGTTCGTGGGCGGAGCCGGTGTCTTCCGCCTCGGCGGTCACGAACCCGGCGTCGTCCAGGCGGCGCCGCTGCTCGCTGCGGCGGCCCGGCTCGCGGGCCACCACGAGCACGCGTTGCTGACCCATATGGATTGTCCCCCTCAGCGCAAATCCGCGCCGCGGTGGTACCCCGCGGCGGCCCCTTCTGAAGCAAGGGGCGTGCCAGGGGTGGGGTGGTGCGCTAAACGCCGGATTCCACGCGGCCGGCGAGGCGCTGCCGCCGCCGCGGGCGGAACCGGCAGTCAAAGTTCTGTCGACCGGCAAGACCGGCAACCGCTTGCCGCTTGACGGTCGGTGCTTGCCGACCGGCGGCCCGAGCGTGCCGGCTCAGGCGGGACGCTCGACGTCGAGCCGGCGCAGCTTCTCGACCAGCGTGGTACGGCGCAACCCGAGCAGCCGGGCAGCCCGACCGACGACCCCATTCGTGGCCTCCAGGGCCTGGCGGATCAGCTCCTGCTCCACCTCGGTCAGGTGGCCCTTGAGATCGATGCCCTCGGACCAGTCCACCGCCGGCAGCGGCACCCCGGCCTGTCCGTTGACGGGCTCCGGCGCGCCCGCAGGTGCGCCGCCATCCTCCAGCTCCTCGCGGGCCGCCTCCCGGATCTTCCGGGGCAGGTCTTCGACCCCCACCTCGCCGTAGGGGCAAAGGATGGCCAGACGCTCGACCACGTTGGCCAGCTCACGCACGTTGCCCGGCCAGTGGTAGGCCGACAGGCAGGACATGGCTGCCGGGCTGACCCGCACCGAACCCCGCCCCTCGTCCTCGATGCGCCGGATGATCTCCTCGACGAGCACCGGGATATCCCCGGGGCGCTCGCGCAGGGCCGGGATCTCGATGGGGAAGACGTTGAGCCGGTAGAACAGATCCTCGCGGAAGCTGCCGTCCCGGATCCCCGTGTCGAGGTTGCGGTGGGTGGCGGCGATGACCCGAACGTCGGCGTGGATGGGCTTGTTGGAGCCGACCCGCTCGAACGTCCGCTCCTGGAGCACGCGCAGCAGCTTGACCTGCATGTGCATGCTCATGTCCCCGATCTCGTCGAGGAAGACCGTGCCGCCTTGGGCCATCTCGAAACGGCCCTGCCGGGCGCTGATGGCGCCGGTAAACGCGCCCTTCTCGTGCCCGAAGAGTTCGCTCTCGAGCAGGTCGGCGGGGATGGCCCCGCAGTTGATCGGCACAAACGGTCTCGCCCGACGGGAGGAGCGCGCGTGGATGTTGCGCGCCACCACCTCCTTGCCGGTGCCCGACTCACCGAGGATCAGCACGCTGGCGTCGGTGTCGGCCACCTGCTCGATGAGGCTGGTAACCCGCTGCACACCGCGGCTCTCGCCGGCCAGCCGCGGCGCCCGCCCGGCGGCACCGTGCTCGCGGTGGCGGACGTTGTGGCTCAGGGCCTGACGCAGGGCGGCGGTGAGCTGGCCCTGACGCAGCGGCAGATCGAGCACCCCGAGGACACCGTGCTGCGGATCACCGCCACGGCGCCGCGCATCGGCATCCGGCGCAATGAGAAAGACGGGCAGCTCGGGCCGGCTATCGACGAGCCGCTGCAGGCAGGCGCGCTCCTGTCCGTCGATGCCCACCAGCGCCGCGGCCAGCCCAGGGTGGCGGGTAGCGGCGCCGCCGGCATCGCCGGCCTCGGCGGGGATGGGTTCGTGTTCAAGGAATTGCAGCACCGTCTCGACACCCGACCGGCGCTCCGCGTCGCTGTCGACCACCAGGACCTGAACCAACGCTCCCCTCCGATGACGGATCGCCTGTCTGCGAGGGGGCGAGTTTACGCCGGGTTAACCAGGCCGTCAAAAAAACGACACAGGCGCCGGCAAGGTGTTTCCTAGCCGGAACAGCGCGAGTAGGCGTCGTGGACCTCGCGGTGGTGCTGCTCGTCGCGCGAGGCGGCGCCGAGGCGGTCGCGCTCGGCCTCCATCAGCGCCCGGACCGCGCGGTCGCACTCGAGCGATTGGGCCAGCGCGCGGCGAGCCAGGTCAGCGCCGGGGTGGTCCGGGTCTTCGGGCAACCCGCGGGCGTGCGCCTGGCGCAGTCCATTGCGCTCCATGACCCCGTCCCAGTCCCCGGCCTCTGCGCAACGGCGCATCTGCCGGGACAGCTCCAGCAGGCGTCGGGCCGAGGCGGCCACCGCCGCCCGCCCGTCGCCGCCCTTGGCGCTGCCGCCGCCCACGCGCACCCCTACTCGCCGCGGGCGGCGGCCGCCTCGGCAGCGTCGCGGGTACGCACCTCCGGCGGGATGGCGTCCCAGGCGCTCTTGATCTCGCGCATCAACGAGGCGACCTCATCAAGGTGCTGGACCTCGTTCTGGGCGTTCGCCTCCACCAGGCGGCGCTGCATGTAGGTGTAGAGCTCCTCGAGGTTGCCGGCGATCTCGGCACCGCGCTCGTGGTCGAGCCCGGAACGCAGGCCGTCCAGGATGGAGATGGACTTGCTGATCAGCTCGCCCTTGAGGGCGATCTCCTGGCGCTCCATGGCGCCGCGGGCCTGGGCGACTCGGTCGAGGAACCCGTCCATGAGCAACTGCACCAACCGGTAAGGGTCGGCGTAGGCCGTGCTGGAGTAGGTCCCGACTTGTTGGTATTGGTTTATGCCGCGATGCATGCTCATATCCCGTTCCTACTCTTGGGGGTAGTTGGTTCGCGCTCTGTCCTTTTAGCGGCTGCTACCCATGATCCTTGAGGGCGGAACCTCCGTTCCGGAAGCTTCTGACCGCTTAATCCCGACTGTTCATGGCCGCCAGGCGCTGCTCGAGGAACTCCGAGGTCTGATTGAGTTCAGCGACCCGCGAGTCCATCCGCGAGAACTGGCTGCGCAGCTGCTCCTCGCGCCGCTCCATGCGCCGGTCGAGGCGTTCGCGATCGTCGGCGATACCGTCGAGGCGGCGCTCGACCCCCTCGGTGCGCATGTCGATCACGCTGTCGCGGCCGAGGGCGTTGTCGAGCACCCCCTCCAACCGCGACATCACCCCGCTTTCCGGGTCGGTCATCATGCGCGTGACCAGCTCCGAGTGCTCGCCAACCATCTGCTGCAGGCGCTCGCCATCGAGTTCCAGGGTGCCGTCCCGGTTGGTGCGCACACCGAGATCCCCCAACGATGAAATCGGCGCCCCGTCCAGGGCCTCCACCGGCTCGTTGAGGGACCGGCTCAGCTGCGAGAGGAGGTTGCGCAGGGTATGGTCCCCCTGCAGCGGGCCGGCCTTCTCGGTCTCGGGGTCGTAGTCCGAGAGCTGGTTGAGCTGCGCCCGGACCTGATTGAACGAGTCGACCAGACGCTGGATATTCTCTTCGGCCAGCCCGGTCTGCTGTTCGATGGAGATGCGGCTGCGCCCCTCGTCCTGGAGGCTGATGGTGGCGCCCTCGATGGCCCCCTCGATGCGGTTCTCAGGGCGGGTGACGCGCATGCCGTCGATGGTGACTACGGCGTCGCTGGCCGGGCGGATCTCCTGAAAGGCGCCGGCGGGCTCGCCGGTCTGGGGATCGGCGACGTTGTACTGCAGGGCGGAAAGATCGCCCTCGTCCGCTTCCGGATCCTGCTCGGCGCGGATCTGGGTAATGGCATTGGTCTGACCGGTCTGCTCGGTAGCCAGGGCCAGCCGCGGCCCGGCGCCATCATCGACCACCGAGGCGCGCACGCCCTCGGCCTGGGCATTGATGGCGTCGCGGATGCCGAGCAGGGTGGCCGACTCCTCGTCGATGGTGACCGCCTGCTCGTTGCCCTCGCCGTCGGTGATCATCAGCCGGCCGGTGCCGACCGGATCGGCGCTGTCCTCGAACACGCCGCTGGCCGTGGCGATGCGCTGGGTCCGCGCCAGCTGCTCCACCTCCACGTCGTACTGGCCCGGGCGCGCCTCCTCGCTGGCCGAGACCCCGGCCACACTGGTGTTGCTCGATTCCGCATCGATGCCGGAGTAAGCGCCGGGATCGCCCAGCCCCTGGACGGCCTCCTGGAGTTCGCCGATGACCCCTCGCATCTGCCCCAGGGCCTCGAGCTTCTCCTGCAGTTCTTCCTCGCGCCGGCCCAGGCGCTGCTCCGTGGGTGCCCGCTCGGCCTGGACCAGGTCCTGGACCATCTTGTTGGTGTCGATGCCGGAGCCGACGTCCATCTGGCTCGGCATGTTCGGCATCTGATCCAGCGGTGAGACCATATCCGGTCACCTCTCGAGGTATCGCTAGCGGGCCTGCCCGGTGGACCCTTCCGGCGGCGGATGCGTTCCGGCCACGCTCAGGCCTCCCCGTTGAAGAGCAGCCCCTGGACCTCGCGCATGCGCGCGGCGATGGCCAGCATCTCTTCCGGGGGGATCTGACGGACCACGTCGTCGGTGCCGCGGACGTAGACAGTGACCACCGTCTTGCCGGTGTTGTCGTCGACCCGGAACTCCAGGTCCCGGCCGACGCGCTGCATGAATTGCTCCATGCGCTCCACCGCCCGGGCAAGCGCCTGGGGATCCTCCGCCTTGAAGTGCTCCAGCGGCTCGAGCTCGGACAACGGCACGCGGGAGCGCTCTTCCGTCTCGGCGGCGGGGACCGGTGCTGCCGTGTCCTGCTCGGGGGCAAGGCGCCTCCCTTCCCCCTGCTCGGTTGGCCGCGACCAGTTGATGCTGCTGGTCACGGAACTCACCTTGTGCATTTCACTCATACAGCCTCCCGACCGGCCCTGCTACCAGGCCCCTGGGCCGGGTTCCGGAAGGCTCCCCGGAGGTCCCGGCCGTCGTTACTGCTGCAACAGCTGTGCCACTTGCTGCGGGATCTCGTTGGCCTGACCCAGCACCGAGGTCCCCGCCTGTTGCAGGATCTGCGTCCTTGTCATCTCGGCCGTCTCCTCGGCGAAGTCGGCATCCAGGATCCGCGAGCGGGATGCGCTCAGGTTCTCCGAGGAGATGTTCAGGTTGTTGATGGTGGCGTCAAACCGGCTCTGGATCGCGCCCAGATCGGCCCGGGTGTTGTTGATCTGCTGCAGGGCGAAGTCCACCGCCACGATGGTATCGGAAGCGGTCTCGCGGGTGCGCACATCAACCGGGTCGACCCCGCCGATGGTGTACGCCTCCGCCTGCAGGTCCTCGTAGTCGCCACCGTCCTGCCAGTTCTTCAGGCCGATCTGCCCCAGGGCTGCATCGTCGTCGCCATCCACCGGTTCGACCCGCAGCTCGCCGCCGATCTCGGTGGAGAGGGTGATGCCGCGCTCGACGATGAGCCCGGTGCTCTCCTCGTCGGCGCGATCCAGCCCCTGGCCGATCTCGGTCCCACCAACACCGATGGCATCTTCGGCGTCGTCCGAGAAGTACTCGAGCTCGAAGTCGCTGTTGGAGACAAAGGACCAGCCGTTTTCCCCGTTCTCCAGGCGCACCCCGGTCTCCGAGGCCCGGTCGTTAACCCGGGCGGCCAGTTCGCCGATGTCCGTGACGCTCTCGTCAAGCTCGATGGCGTGGTCGTTGATACGCAGCTGACCGCGCTCGCCCTCACCCAAGCCGTCAAACTCCACCGCCTGGGTCTCGGCCCGGTCGGCGCGCATGGCGGACACGCCGGTTTCGGCCTGGCGCTCGTTGATCTCGCGCGCCACGTCGTTGAGCCCGCGCGCATCGCCCAGGTCGATCTCGTGACCGTTGACTTGCAGCCCGCCCGGGAGCTCCACACCGGGACCACCGGCGGCCTGATGCACCGCCCGCCCCTCGGCCACATTGGCGCCCAGGTTCTCGGCGCGGACGTCCACGCCGCCGGCGTTGATGGTCTGGCCGCGGTTCGGCCCGACCTGGAAGACCAGCTCGCGCAGGGTGCCGTTGAGCACGTTCTGCTGGTTGAACTGGGTTGTCTCGGCGATCCGGCCGATCTCCTGCACGGCGGCCTGCACCTCGCGGTCGAGCGCGGCGCGATCCGACGGCGAGTTGGTGTCGTTCGCCGCCTGCACCGCCAGCTCGCGGACCCGCTGGAGCAGGTTGCTCATCTCTTCCATGGCGCCTTCCGCGGTCTGGGCGAACGAGATGCCGTCGTTCGCATTGCGGGCGGCCTGATCCATGCCGTTGATCTGGCCGGTGAAGCGCTCGCTGATCGCCAGCCCAGCCGCATCGTCCCGGGCGCTGTTGATGCGCAGCCCCGAGGAGAGCCGCTCCAGGGCCACCTCCTGATCGCCCCGGGAAGAATTCAAGTGCCGTTGCGCGTTCAGCGATGCAACGTTGGTGTTGATCACCTGTGCCATGACCCGTCTCCTCACGTCTGACGCCGTTACGGCGCCGTTTCGCTGACCCCAGCACGAGCGAACCTGTTCGCTTGGGCTCGCGTCTCGCGCTCTTGCCCAAACGTATCGGCGCTCCCTGGCAAAGCTTTAACGGTTCCGTTGTCCACCAACGGTCACCGCCGGGGTCGGCCCGCGTGGGTTCAGGTCATGGCCCGGGGTCTCACCTCCTTCTCTTTATCCGCGTCCGTTCACGGAAGAATCCCGAATCTGCTGCGGGTCATGGCACCGGTCTCGGGGTCAGCGAGCCGGTGGCGGAGCCCGGGGGGTCAGCCGGGCTCCGCCTCGGGCCTTACTGCAGCAGGGTCAGGACGTTCTGCGGGGCCTCGTTGGCCTGGGCCAAGACCGAGGTACCGGCCTGCTGCAGCACCTGGGCGCGGGTCATGGCGGCGGTCTCGGCCGCGAAGTCCGCATCCAGGATCCGGGAACGGGAAGCTTCCATGTTCTCGGAGACGTTCTGCAGGTTGCTGGTGGTGGCCTCGAAGCGGTTCTGCACCGCACCCAAGTCGGCCCGGGCGTCGTTGATCTGCCCCAGGGCGAAGTCCACCGTACGGATGGCGTCATCGGCGTCGGTCCGGGTGGCCACGCTCAGCGCATCCGGCCCGCTGACCCGGTGACGGCTCATCTCCATTTGCTCGTCGGACATCCCGAGCGCCCCGAGGGTGTCGGCGTCACCATTGACGTCGATCCGCTGGCCCAGGTCAGTGGAGAGCTGGATGCCGCGCTCAAAGCGCATCCCACTCTCCTCGCCTTCGAGCCCGAGATCGCCGATGGGGCTGTCGTCACCCGGCTCGATGCGGAAATCGGACTCGGAGACGAAGCGCACCTGATCACCGTCCATCTCGGCCCGGACGCCGGTGTTGCCGGAAGCGGCGTTCACCTCGTCGACGAACTCGCCGACGCCGGCATCCTCACCGATGCTGATGGTGGTGCCGTTGATCTCCAGGCTGGCGCCACCGTCATTGTTGAAGTCGAACGACTCGGTGGTGGCCCGGTCAGCGCGGAACGCCGTCACACCGGTGGCACGGGACTGGGCGTTGATGGCGTCCATGGCGTCGGAGACGTTGCGCGAGCCACTGACGTCAATATCCAGCCCGTTGATGTTGATCGAGCCATCCAGGTCCAGATCGCCGTAGTTGCCTTCCTCATCGAGAACGCGCTGCACCGCCTGCCCCTCGCCGATCTCGGCGCCGAGGTTGTGGCCACGCACATCGACACCGCTGGTGTTGATGCTCTGGGCCCGGTTGGCACCCACCTGGAAGACCAGCTCGTCGAGCGACCCGTCCAGGATGTTCTGGTTGTTGAACTGGGTGCTGGAGGCGATCCGGTCGATCTCCTGCACCGCCTGCTGCACCTCGGCCTCCAGGGCCTGGCGGTCCTCGGCGGTGTTGGTGTCGTTGGCCGACTGCACCGCCAGCTCACGAACCCGCTGCAGGAGGTTGCCCATCTCCTCCATGGCGCCCTCGGCGGTCTGGGCGTAGGAGATGCCGTCGTTGGCGTTGCGCTCCGCCTGGTTCATGCCACCGATCTGCGAGGTGAAGCGCTCGCTGATCGCCAGGCCGGCGGCGTCGTCGGCCGCGGAGTTGATCCGCTTGCCCGAGGAGAGCCGCTCCAGGGCCTGCTGCTGCTCGCCCTGACTGGCGCTCAGATGCCGCTGACCGGTCAGGGACGCAATGTTGGTGTTGATGACCTGTGCCATTGCCTTTGCTCCTTGTGCTCCGCTGTTTGGAAGGCCCCGGCGGCGAGCTCTTGCCGCCTGCCGGTACCCAGTCTTTCGCCTTCACTTACCGTATCGGCGACCGGCGGCAAGGCTTTACCCCTTTGGCGGCAAAAATTTTCCATACGCGGCAATCCGGTGGCACAGAGCGGCAAGCAGGGGCCGCATCCTCGTATCTGACTGTTTGAGCAGGGTGTTCAGGGGCAGCATGTTGCCACAACAGGCAACCGAGAGCACCACGGAGGGTGACCCGACGGCGGCGGGCGGCAAGCGCAGCGGCAAGAGCGGGTCGCGCCGCGACCCGTGAGGCGGGCAAAAAAGTGCCGGGGAGGATGCCCTCCCCGGCAATCAGGCGCCGATCGTTCGGCTGGAGGAAGCCGCCAAGGCGGCAGGCATGAGCACCCCTAAGCTACGGGTGACCCGTGACGTGGGATCAGAAGTCGACGCGCATCCCCGCCCAGTAGGTCCGCGGCGCGCCGGGCCGTGCCCCCGCCGGGCGGTGGTGGGCGACGTAGGTCTCGTCGGTGAGGTTCTCGATGCTCCCGAGCAACCGCACGTTGTCCATCAGCTGATAGTGGGCGGAGAGATCGAACAGCCAGCGCGAGTCGATCTTCAGATCGTCGTAGTCCCGATCCGCCAGCGCGCGGGTCTCGGAGACGTAGTTGGCGTTCAGGTTGACGCGCCAGTCAGCCTGGCCCACGCCGGCACTGAGGTTGAGCTGGTGCTCGGGGATCTCCGGCAGGCGGTCACCCTTGCGGGCATTCTCCCACTGGTTCGACAGCTCGCCGTCATCGCTCTCCCGGAACTCGCTGTCGGTGAAGGTGTAGCTGACGCTGACCGGGAGCTGGACGGGCAGGTCCTGGCTCTGACCCAGATCGTGCATCCACAGCGCCTCCAGGCCCCAGACGTGAACCTCGCCAGCCGAGACCAGTTCATCATCGGTCTGGCAGGCCCCGCCGACGTTGGTGCACTCGTAATTGATGTTGGAGTAGTCGTTGAAGAAGCCGATGACCTCCGCCTGGGTATACATGTCGCTGAACCGGAAACCGGCCTCGTAGTTGACGCTGCGCTCCTCATCGGCCTGCGGGTCGGCACCCGACGGCGCGAACCCGCGGTGGACCCCGCCAAGGACGCTCCACTGATCATCGATGGCGTAGGTGGCGCCCATGCCAGGGACCCAAACCCGATAGGTGTTGGAGTAGGAACCGTCCGCATCGAGGTTGGCGGTGGTGCGCCCCGGACCATCCCACTGCTTGCGATCCACATCGATGTTCTCGTAACGCACACCGGGAACCAGGGTCCACGAACCGCGCTCCATGGTGTTCTGCACGTGGAACGCGTAGGCCTCGGCGGAGGTGACCCGATTGGTGGTCTCACCCGGTTCCTCGTGTTCGTCGAGAACCATCATGCCGTTCTGCATCTCGAACGAGTCCTGCCACTGCTCGCGGTCCTCCTCGTCCTCGTGGTAACGGAAGCCCACCTCCAGGTCGTGATCCCAGCCGAAGGCCTGGAAGAGGTGGCCGGCCTGCACCTGGATGCCCTGGGCGTAATACTCGCGATTGTTGGCGCGGACGTTGCCGCGGGCGTCGTCGTCAATGCTAAGCCCCGCGTCATAGGCGGTGTCGAAGCCACCGAGGATCCAGGCCAGTTCGTCTTCGTGGTCGCCCGGGTCGCGGAGGATGTCGGAGATGCCCGTAAAATCACCGCTACCGCCATCCACCTCATGCAGCTTGTACCAGTTGCGCACGGTATCGGTGCGGTAGAGCGTGGTGGTGACGTCGGTATCCACCGTGGGCTGGAAGTAATGGCGGACCTGGTAGAGGTCGTTCTCGGTGTTGATCTCGTCGAGCTGCGAGCCCGCGTAGCGCCGGTGTGGGTTGTCGTCGAAGTCGTCGGGGAGCAGGCCCAGGTAGGTGTCGTGGACGGTCCGCCGATCGCGCGCGTATTTGAACTCCACCTCCTGGTAGACCTCGGCGGTGGGGTCGCTGGCCCACATCCCCTTGGCGACGAAGTTGTTGCGGTCGAAGCCGGTGTTCGGCACCGGATTGTTGGGCTTGTTGGACTGATCCCCGGAGAGCGGATGGTCGAGTTCCTTGAAGCCGTCGCTCTGCTCCGTGTAGCTCTCCAGCAGCCAGCCGAACTGCCCCTCGCGGCCGCCGATGTGGGCGTGGGCGCGCCGCCCGTTGTCCGAGCCCAGGCGCCCCTCCACCTTGCCGGAGCGCTCCTGGGGGATCGGCGTGGAGGTCATGTTCAGGGCGCCGCCGACGGTGTAGGGGCCGTGCTTGATGGCGCTCGAGCCCTTGCGCACCTCGACGTTGTCCATGCGCCCCATGGGCGGAAAATAGTAGGCCGCCGGTGCGGCGTAGGGCGCCGGCGAAGCCGTCAGCACCCCGTCCTCCATGACCGTGATGCGCGCGTTCCGCTCCGGGTTCACGCCGCGCATGCTGATGTGCGGGAACTGGCCGTAGCCCTCCTCCTCCGCGACATTGACCCCGGGGATCTGGCGCAGGATGCGGTGCGGATCGGTGTACCCCTGCCGATCGATATCCTCCCGGCTGAGCACCTGCGCCGAGCCGGCGGTATCCTGCACCCGGTCCGGGCCACCGGTGATCATGATGCGATCGAGCAGGCGGGTCTCCGCATCGCCGGATTCCGCGTGCGCCGCGCTCAGGGCGCCCCCTGCCAGGACCGCAGCAGCCGCAACCCCCCAAGGCCTTACTGTCTGACTCATAATCCCCTCGTTCTGTTATCCGTGCCGATGTGCGCAATACGTATACTAGTGATAACGATTCGCGTTTCCAAGAGACGGCCATGCCGCCGGCAGGCCTTTCCCATCGGCGTTTTCGATAACCGGAACCCCAAGGGATTGACTTTGCGCAAACCCGGGCGGCCACGGCACCCCTCGGACCGGCACCAGCGCGGCACGCCGGCCCGGCCAGGCAACGCATTGGCGGGAGAGACTAGATGTAGTCGAACAGGGAGAGGTTCTGCACGCGGCCGAAGGTGGATTGGGCCGCCTCGAGCCCGGTGAGCTCCTGGTTGAAGCGGCCGGTGGCCTCGGCGTAATCCAGGTCGCGCTCGTCGGAGGTGGCCTGCTTGAGGTCGATGATCGCCGCCTCGTTGCTGGCCTTCTCGCTATCGAGGGTGGACAGGCGGGCGCCGATCTCCGCCCGCACCCGGAAGGTGTTCTCCATGGCCAGGTCCAGATCGCCCAGGGCGCGGTCGGCGGCGTTGCGGAAGTCGGGCCCCTCACCCTCCTTAAGGGCGCCGATGAGCTCATTGACGGTGGCGAAGATCGACTGGGATCGGCTACCGGTGACCGTGAACCGGTCGCCGTCCTCGAACCCCCCCTGGCCCGGATCGGGGTTGCCCTCGATCTTCACCCGGACGCCGTCGTCCACCTCGATGGTCGCCCCCGGCTCATACAGCGGGGCGTCCTCCACCGCCGGCGGCCCGCCGTTCTCGCCGTTCACCCACTCCCAGGCGTTCTCGTCCTCGGGGTTGTGGGTGCGTTGGATGGCGTAGCGGGTGTTTCCGTCCGCGTCCTCGGCGAAGCGCACGCGGTACTGCTCGGCATCCAGGCCCCGGACCTTGCCGTCGACCACGCTGACCACGCCGGTGCCGCGGTTCTCCTCGCCCTGGAAGGCCTGGTACTGGCCGTTGCCGTCGGGGACCTTCATGAAGGCGTCGAAGCCGGAGTGATCCACGCCGATCTGGCGTCCGGGCCCGATGCGCACCTCGCGGCTGTTCTGGTCGCCGTGGTAGGTCACGTGGCCATCGGTGCCCATATTGAACGGCTGGGTGCGGGTGCGCGAGCCGGAGAAGAGATACTCCCCATTGCCGTCGCGGCTGTTGCCGAGTTCCACCAGCTGCTTGTAGCGCTCCTCGATCTCCGCGGCGATGTAGCTGCGGGTGTCGGCGTCCTGGCTGCCGTTGGCCGCCTGGACGGTGAGTTCGCGGATGCGCTGGAGCTCGTTGCCGGCCTGCTCCAGGGCGGACTCGGACATGGACAGCCGGGTCCGCGCCAGATCGCCGTTGCGGTTGAACCGCTCCACCGACTCGGTGGCCCGTTTGAGATCCAGGGTGCGCGCAGCCGAGGTGGGATCATCCGACGGCCGCAGCACCCGGCGCCCGCTGGAGAGCTGGGTCTGCGTGTCGTTGATCTCGCTCTGCTGGCCGGTCATGTTCTGAACGGCCGTGTTCTGCATGTGGCTCGTGGATACGCGCACGGCTCACCCCCTTAGCGACGCACCGCGTTGAGCATCTCCTGGAAGACCTCGTCGGCACTGGTGATGATCTGGGCGGCGGCCTGGTAGGCCTGCTGATACTCCATCATGTTGGCCGCCTCCTCATCCAGGTTGACGCCGGAGAGCTCCTCCCACTGCTCCTTGGCCTGGTTGAGCAGGGCCTCCTGGGCATCGCGATTGGTCTGCACCCGCTGGCTGAAGCCGCCGAGCTCGCCGACCATGGCGCTGTAGGCCTCCTGGAAGGTGCTGTTGCCGTTGTCCATGACGGTCTCTTCCATCAGCTCGGCCATGCGCAGGGCGTTGGTGTTGTCGCCCACGCCCTCGTAGTTGCCATAGAGCCCGAAGCGATCCCCGTCATCCGGCACGCCGGAGATGCGCACCGAGACATCCAGCGCCGCCAGCGTCTCGGCCTGGGCGCTGCCGGCCGGCTCCACGTCCTCGGCCAGGTTCACCACCTGGCCGCGCTCGATGTCCTCGGGGGCGTAGTCGAAGGTGCCCGCCGTCTCGCCACCGATGGTCACGGTGAACGTGCCGTCATCGGCGTAGGTCATCTCGACTCCCTGCTGCAGGGCACCCCCCTCCTCCAGGGCTGCCATGACGCCTTCGGCCCGCCCGACATCCGGCGGACCGATCTGCGCGCGCCCGGTGTTCTCGGTCTGACCGTCGGCGCGCGGCGCCTCGCCGGTGACCACCGGTGCGGCCGCCGCCACCTGGGTCGGCCGCGCGAGCCGGCCCTCGATCCCCTGAGCCGCGTCCCGGGTGGGCTGGATCAGGAAGCGGTCGCCCTCCTCGACGGCGCCGTCGCCGGACTCCGGCGGATAGAGGATCAGCCCGTCGAAGCGGTAGCCGCCGTCCGCGTCGGGCTGGATGTCGGCATCCCCGCCCTGGCCGAGGGTACGCACCTCGTTGGCGTCCTGAGTGGCCACCTGCCACTGCCCGTCAACGAGGCGCACCTGGTAGTTCTCGCGGCGCAGCTCACCGATACGCTCCTCGTCGACGATCACCTGCGGCTGGCCCTCGCCGGCGTTGCCGCGGTGGGCGGAGACCCCGGCCTCTCGGGCGTAGTCGAAGAAGTCGTCACCGGCCTCGGGGTAACCGCTGTCGAACTGGATGCCGCTGCGGTGCTGCTCGTTCATGGCCCCGGCCAGGGAGGTGGCCACCCGGCCGATCTCATCGCGGGTCTCGTCCAGCACACCGTTGCGGAACTCCAGCAGCCCGCCCAGCGAACCGCCCTGAACGGCGTCGGTGATCTGAACGGCGCGATCGCCCCGGCGGACAGCCAGCTCCGGGCGCTCCGGCTCGAAGGCGTTGCGCGTGACTTCCAGGGTGTTGGCGCGGTCGCCGGTGACCAGCGGCTGGCCATTGCCAATGCCCACGTTCAGCGACCGGTCGTCCTGCTCGGTCACCCGGACCGTGACGTGCTCGGAGAGCTCGCGGATCTTCTCGTCGCGCTGGTCGAGCAGGTCGTTGGGCGGGCGCTGCGGGTTGGTCCAGCGGCTGCGGATCTCGCCATTGAGCTCGGCGATGGACTCGGCCAGGCCGTTGACCTTGTCGGTCTCGGCCCGCACCCGCTTGTTGACGTCCTCTTCCAGGGTCAGCAGTCGGTTGTCCAGGGTCTGGAAGCGATCGGCCAGGGCCTGCCCCTGGGTGAGCAGCTGCTGCCGGGCAACGGTGTTCGAGGGGTCGTTGGCCACCTCCTCGACGGCGTCGAAGAACTGACGCAGCGCCGGGCTCAGCCCGGCGTCCTGGTCGGCAACCAGGTTGTCGATGCGCCCGGTCATCTCCGCGAGTCGATCCAGGCGCTCATATTCAGCGTGGTTGTTGCGCAGGGCGTCGACGCGGTGATCCTCGGTCAGGCGCTGGATGGTCTGCACCTGCGTGCCGGTGCCGACGGCCCCGCGGGAGTGGTAGTGCGGGATGCTCGTATCCTGCTCCACCCGTTGGCGGCTGTAGCCGTCGGTGTTGACGTTGGAGATGTTGTGCGACGTGGTCGCCAGCCCGCGCTGGGATGCGCGCAGCCCGGAGATGCCCGTCTGCAACAGATCAACCATAGACTCCGCCTCGCTGGGGCCCGCAGGCCCACACTGCCCTGTCTAACCTCTCGGCACGGAATCGGAAATCTTGAGGGTCTCACCGCCGATCCGCACCCCCTGCCCGTCGTCACCAAGCTCCATGATCCGCTGCAGCTTCTCCGCGTACTGCGGATCGGTGGCGTACCCAGCCCGCTGGAGGGCCTCGACATACCGCTCCGGATCGTCGCCGACCTCCAGGGCCTCACGGTAGCGCGGGTTGCGCTCGAGGAAGTCGGCGTAATCGGCAAAGCTCTCGGCCACCGAGTCGTAAGCGCGGAAGTCGGCCATCTCGCGCTGCGGGATACCATCCCGGTACTCCAGGGTGGGCACGCGCACGGCATCGCCCTGCCAGTCCGCGGAGTGGGCCTTGATATTGAACAGATTGTTGGCGCTGCGCCCGTCCCCGTCGGCCACCATGTGCTGGCCCCACCCGGTCTCCAGAGCAGCCTGGGCCACCAGGGCCACCGCTGGCACCCCGAGGCGCTCGGCGGTCTCCCTGGCCGCCGGGGTGATGTCCTCGACGAAGTCCTGCGGGCTCGACCAGCCGGCCCCCTTGCCGCCGAGGCCGCCACTGCGGCCTTGCGCGCCGTCGCCCGCGTCCGCCGCCGCGAGCTCCCCGGCATCGGGCTGCACCGGCACCGCCGAGTGGCGGTAGTCCGAGATCTCCTGCGGCAGCCCCTGCATCCGGTCGGTCTCGAAGCCCGCATTCTCGCGCAGCTGTTCTTCGATCATCGGGGCCAGCCCCAAGCCCTCGCCGTCACGGGACATCTGCACCGCCATCTGCCGGTCGAAGAGGTCGCGGTACGTCTCCTCGGCGTTGCCGCCGAAGATCTCATCGCCCGGGGTGGCCTGGCGCATCTGGCCGAGCATCATCTCGACGAACACCGCCTCGAACTGCCGCGCCACCTCGGCGAGGTCCTCCTCGCTGGGGTTGCGCGTCATCGAGCGCAGCTGCTGCAGACCCTGGGGCTCGAGGGCGTTACCGAGGGCACCGCTGCTGTTGTGCATGGTCGCCTCCCTAGATGATGGTCAGCTCGGCACGCAGCGCACCGGCGCGCTTGAGGGCCTCGAGGATAGCCACCAGGTCGCCGGGGGCGGCGCCCACGGCGTTGATGGCGTCGACGATCTCGTTGAGATCGGCGCCGGCTTCGAAGACGAAGGCCGGATTCTCACCCTCGAGGCCCTCCATGTCCTCGTCGGGGACGATCAGCGGCTCATCCAACCCGAAGGGGTCGTCGGCCACCTGTTCCGGGCCGCCGGCGCCGATGGCCACGGTCATGTTGCCGTGGCTGACCGCCGCCGGGCGGACGCGGACATTGGAGCCCATGACGATGGTCCCGGTGCGGGCGTTGACGATGACCTCCGCCGGCGCCTCACCGGGCTCGACACGCAGCTCCTCGAGGAAGGAGATGAAGCTCACCCGCTGATCCGAATCCCGCGGCGCGCGGACCCGCACCGAGCCGGCATCACGGGCACGGGCGGTGTTCGGCCCGAGGTTGTGGTTGATCACCTCGGCGGTACGGCGGGCGGTGGTGAAATCTGGCTCGTGGAGGTTGAGCACCACCTCGTCGCGATCCTGGAAACCGGTCTCGATGCGCCGCTCGACCATAGCGCCGTTGGGGATGGAGCCGCCAAGCTGGTTGTCCACGGGGATCTCGGTGTCATCGGCGCCGAAGCCGCCGATGACCACACGCCCCTGGGCCACCGCGTAGACCTCGCCGTCGGCGGCACGCAGCGGCGTCATCAGCAGCTCGCCGCCCTGCAGGCTGTCGGCATCGCCCAGCGACGAGACACTGACATCGATCTGCTGCCCGGGACGGGTGAAGGCCGGCAGCTCGGCGGTGATCATCACCGCCGCGGTGTTGTCCGCGTCCGGATCCACGTCGTGGGGGATGTTGACGCCCTGGCTGGCGAGCATGGAGCGCACGCTCTGCTCGGTGAACGGCGTGTCGTCGCCGGTCCCGTCCAGACCCACCACCAAGCCGTAGCCAACCAGCTGGTTGCTGCGCACCCCGGCCACCGAGGCGATGTCCTTGATCCGCTCGGCCGCTGAGACACTCGCCGCGAGCATCACCAGGAGCACCCCCGCGGCGACCTGGATCCAGCGTGTGTCGATCCTGCGCATTCTCATCACCTTGCGTCCTCCCGAGCGCGCCGTCCATCGCGGCGGCACCCGCCGTTCAGTAGCGCCTCATCAGAAAACGCGTCAGCCACCCCGGTTGGGCGGAGTCGCTGAGCGCCTCTTCGCCGGTGTAACCGACCTGCATGTTCGCCACCCGGTTGGACGAGACCTCGTTGTTGGCCCCCACGTCGTCGGTGCGCACGATCCCGGAGATGCGCAGCGTCTCCTGGCCCTGACTGACCCGTACGTTCTTCTCGCCGCGGATGACCAGATGTCCGTTGGGGGTGGTGTCCACCACCACGGCATTGATCGTGCCGGTGAGGTTCGTCTCCTGGTCCGCGCTCCCGCCGCCCTCGAAGCTGGCCTCGCCCTCCTGCTCGAAGGCGAAGGGGCGGCCGAAGATCTCCAGGTCCTCGCCGCCGATCTGCGGCGCCGGGATATCCGCCTCCTGCTGGCGCGCCATCTCGGAGTTGATCGAGCGATCGCCGGCGGTCTCCTCCTCGATGACCACGGTGATCAGATCCCCGGTGCGCCGCGCGCTGCGGTCCTCGAACAGCCGCATGCTGCGCTGTTCATCAAAGACCGAGCCGGTCCGCTCGTCCGGGTCATCGGGGATGTCGACCCGCGGCGCGGTGATCGGCGACGGATCCGGCGCCTCCTGCGGCATCGGGGTACACGCCGCTGCCGCCACCCCGGCCACCATGGCCGCGGCACAGCCGCGTACCCACCGATGCCAGCGCATCATCTCAGCCGCCCTCAGACGTTCTGGTTGAGGAACTGGAGCATCTCATCGGTGGTCGAGATGGCCCGGGTGTTGGTCTCGAAGCCGCGCTGGTTCTCGATCATGTTCACCAGCTCCTCGGCGATGTTCACGTTGGAGGTCTCCAGGGCCCCCTGCATGACGTTGCCCAGGGCCCCCTCCCCCGGGGCACCCACCTCGGGGGCGCCGCTCGAGGCGGTCTCAAGGAACATGTTCTCGCCCACCGGCTCGAGGCCGGAGGGGTTGATGAAGTCGGCGAGCTCGATCTGGCCGATCTCCTCGGGCTCCTCGTCGCCGGGGATCTTGGCGCTGACCGTACCGTCGCTGCCGATGCTGATGGTCTCGGCCTCCTCGGGGACCTGGATGGCCGGCTCGAGCAGGTAACCGCCGGAGGTGACGATCTCACCGTTCTCGTTGAGCTGGAAGGCGCCGTCCCGGGTATAACCCACCTGCCCGTCGGGACGGAGGATCTGGAAGAAGCCCTTGCCCTCGATGGCGACATCAAGACTCCGCTCGGTCTGCTGCACATTGCCCTGGGAGTGGATCTTCTCCGTACCCATGACCCGCGAGCCGGTGCCGAGCATCAGCCCCGAGGGCAGCAGGTTGTCCTGGCTGGCTCGGGAGCCGGGCTGGCGGACGGTCTGATAGAACAGGTCCTCGAAGTTGGCCCGGTCCTTCTTGAAGCCGTTGGTGTTCACGTTGGCCAGGTTGTTCGACGTCACCTGCATACTCTTCTGCTGGGCGTCGAGTCCGGTCTTGGCTACCCAGAGGGCAGGATCCATGGCGTCACCTCATTGTTGTTCGGTTGTCACGGCACGGGACGTGCTCGCGCCACCTCAGCCCGGGTGGTTGAGCAGCTGGGCGCTGGTCTGCTCGTTCTCCTCGGCGGCGGTCAGCATCTTGATGTGCGTCTCGAACTGCCGCGCGTGATCGATCATGTTCACCAACGATTCCGCCATGTTCACGTTGCTGCCCTCGAGCGCGCCGCCGCGGACCTTCACTTGCGCGTCGTCAGCGGCCGGTTCGCCCTCGGCGTGGCGGATCAGCCCGTCCTCGCCCTTGACCAGCTGCGTCGAGTCCGGATTGACCAGCCGCAGCCGGTCGAGCTCGATGGGCGCCCCGGCTCCGTCCTGCGGGGTGGCCGTGATCACCCCGTCGTCGGCGATGTCCACCTTGGTATCCGGCGGGATCGAGATGGGCCCGGCCTCGCCCATGACCAGGTGGCCATCGCCGGTGGTCAGCAGCCCCTCGGGCGTCGTCTGGAAATCGCCGCGCCGGGTGTACGCCTCGTCGCCGTCCGGGGCCTGGACTACGAACCAGCCCTCGTCCTGGATGGCCACATCCAGGTCGCGCCCGGTGGTCTCGATCGGCCCCGGGTTGAAATCGGTCCCGGCACGCAGCTCCTCGGCGTAGGCCCGGGTGGCGAAGCCGGGCCCGTAGACCGGCGCTTGGTAGAAGCTGTCCAGGTCGGCGCGAAAGCCCGGGGTGCTGGCGTTGGCCAGGTTCTGGTTGTTGTGGTGCTGCGCCTCCAGGGAGTGCTTCGCCCCGGTCATGGCCACATACAGTTGACGATCCATACGCCTCTACCCGTTCTGCCCCGCTGCGGCGGGAGGGGACACCCCGTTAGCGGATGTTGAGGATCTCCTGAGTCACCTGATCTTGGGTGCTGACCATCTGCGCATTGGCGGAGAAGTTGCGCTGCGCGGTGATCATGTTCACCAGCTGATCCGAGACCTCCACGTTGGACTGCTCCAGGGCGCCGTTCTCGATGCGGCCGAACTGGCCCTGACCGGCCACGCCGATCAGCGGATCCCCGGCATCGCGGGTCGCCTGCCAGGAGGTCTCGCCCACGGACTGCAGGTTCTCCTCCGACGGGAAGCTGGTCAGCGCCACCTGACCGACGGCCTGGGCCTCGCCGTTGCTGTAGCGGGCCAGGATGGTGCCATCGCCCTCGACGTTGATGTTCTCGAACTCGCCGGCGGTGTAGCCGTCCTGGGAGACGTTGGTGACGTTGAACGGCCGGGCGAACTGGGTCATCTCGCCGAAGTCGATGTCGATGTCCAGGTCGTCCACCTCGGCGAGCAGCGGGATATCCTCGAGGCTGGCGATCCGGCCTTCACCATCGTCCTCGGCATCGACCAGCGAACCGGAGGTGTCGAAGGTGAGAGTGTGCGGGCCGAAGAAATCCTCACCCTCGGCACCCGCCGCATCGTAGTCCACCCCGTCGATCTGGGTGTAGACATCCCACTCGTTGTTGCCCGCCTTGCGGAAGTAGAAGGTCGCGTCCCGGGCCGAGCCCTGGGAGTCGTAGAGGGTGGTCGTCGTCGACTCGGTGAAAGTCTCGCTGTCGTCCGGATCGAACGCCACACCCTCATCGATCACCTCGGCATCGGCGCTGAGGTTGGCGGCGATCTCGACGTTCTCGCTGGCACGCGCCGGGATCCCGTCGGTGGGCAGCTGAAGCTGGTCGCGACCGTCGCCGATGCGGCTGCCGTCCTCGTCGGTCTGGAAGCCGGTCAGGCGCTTGCCGGTGTTGTTGACGATGTAGCCGTCGCGATCCACCTCGAACTGACCGGCCCGGGTGTAGCTGACCTCGCCGTCGTCCTCAAGGCGGAAGAAGCCGCGCCCCTCGATACCCAGATCCAGGCTGCGCTCGGTGAACTCGAAGGACCCCTGGCTGAACATCTGGCCGACGTTGGCCAGCCGCGACCCCTGCCCCACGGCCAGCTGCGGGATGCCCATCGGGCCCATGGCGAAGAGGTCGTTGAACTCCGCCCGCGACTCCTTGAAGCCCGTAGTGCCGGCGTTGGCCAGGTTGTTGCTGGTGGTCTCCAGGTCCTTGGAGGCGGAGTTGATCCCGGTTAGCGAGATGTTGAATGACATGGCTGATCTCCTCGATCCCCGCTGCTCTTGTTCGTCTTATCGGATGCGCTTGACGTCGGATAGCGACATCTCACCGAGCCCGGCCACGCTGAGCTCCGGCGGCCGGCCGTCCATCCCCACCGAGACACTGGTCACCGGCGCACCCACCAGGGTGGGCACCGGCTCGCGCTCATCACCGTCCTCAACGTAGGCGTTGACCTGGTACGTGCCCTGGGGCATGCGCTGGCCGTCGTTGTCGGTACCGTCCCAGGTGAAGGGGTGTTCGCCCTCTTCCATCTCGCCAAGCTGCTCACGATGGACCCGCTCTCCGGCCTCGTTCTCGATCTCGACGGTCAGATTGGGGGCCGAGCGCTCGAGCTGGAGCAGCGCCTCCATCTCCCCATCCTCGGGCAGATAGGCCTCGCGGCTCTCGGTGACCACCTCACGGCCGACCAGCTGCGAGGCGCGCAGCGACTGATCCGAGCGCATGTGCTCGAAGAACTCGCGGAAGTCCGACTGCAGCTGCTCGATCCCCGAGGCCGTGGTGAACTGGGCGATCTGCCCCATCATCTGCTCGGTGTCCTGCGGGTCGGTCGGATCCTGGTTCTCGAGCTGGACCATCATCAGCTCCAGGAAGTCCTCGTGGCCGATGCTCTGCGGGTCGCCGTCGTCCTTCTCGTCGGGGATGCTGCGCAGATCCTCGGGCAGCGCCTCATAGCCCGACCGGGCGACCGAACCGGACGGCTCGCCGCGCGAACCGCCGGCGGGGCCACTGCCCACGGGCTTCTCGGCCGCCTTCTGCGCCGCCTGCACACCCTCGGCGACGCCCTGCGTGGCCCCGCCGCCCGGCTTACCGGATCCGCCGTCACCGGCGTTCGGCGGTTTGGGGGCCTTCTGGCCGCCACCGGCGGCCCCGCCCATCAATTGGCTCGGATCGAGCATGGTCGCTCCTCCCGGATTCAGCGGCCGAGGCGCAGGGTCTCGAGCATGAGATCCCGCGAGGTGTTCATGACTTCGACATTGTTCTGGAACGACCGCGAGGCGGAGATCATGTTGGTCATCTCCTCGACGGAGTTCACGTTGGAGCGGTAGACGTAGCCGTCGTCATCCGCCTGCGGATGGTGCGGCTTGTACAGCGGCTCAATCTCGGCGTCGCTCTCCACCACCCCCGGCATGAAGACCGGCACGCTGGGCGACGGGCTGGCCCAGGGGTCGCCGGCCGCCGGCACACCGGCGGGCTCGCCGCCAAAGAACTGACGCTGGAAGCTCACCGGGCTGACCCGATCCACCGGCCCGCCGGATTCGGCCCAGCCGGGGGTTTGCGCCGGCTGCGGTCCGCCACCCTGCGGATAGCCGCCCTGGGCCTGGTGGAGCGCCGCGGCGAAAACCGGCTGCCGGGCGCGGTACGCCTCCTCGGGGCTGGAGGCGACCGTCTCGGCGTTGGCCAGGTTGCTGGCCACGGTGTTCAGGCGCAGCTGCTGGGCGTTCATCCCGGTGCCGGCGACGTCGATGGCGTGCATCAAGGACATGTTCGCTTACTCCCCTCGGATGGCGCCGGTGAGCTTCTGGATCCGGCCGTTGAGGAAGTCCACGGCGGCCTGGTAGTTCACGGCGTTCTCGGCGAACTTGGCCTGCTCGACGTGCATCTCGACGGTGTTGCCGTCGAGCGAGGCGGCGTGGGGCTCCCGGTATAAAGATTTCGGATCGCCTGCCGCCATGGTGGATGACGGCGGCGGTTGCACGTGCTGCGCATGCGTCGCCTGCAACGGCTGCGGCTGCGGTTCGCTGGCCTGGCGCATGGCCTCGCGAAAGTCCATGTCCCGGGCCTTGTAGCCGGGCGTGTCCGCGTTGGCGATGTTCGAGGCGAGCAGCTCGTGCCGCTCGCCGCGCAGGCGCATGGCCTGCTCGGGTACCGAGAAGGCCTGATCGAAGCCGATCCGCATGGCGGGCTCCCGTGGTGTTCGTTCACGGGACCTTTATGCAGATCGCGTGCCAGGCACGCGGGGTTGGCGGATCAACGACTAAGCCGGAAGAAGGCGGCAACGGGCGGCAAGCGCTTGCCGCCCGGCGGCAGGGTCTGTCCGTCAGCCGCGGCGCCGGTAGACCACACCGCCATCGAGGCGGACCAGCTCGAACTCGTCGGAATGCCGGGCGAGGGACTCCGACGCCCCGACGATCAGGTACCCGCCCGGGCGGGTCACCTCGGCGATGCGCTGGACGATATCCCGCCGCGAGTCCCAGCCGAAGTAGATGAGCACGTTGCGGCAGTAAACGATGTCGAATCGACCCAGACCGGCGTAGCTCTCCAGCAGGTTGTGGACGCGGAAGCTGGTCCGCCGGCGCACGGCGGGCTTGACCTCCCAGGTGTTCTCGCCGACGGCATCGAAGAACCGCTGCTGGCGTTCCGGCGCCAGCCCGCGGCGCGCCACGTTGGCGGTATAACGCCCCCGCCGCGCCTCCTCGACCATCGCGGTGGAGATGTCGGTCCCGAGGATCTCGGCCTCCATACGCCCGCCGCTGTCGTTGTACTCGTCGACGGTCATGCTGATCGAGTACGCCTCCTGCCCGGAGGAGCAGGCCGCGGACCAGATGCGCACCGGCCAGACGCGGCGGCGCTCCATCTCGGGGAGCAGGTGCCGACGCAGGACGTCGAAGGGGAAGCGGTCGCGGAACCACTGGGTCTCGTTGGTGGTCATCGCCTCGATAACCCGCCCCTTGAGATCGGCGGTGGGGCGCTGCTCGAGCCGCTGGACAAGGGTGGCCAGATCCGGGATGCGCTCGGCCTCGAGCAGCGGCCCGAGCCGGCTGGCCACCAGGTACTGCTTGCTCGGCCCAAGGACGATCCCGCAGGCGCGCTCCAGGAACCGTGCGAACGCCTGGTACTCCTCTTCACCCACGGAAAGCGCGGCCAAACCGTCCTCCTTGCATGCTCATCCCCCTCGCTCGGCCAGCCGGGCGCCGACCCGCTCGGCCAACTCCCGGGAGTGGAACTTGGCCAGGAACTCGTCGGCCCCCACGCGACGCACCATCTCGGTGTTGAAGACACCGCTGAGCGAGGAGTGGAGCAGGACGTGGACCCCGGCAAGCCCCGGATCCTGCCGGATCGATCGGGTCAGGGTGTAGCCGTCGAGCACCGGCATCTCGATGTCCGAGACCACCATCAGCAGATCGTCGAGCCCGGAGGGATCCTGATCCTTCCAGGTGCGCAGCTGCTCCAGCGCCTCGCGGCCGTTGTTCTTGGTGACCACGCGCACACCGATCTCCTCGAGCGTGCGCTTGATCTGCCCCCGGGCGACCGCCGAGTCGTCCACCACCAGGACCTTGTAAGCCTCGGAGCCCTCGGCGTGATCCACGCCACCGCCCTCGGTGACCTCCGGATCGGCGCCGCCGGCACGCTGAACCTCGGCGAGGACCTTCTCGACGTCGACGATCTGGATCATCTGCCCGTCGTAGCGCGCCACGGCGGTCAGGTAGCTGCCGGCGCTGCCCCCGCTCGGCGGCGGCAGCACGTCCTGCCAGTTGATGTTGACGATCCGGTCCACCCCGCCGACCAGGAACCCCTGGACCTGACGGTTGTACTCGGTGACGATGATGTAGTTGCCTTCTTCCTTGGTGATGGCGCCGTTGCCGGTGGCGTAGCTCAGATCGAGCACCGAGAGGGTGTGGCCGCGGACGTAGGCGATGCCGAGGGAGGCCGGATGGGCATGCGGCACGTAACTGAGCTCCGGGGCCGGTATGACCTCGCGGACCTTGAACACGTTGATCCCGTAGCGCTGCCGCCCCTCGAAACGGAACAGCAGCAGCTCCATGCGGTTATGGCCAGCCAGCTGGGTCCGCTGGTCGACGGAGCTCATGATTCCGGCCATCGCTGACGGCTCCCTTATCGGCGTGCGTCCCGGGGGCTGGCCCCCGCCCGTTGGCGTCATGTTAATCCGGTAGCCGGATCAGGGAAAGCGGCCGACGCCGCGGCACACCCTTTGCATATTTCTCCGGAGGATCACCAACCGAATGGAGGTTGCGCGCGGACCGATGAGCAGACCCGCCGGCGCCACCCCCGCCCGCAGGGTCGGGCGCAGTGCGCGACCGTCGCCCGCCTGGCGCCTGGCCGTCGTATTGTTGGCGCTGACGGCCCTGGCCCCGGCGGCGGCGCAGGCCAGCACCCAGTCGCCGGAGGCCATCCGTGAGACGGCGGAGGTGTTCCTGCGCGAGGCGCTGGCCGGCGAGTACGACGAGGTGGAGGTCGAGGCCCGCGGGGTGGACGGCCGGTTGAAACTGCGTGCGTGTGACGGCGAGCTGGAGGGGTTCATCCCCCGCGGGCGCAGCCCCCACCAAGCCGGTACCGTGGGGGTGCGCTGCAGCGGAGAGGCACCCTGGACCGTTTACGTGCGCATGGAAACCACCTTGAAGACGGAGATGGTGGTGGCCGCACGCAGCTTGCGCCGCGGACAGCGGCTCGCGGCGGCGGATCTGCGCACCGCTACGCGGGATGCGCGCCGGGTCCGCGGCGAGTTCTACCGCGACGCCGGCGATCTGGTCGGCCAGGAGGTACGCCGGAGCCTGCGCGAGGGGGTGGCCGTGACCGGCAACCACGTGCAGCCCCCGACGCTGGTCGAGCGCAACGACCGGGTCACCATCGCCGCCGGCCGGGGCGATGCCATCCAGATCAGCAGCCGTGGCCGCGCCCTGGAGCACGGCCAGAAAGGCGACCGGATCCGGGTGGAGAACCTGGACTCCGGACGGGAGATCCAGGCACGGGTCGTCGGCGAGGGCCAGGTCCGGGTCGGCGATTAGGCCGCAGGCGGCGGGAGTTGCCGTCAGTGGCAACCTGGGTCACAGTAACCGGAACCAGGACTCAAGTTCCTGCCCGGGCCGCCGATAAATACGGATAGCACGGGTCCATGCAGGCCAGGGAGCGGCGCTGCAGCCCGCATAGGAAAGGTTTTGAGGAGAGCCCGATGTCCAATCCGATCGAAGGAGGGGGTCCGCGCCCCGTCGGACCCGCGACCGCCCAGCCGGGCAAGGGCCCGAAGAGCGGCGGCGCCGACGAGGCGTCGAACGCCCCGCCCCGGGGCGCAGGCGGCGCCGACGAGGCCGAGACCTCGGAACGACTGCAGACGGTCCGCGAACGCATCGACCAAACCCCGGAAGTCGACCGGGATCGGGTCGAAGCCATCAAGGAGCGGATCGCCAACGGCGACTACCCGGTGGACGCCGAGAAAGTCGCCAAGAAGTTCGCTGAGCTTGAGGCGCTGGTCGAGTCGTGATGACGCCGGCGGAGCACGGCCGCTCTGACCGCTTTCCGCGCCAGACGCTGGACGCGGAGCTGGCGCAGCGCCTGGCCGTGCGCGTCGAGCGCTGCCAGGCGCGCGCCGGGGAACTCGCCGCCACCCTCGAGGCCGAGGCCCGGCAACTGATCGACCGGGACCTGAACGGCTTCGACGAACTCCTGCGCCGCAAGGGCGCCCAGGTCGAGGCCCTGGAAGAGGCCGAGCAGCAGCTGCGGCGGGTTCTCACCGAAGCCGGCTATCCGCCGGGGACCGCTGGCGTGCGGGCGGTGTTGCGTACTGCACCGGAGTCGCTGCGCTCCGCCTGGGGCGAGCTGGAGCAGTTGCTGCGCACCATCCAGGCCCGCAACGAGGCCAACGGCCGCCTCATCCACCGCAACCTCGACCATACCCGGCGCCTGCTCGACCTGGCCACCGGCGCCCACGAGCGGGCCGATGAACTCACCTACGGCACCCACGGCGGCTACACCGCCAGCGACCGCTCCCGGCGCATCACGCGCGCCTGACAATACCCGCTCCGGCAACCTCCGAACCGGGCCGCGGCCCGCGTGCTATCTTCAGGGGATGGAACGACGGAGGCAGCCATGACCGAGATCGACCCTGCCACGGCCAGCCACGAAGCGATCCGCCCCCACCACGCCGAGCACGCTGCCGAGCAGCGTCGCCAGGAGGCCCTGCGCCCGGAACGGGACGGGGAGACAACGGGGACGGAACGGATCCGGGAGGAGCGCACCGAGGCGGCCGGCAACCGGGATGCGGAGTCGGTGCGCGCCAGCGACCCGGTGGCGGTCAACGCCTCGGGGCCGGATTCGGCCACCGGCGAGGTGCCACGAGATCGGGAGGAAGCCCGCGCCCTGGCCGAGGAGACCCGGGAACGGATCCTGGACAATCCGGAGCGGGCGGCGGAGTCCGTGCGCGATACCGCCCACGAGCCCGCCGCCAGCCGGATGAGCCGGGCAATCGAAGCCCTTAGTTGATCTTCTCCTTGATGCGCGCCGCCTTGCCGCTGAGCTCGCGCAGGTGGTAGAGCTTGGCCTGGCGCACGTCGCCGCGGCGCTTGACCTTGATGCTCTCGATCTGCGGGCTGTAGGTCTGGAAGACCCGCTCGACGCCCTCGCCGTGCGAGGTCTTGCGCAGGGTGAACGAGGAGTTCAGGCCGCGCTTGCGCTTGGCGATGACGACACCCTCGAAGGGCTGGACGCGCTCGCGACCGCCCTCACGCACCCACACCTGCACCAGCACGGTGTCGCCCGGGGCGAACTCCGGCACCGTGTGCTTGCACGCCTCGATCTGCTCGCGCTCCAGTTCGTCGATGACGTTCATGACGATTCCCCTCGGTTCTACGTTTCTTCGTGATCGTTGCCGGCCCGCGCCCCTGCGCGGTGCTCGACGATGAATTCATCCAGCAAGCGGCGCTGCCGCTCGTCCAGCTCCCGCCCGGCGAGCAGATCCGGGCGGCGCAGCCACGTCCGCCCCAGGGCCTGCTTGAGCCGCCAGGTATCCACCGCCCCGTGATCCCCGGAGCGCAGCACCTCCGGCACCCCCTGCCCTTCGTAGACCTCCGGGCGGGTGTAGTGCGGATGGTCGAGCAGCCCGGTGGCGAAGGAGTCCTCGGCCGCCGAGTCCTCGTGCCCGAGCGCCCCCGGGACCAGCCGCGTAGTGGCGTCGATGGCGACCATGGCGGCGAGCTCGCCGCCGCTGAGTACGTAGTCGCCGATGGACAGCTCCTCGTCCACCTCGGCCTCGAGCAGCCGCTCGTCGATGCCCTCGTAGCGGCCACAGAGGTAGATCACCCGCTCGCGGGCCGCCAGGCGCGCCACCCCGTCCTGATCCAGCCGCGCCCCCTGGGGGCTGAGGTGAATCACCCGGGCCGGGCGCGGATCCGCTGCCCGAGCCGCTTGGATGACCCGGCGCAGCGGCTCCACCTTCATCACCATGCCGGGACCACCGCCGTAGGGCCGGTCGTCCACGGTGGCGTGCCGATCGGTTGCGTAGTCCCGCGGGTTCCACGCAGCCAGCTCGATCAGGCCCCGCTCGGCCGCCCGGCCGACCACCCCGAACCGGGCCACCTGCTCGACCATCTCCGGGAAGACGGTGACGACGTCGATGCGCCTAGAATTCGGGGTCCCAGTCAACCTCGATGACGCCTTCCTGCTGATCGACCCGCTGAACGACGTGGTCGAGGGTAAACGGGATCAGCCGCTCTCGCTCGCCGCGCACGACCATGACGTCGTTGGCGCCGGTCTCGAACAGGTGGCTGACAGCCCCCAGCTCGACGCCGTCGACGGTGCGCACCGCCAGCCCCTGCAGATCGACCCAGTAGTATTCGCCGGGATCCGGCTCCGGCAGCAGCTCCCGCGCTACCGCGATGTCGCTGCCAACCCACTGCCGCGCTTCGTCGCGATCATCGATGCCGGCGACCCGGGCGATCAGGCCTTTGCCCTGCTCCTGCCCCGCCTCGAGCCGAACAGCCCGCCAGCCGTCGGCGGTGGCCAGCTCCCAGTCGGCGTAAGCGAACAGGTTGGTTTTCGGCTGGGTGTAGGAGTAGACCTTGACCCACCCCGCCACACCGAACAGCCCGACGATCCGGCCGACGACGACCCGCCTGGGCTCACGATCCGGCATGGACCGCGGACCGGCTTACTGAGCCGGTTGCTCGGCGCGCTCGGCCTGCCGGATCAGCTGAGCCGCACGCTCCGTCGGCTGCGCACCCTTGGCGATCCACGCCTTCGAGCGCTCGACGTCCAGCTTCAGCGGCGCCTCCTGCCCCGAGGCCACGGGGTTGAAGTAGCCCAGGCGCTCGATGAAGGCGCCGTCCCGCGGCTTTTTCGCCTCGGTAACTACGATGTGGTAGAAGGGCCGCTTCTTCGCGCCCGCCCTTGCCAGTCGAATGGTAACCATATGCGCCCTTGCGATTCCCGTTACGTTGAGTCATCGGCCCCGCGGCGGGGCTTCTGATACGTACTTGAGTAAACCGGGCATTGTACTCGCTTTGTCACTGAAGGGAAGGGTCTGCACGGAGAAAAGCGCCTCGCTCAGTCGGCGCCGTCCTCCGGATCGGCGTTGCTGAAACGCCTCAGCAACCGATCCCGGTAGCCCTGCTCGGCGACGTACAGGGCATCGGCGTCGTGGCCGCTGCGCTCGAGCCGGGCGCGCAGCAGCGACAGCCGCCGCTCGGCCTGGCTGCGCTGCTCCGCCGCCTCGGCGGAGGCATCGGCGTAGAGGGCGTCGATGAGGTCCTCGAGGCTGCGGATCTCCTGGCGCTCGGCCAACTCCGGTGGGATGCAGTTGGCGTTCTTGAGCACCCGGTAGGCGGTGCGCAGATGCTCGGGGATCATGGAGTCGTCATCGAGCTCCAGCGGCTGCCCGGCGCCGGGCAGGTCCTGGAGCTCGCCCTGCTCCACGGCCTCTTCCAGTCGGCGTTCGGCAATCCGGTCGATGAGGCTCATAACACGCCCTCCCAGAAGGCCTTCACATCCTCGACACGGCGGGTCAGCGGCATCGCCGGCAGGCTGTTGCGGAACAGTCGGCCGTAGGGTTTGCCGAGCAGGCGCGGGTCCGCAATCATCAGCACGCCGCGGTCGGCGTCGTCGCGGATCAGGCGCCCGGCCCCCTGTTTCAGGGCGATGACCGCCTCGGGTAAGAGGATATCGCGAAACGCCACCCCGCCGGCATCCTCTACCGCGCGCTGCCGGGCGGCGGTCACCGGATCTCCCGGGGCGGCGAACGGCAGGCGGTCGATGATCACCGCCGAGAGCGCCGCCCCGCGGATGTCCACCCCCTGCCAGAAGCTCGCCGTACCCAGCAGGACGGCGTCGCCGGCTTGGGCGAAGGCCTCCAGCAGCCGCCCCTGCGGGGCATCGCCCTGGACCAGCAGCGGTCGCCTCAGGGCCGTCTCCAGCTGCTCGCGGGCCAGGCGCAGCGCCCGATGACTGGTGAACAGCAGGAAAACCCCGCCCGGCGTGCAGTCGATCACCTCGCGGGCCCGCGCCACCACCGCCTGATCGTACCCCGCCTGGTTGGGCAACGGGAGCCCGCTGGGGCAGTAGAGCAGGGACTGGCCGGCGTAGTCGAAGGGACTGGGCAGCTGCTCGGTGCGCACCGTATCGGCCAGCCCGAGGCGGCCCCGGAACGCAGCGAAGGAGCTACCCACCGCCAGCGTGGCCGAGAGCAGAACCCAGGCATCGGCCTCCCGCTCCATGTGCCGGCGAAAACTGCCGCCCACATCCAGGGGTGTCCGGTGCAGGGCGAAACCCCGCCCGCGGGTCTCGTACCACTGGACCTCGCCCTCCGCGGGGGCGAGGAAGCAGCCGAGGGCCTCCTCCAGCTCACCGGCGCGCCGGTGGCACGCCTCCAGCTCGGGGCCACGCTCGGCCACCAGAGCGAGGGCTTGCTGCAGGCCAGCCGCTGCCCCGCGCAGGGCTTCGGCCGCCTCGGCGCCCCCCGATTCGGCCACCGTGTACCAGGCATCCCGCTGCTCCCCCCCTTCCAGGGCCAGGCGCAGCCCGGCGACCGCCGCCTCCAGGGTATCGATGGCCGCGCGCAAATCCGGCATGTCGCCAGCTTCGCGCCGGTCGGCGATACGCACATCGCGAACCAGATCGCGGATCGCCCGCGCCGAGACCGAGTGACCGAAGAAACGCGCGGCCGTGTCCGGGAGCAGGTGGGCCTCGTCGAGGATCACCGCTTCCGCCTCGGGCAGCACGGCCCCGTAGCCGGCATCCTTCACCGCCCAGTCGGCCAGCAGCAGGTGGTGGTTGACCACCAGCACGTCGGCCTCGTGGGCACGCCGGCGAGCCTCGTAGAAGAAGCACGTGTCGTAGGCCGGGCAACCCTGACCGAGACAGCGCTCGGGCGTGGCGGTGATGCGCTCGGCCACCCCCTCGACGCCCTGCGGCGCCTCGGCCAGGTCGCCGCTGTCCGTCGCCCGCGCCCACTCCGCCGCCGTCTGGATGGCCGCGACCTCGTCGGGGGCGGTGAACGGCCCTTCCTCCACGGCCCGCTGCAGCCGGTAACGGCACAGGTAGTTGGCCCGCCCCTTGAGCAGGGCGGTGCGCATCGGCTGCGGGGATGCGCCCTGCAGCGCCGCCCGCACCCGGGGCAGATCGCGGTGGTAGAGCTGATCCTGCAGGGTCCGGGTGCCGGTGGAGATGATCACCCGGCGGCCGTCGAGGAGCGTGGGCACCAGGTAGGCGTAGGTCTTGCCGATACCGGTGCCCGCCTCGGCCACCAGCACCTCGCCGTCGGCTAGCGTGTCGGCCACCGCGGCGCCAAGCTGCAGCTGCCCCGGGCGCGCGGCGAACCCTTCGATGGCCCGGCTGACCGCCCCGCCGACATCGAGTTCGGCGACCACGGCCCGGGCGAAGGCTCCCCCGGGCGGCCTAGAATCGGCCAAGGCCACCGTCTCCGGTATCACCGAAACTTCGCGCCGAGGAGGCCGCGTCCCGGGCGCCGCCCCGGTCACCGCGCTCCATGCGCGCCGCCGCCACCAGCCACCACGCCTCGCGCATCACGGCGAGGTCGTCGCCGCCGGTGTCTACGGCGCGCAGGGCCAGCTCCTCGGCCCGCTGGTGGTGCCCCTGCTGGTAGCGCACCGCCGCCAGGTTCTGCCACAGCACCGCCCGCTCCGGCGCCTGGTCCAGGGCCTGCTCCAGGTGCTGTACCGCCCGGTCGTAGTCGCGCCTCTCGTAGGCCTCCCGCGCCTGCTGCGCCAGCGCCGCGATCTCATCGGCACCGCCCCGGGTCTCCTGCCGGGCGTCGGACTGTGGCTGCGACCACCAGCCCCCCTGTTCCTGCTCCGGCTCCTGCTGCGGCTGCGGCTGCGACCACCAGCCACCCTGCTCCTGCTGTGCCTCATCCCGGTCGTCCTGCCGGGGCGCTTCGGCCTGCGTGCGCGCGTCGCCACCGCCATCGGCAATGCCGTCATCAGGAGGCACATAGCAGGCCAGCGGCGCCAGGCAGACCAGTGCCGGCAGCGCGGAGAGCTTCCGCCATCGCATCATTCGGGGGCCTCGTTACAGAACCGGGCTTTGCTGCCGCCAAGGATACCAGAGCCGGGCGGAACCCGGCGCGACGCTTTACGGCCGGACAGCCGCCACGCTATAAGGGGCACGCGCGGGCACCGCGGCCCGTTGGCGGGATCCGCAGCCGCACGGCACCCACAGCCAGGAAAGAACGCATGGCCACGCCCCCGGAACACGCACACCCCGACGCCCGCGCGGTCACCCGCTCGCGCCAGGAGGTCGCCGAGCAGGTGGCCGAGCGCAGTTCGGCGATCGGCATTGAGGCGGTGCAGATCACCGAGGTCCTCAACGCCCTGGCCGCCGCCTTCGAGCGGCAGAATGAGTCGTTCAGCGACCTGCGCACCAACGCCCGCAGCATGGCCCGCAGCAACGAGGTGGTCCACCAGGCCGTCGACCGCGCCCAGCAGGTGGCCACCGAGGCCGGCAGCAACGTGGAGCACTCACGGGCCCGGATCCAGAAGGCGCTGGAGGAGATCCGCGAGCTGGCCGAGTCGGTGACGCGGGTGGAACGCCAGCTCGGTGCCCTCAACGAGGCGCTGCAGGGCGTTTCGAAGGTCTCCAGCGAGATCGCCACCATCGCCAAGCAGACCAACCTGCTCGCGCTCAACGCCACCATCGAGGCCAACCGGGCCGGCGAGGTCGGCCGCGGCTTCGCCGTGGTGGCCGAGCACGTCAAGGCGCTGGCCAAGCAGACCGCCGACGCCACCGATGACATCCACACCATCCTCGACGAGCTGACCCACATCATCGACCGCCTGGTCCAGAAAGGCGGCGAAAGCACGCTGCAGGCCGAGGCGGTGCGCGACGGCACCGAGGCGATCCAGGAGATCATGGAGACCGCCGGCAGCGCCATGGCCGATATCGACACCGACTCGGGCCGCGTCCGCGAGTCGGTGCATACCATCGACCACTACTGCCGGCGCACCGTCGAGGGGCTCGAAGAGCTGGCCGACACCGTGCGCCGGGCCACCGACACGCTGCAGGCCGCCGACCAGCGCGCCGAGAAGATCAGTCGCCACGCCCACGAGCTGATCCGGCGCACCGCCGTCGACGGGGTGGAGACCCGGGACACGCGGCTGATCCGGCGGATCCGCCGGATCGCCGCCGAACTGGGCGAGACGCTGCCGGCCGAGGCCGGCGCCGAGCAGATCGCCGCCCAGGCGCGCTCCGCCCTCGAGCAGCTCGTCGAGGGAGAAACCGGCGTACGCGCCGCCCTGATCTGCGACGCCGAGGGGCACTGCCTGGCGGCCACCGTGCCGCCGGGCGGCGCGACCGGCCTGCGCGATGCTCTGCAGGGACAGCGGCTCGACGACCGCCCCACCCGCTCGGCCCTGCGCAGCCGCGAGCCGTACCTGCTGCAGACCTACCGGCTGCAGTACGGCGGCGCGGGGCCGGTGGTCCAGGAGATCAGCGCACCGGTGCAGGCCGGGGGGCAGGTCCGGGGCTGCCTGCGGGTGATCTACGGCGGCGAGTGAACGATAGCGACGGAGCAGCGGGTATGGCGTTCATCGATTTCTTGAGGGGCCGTGGCTTCCTACCGGGGCGCTCCGGCGCTCCCCGGGCGGATACCGGACGGGACGCCCGGGAGCACGCCCTGGCGCAGGCCATCCGCGGCGTCTCGGAGGAGACCAGCCAGCTGGGCCTGGAGGTCTCCGACGTGCACGGCAACGTGGACGACACCGCCGCGCAGATGGAGCGCGAGGCGCGGTTGTTCCAGGAGCTGCGCGAGTCGTGCCAGCGCCTGTCCGAGGCGAACAAGGTCGTCGACGCGGCGGCCCGTAACGCCCAGCACGTCTCCGGTGCAGCGCGGGCCGACATGCGCCGCTCCGAAGACCGCATCCGCGATGCTCTGCAGCGGATCGCCGGGCTGAGCACCTCGGTGCGCGAGATCGAGAGCGACCTGGAGCATCTCAACGAGGCGATGCAGCGGGTCACCAAGGTGGCGCGGGGGATCGGCGCCATCGCCAAGCAGACCAACCTGCTCGCCCTCAATGCGTCCATCGAGGCAGCCCGTGCCGGCGATGCCGGCCAGGGGTTCGCCGTGGTGGCCGAGCAGGTCAAGTCCCTGGCCGCCCAGACCAGCGAGGCCACCGGGGACATGGACCGCACCCTGCAGAACCTCACCGAGCAGACCCAGGAGCTGATCGCCATCGGCCACCACAGCACGCGCCGGGCGCAGCGGGTGGAGCAGACCACGGGGCAGATGCAGAGCCTGTTCGAGCAGCTCGAGCAGTCCATGGCGTCGGTGGATGCCGAATCGGCGCGGATCGCCGAGGCGGTCCAGGAGATCGACACGCAGAGCGAGCACACCATCGAGCGCTTCGACCACAACACCGCCGAGCTGGAGGCCTCCCACTCTGACCTCGAGCGCGGCCGGGCCCAGATCGACCGCTTCCTCGCTTTCACCGAGGAGCTGATGAACCTGGCCAACGCCTCGGACGTCGAGACCGAGGACACCCCATACATCGTCCGGGTCATGGAGGTCGCGCGGCAGGTGTCGGAGCGCTTCGAGGCGGCCATCCGCGAAGGCGAGATCAGCGAGGCGGACCTCTTCGACCGCGACTACCGCGAGGTCCCGGGGACCGACCCACAGCAGTATGAGACGCGGTTCGTGGCCTTCACCGATCGGGTCCTGCCCGAGCTCCAGGAGCCGCCACTGGAGGATGCGCACATCTCCGGGTGTTTCGTCATCGACAACCGGGGCTACATCCCCACCCACAATCGCCACGTCTCGCACCCGCAGCGTCCCGGCGACCCACAGTGGAACGCCCGCCACGCCCGGCAGCGGCGTATCTGGGAGGACCGCACCGCACAGTCGGCGGCGCGCAACGAGAAACCCTTCCTGCTGCAGACCTACCGGCGGGACATGGGCGGCGGCCGCTTCGAGTTGATCCGCGACGTCTCCGCCCCGATCCAGGTCCGGGGCAAACACTGGGGGGCGGTGCGGATGCTCTACGAGCCATAGCCGCCACCGGCCGGGGCGCCGGCGCCACCGCCCCGGCCGCGTCGGTCAGCCGAACAGGCGGCGGACCTTCTCCAGGGCCACCACCAGGCTCTCCACCTCGTCGTGGGTGTTGTAGACGCCGAACGACGCCCGTGCCGTGGCCGGCACGCCGTAGCGCTCCATCAGCGGCTGGGCGCAGTGGTGACCGGCGCGGATGGCGATCCCCTGCTCGTCGAGGAGCATGGCCACGTCGTTGGGGTGCGTCCCCTCCATGATGAAGGAGACGGCCCCGGCCCGACGCTGCGGCCGGCCGATGAGCTGCACCCCCGGCACCGCGGCGATGGCCTCGGCCGCGTGGCCGACCAGTTCTTCCTCCCGAGCGGCGATCCGTTCGCGGCCGATGGCCTCGATATAGCGCAGTGCCTCGCCCAGGCCGATGGCGCCGGCGATATTCGGCGTCCCCGCCTCGAAGCGCGCCGGCGGCTCGGCGTACTCGGTGCCCTCGAAGGAGACGTGGCGGATCATGTCGCCCCCGCCCTGATACGGCACCATCCCGGCCAGGTGCTCATAGCGGCCCCACAGGACGCCGATGCCGGTAGGCCCGTAGGCCTTGTGGCCCGAGAAGGCGTAGAAGTCGACCCCCAGCTCCTGGACGTCCACCGGCAGATGGGGAGCGGCCTGCGCCCCGTCCAGGAGCACGGGCACCCCTTCGGCCCGGGCCATGGCGGCGATCTCCGCCACCGGGTTGACGGTACCGAGGGCGTTGGAGACGTGGACCACGCTGACCAGCCGGGTGCGCTCATGGATCATGCCGCGCACCGTTTCCAGATCCACGTCGCCGTTGTCGTCGATGGGCACCACCCGCAGGGTGGCACCGGTCCGCTCGCAGACCAGCTGCCAGGGAACGATGTTCGAGTGGTGCTCCATGTGGGTGACGAGGATCTCATCCCCCGGCCCGACCCGGGGCGCGACGAAGCTGTGCGCCACCAGATTGATCGCCTCGGTGACCCCGCGCAGGAAGATGACCTCCCGCTCGCTGGGGGCGTTGAGGAAGCGCTGGGCCTCGGTCCGCGCCCCCTCGAAGGCCGTGGTCGCCTCCTGGGAGAGGGTGTGCACCCCGCGATGGACGTTGGCGTAGTAGTGCTGATAGCAGCCGAGTTCGGCATCGATCACCGACTGCGGCTTCTGCGCACTGGCGGCGCTGTCGAGGTAGATCAGCGGCCGTCCGTTGACCTCGCGGCGGAGCACGGGGAAGTCGGCGCGCAGCCGGTCCACATCCACCGCCCCCGGGCGGGTCGCCTCCTCGACCATGCTCATGCCTCAAAACCCTCCAGTTGCTCGCCGCCCGGCAGGAACCGGCGCAGGAGCGCACGCTCGTACGCGGCGGCCTGCGGGCAACGCACGGTCTCCACCACCTCGGCGACGAAGGCGTAGGTCAGCAGGCTCTTGGCCACGACGGGATCGATGCCGCGGGCGCGCATGTAGAACAGCGCCTGCTCATCGAGCTCGCCCACCGTGGAGCCGTGGGTGCAGCGCACGTCGTCGGCGAAGATCTCCAGGCGCGGATTGGAGTGGGCCAGCGCCCGCGGGCTGAGGATCAGGTTGCGGTTCTCCTGCTCGGCGTCGGTCTTCTGCGCCCCCGGATGGACCTTGATCAGGCCGTCGAAGACGGTCTCCGAGCGCCCGTCGAGCACGCCCTTGAAGACCTGGCGACTGCGCGTGTGCTCGGCGTCGTGGTGGACCCAGGTGTGGTGGTCGACGAAGCGCTGGCCGTCGCTGAGGTGGATGCCGGTGAGATCCCCCTCGCCGTTATCGCCTTGTACGGTCGCCTCGATGTCCACACGCACCTTGTCGCCGCCCCAGACAAAGGAGTGGGCGCCGACCCGGGCATCGCGGGCAGCGGTGCCGCTGACCGCCCCCAGCTGGCAGCCGGCGTCGCCCTCCTCGCTGATCCGGGTCAGATCCACCTGGGCGCCGGCATCGGCGATGAGCTCGGTGACCGGACAGCTGAGGTAGGCCGCCTGCGGATCACCGCTATGGTACTCCACCACACGCAGGTGGCTGGCCTCCTCGCCGTGGACGATCACACGCGGGTAGACGGCGTGGCCGGCAGTGGCAGCGCTGGTGTAGCAGACGATAAGCAGCGGCGCCTCGACCATCGCCCCGCGGGCCACCTGCACGGCCACTCCCTCGCCCATCAAAGCGGTGTTCAGGGCGATGAACGGGCTGTTGGCCGGGTCGGCGTGGGCGGCCAGATGCGTCTGCAGCCAGGCGGGTTCCTCGGCCAGCGCCTCGCTCAGGGGGCGCACCGAGACCCCGGCGGGCAGCTTGGCGTAATCCGAACGCGCCGGATCCAGCTGCCCATCAACGAAGACCAGCCGGGGCCCATCGCCGGGCGGGAGAAGTTGATCAAGCCGCCCGGTCAGGCCGTCGTCTACCTCGCCCGGGCCCTGCGGCGGGCGAAAGTCGCTGCGCAGCACCGGGGTCAGGTCGATGTGCTTCCACGCCTCCCAGCGCCGGGTCGGGAAGCCGTGGGCGTCGAAGGTGGCCATGGCCGCGCGACGACGCTCGGCCAGCCAGGCCGGCCCCGGGTCGGCGAGGTCGTCGAAGACCGCGCGCGGGTGACTCTTGAGCTCTTCCACCGCTCCCATGTCAGGCAGCCTCCTCGTCCTCGAACAGGGCGTAGCCGGTGCGCTCCAGCTCCTCGGCCAGCTCCTTGCCGCCGGAGCGCACGATGCGCCCGTTGACCATGACGTGCACGTAGTCCGGCACGATGTAGCTGAGCAGGCGCTGGTAGTGGGTGATGATCAAAAACGAGCGCTGCGGGTCGCGCATGCTGTTCACGCCGTCGGCCACAGCGCGCAGGGCGTCGATGTCCAGCCCGGAATCGGTCTCGTCGAGGATACACAGCCGCGGCTCGAGCATGGCCATGTGGAAGATCTCGTTGCGCTTCTTCTCGCCGCCGGAGAAGCCGGCGTTGACCGGTCGGTTGAGAAGCGACTCGTCAAGCTTGACCCATTGCGCCCGCTCGCGGGCCATCTTGAGGAAGCTGACCGGGTCGATCTCGCCCTCACCCCGGGCCTCACGGGCGGCGTTGACCGCCGCCTTGAGGAAGTAGCTGTTGCTCACCCCGGGGATCTCCACCGGGTACTGGAAGCCGAGAAAGACCCCGGCCCGGGCCCGCTCCTCGGGCTCCATCTCGAACAGATCCTGCCCCTCGAAGGTCACCGCGCCGTCGGTGACCTCGTAGCTCTCATCGCCGGCGAGCACCTTGGACAGGGTGCTCTTGCCCGAACCGTTGGGCCCCATGATGGCGTGCACCTCGCCGGGGCCCATCTCGAAGTCGATGCCCTTGAGGATCTCCGTCGTCTCGACGCTGGCGTGGAGGTTGTTGATCTTCAGCATGGTCCGCTTCTCCTGGGAATCTGTCTTATCCGACGCTGTCCTCGAGGGTGACCTCGAGCAGCTTCTGCGCCTCGACGGCGAACTCCATGGGCAGCTCCTGGAAGACCTCCTTGCAGAAGCCGTTGACGATCATGGAGACCGCGTCCTCCTCGCTGATGCCACGCTGCTTGCAGTAGAAGATCTGGTCATCGCCGATCTTCGAGGTGGTGGCCTCGTGCTCGAGCTGCGCGCTGGGGTTCTGGATGTCGATGTACGGGAACGTGTGGGCGCCGCAGTGGGAACTCATGAGCATGGAGTCACACTGCGAGTAGTTGCGGGCATTGCTCGCCGTGGGCAGCACCTTGACCAGGCCACGATAGCTCTGCTGGCCGTAGTCCGCCGAGATCCCCTTAGAGATGATGTGGCTGCGGGTGTTGTTGCCGATGTGGATCATCTTGGTGCCGGTATCCGCCTGCTGACGGCCGCGGGTCACCGCCACCGAGTAGAACTCGCCGATGGAGTCGTCGCCCTTGAGCACGCAGCTCGGATACTTCCAGGTGATCGCCGAACCGGTCTCCACCTGGGTCCAGGAGATCTTCGAGCGCTTACCGGCGCACAGGCCGCGCTTGGTCACGAAGTTGTAGACGCCGCCGACGCCGTTCTCGTCGCCGGGGTACCAGTTCTGAACCGTGGAGTACTTGATCTGCGCATCGTCGTGGGCGTAAAGCTCGACCACGGCGGCATGCAGCTGGTTCTCGTCACGCTGCGGCGCGGTGCAGCCCTCCAGGTAGGAGACCGAACTGCCTTTCTCGGCAATGATCAGGGTCCGCTCGAACTGCCCGGTATGCCCGGCGTTGATGCGGAAGTAGGTGGACAGCTCCATGGGGCACTCCACGCCCTCGGGGATGTAGACGAAAGAGCCGTCCGAGAAGACCGCCGAGTTCAACGCGGCGAAGAAGTTGTCCTTGCGCGGCACGACGCTGCCGATGTACTGCCGCACCAGCTCCGGATACTCGTGCAGCGCTTCGGAGATCGAGCAGAAGATGACCCCGTGCTTGGCCAGCTCGTCCTTGAACGTGGTGGTCACGGAGACGGAGTCGAAGACCGCATCCACCGCCACGTTGGAGCGCCGGGCGCCCTCGGCAGGCTCGCCCTCCTCCTGCACGCCCGCGAGCATCTTTTGCTCGTGCAGCGGAATGCCGAGCTTCTCGTAGGTCTCGAGCAGCTTCGGGTCGACCTCGTCGAGGCTCTTCGGCCCCTGCTTGGGGGCGGCGTAGTAGGAGATGGCCTGGAAGTCGATGGGCGGGAACTGCACGTTCTGCCACTGCGGCACGGCCATCTCCAGCCAGCCGCGGTAGGCTTCGAGCCGCCACTCGAGCATCCACTCCGGCTCGCCCTTCTTCTCGGAGATGAACCGGATGGTCTCCTCGTTGAGCCCCGGTGGTGCAAACTCCTGCTCGATATCGGTGAAGAAGCCGGCCTCGTAGCCCCGGCTGGTGAACCGTTCAATGGTTTCGTTGCTGCTCGACATGTCGCCCAAGCCTCCGGCTGCTCAGTGGCCAATAACCTGTTGACGGGGGTAGATCCCCACCGGCGCGCTGGCCGGCTCGCCCATCTCCGCCAGACTCACCGCCGCCAGGGCCTGCCGGACCACGGAGCTGATCCGCGACCAGGTGGCGCTGGCATTGCAGTCCTCGACGTGCGTGCAATTATCGGTCCCGCTCTCGACGCACTCGGTGAAGGCGATCGGCCCCTCGAGGGCCTCGATGACCTCGGCCACCGAGATCTGCTCGGGGGGCCGGGCCAGGCCGTAGCCGCCCTTGGCGCCGCGGTAGGAGCACAGCAGCCCGGCATGCACCAGCTGCTTCATGACCTTGCTAACCATCGGTTGCGGCAGGCCGTGGGCGCCCGCCAGCTGCGCGGCGTTGACCCGTTCTCCCGGCCGGCGTGCCATGGCCGAGAGGATGACAACGCCGTAATCGGTCTCGCGGTTGATTCGGAGCATGATCTCTGACTTCGCTCAATCCGTACTCAAAGGGTACATATTCCCGAACCCGAAGGGAAGACTCTTTAGAAGTCTTATAGTTCTAGGCGTGCGCCCCTCCTGGATCCCCGCGGCGGCGCCGATCCATGGCAGGATGGGGGCGACTTGCCCGATCAGGAGAGCAGCTGTTGAATCCCCGGCCGCACAAACCGCGACTGCGCACAACCTACCGGCTGATCATCGAGGAGCGTGACAACGGCTGGGAGGTAGTCTTCTACAACGAACAGGGCGGCGTGCAGCACATCGGCAACTCGCAGACCGAGATCGCGGCGCTGCGCTCGGCCTACTTCATCGCCCGTTACTACCACTACGAGCACGACGTGCTCATGCGCACCCGGCACGGCGACAAACGCCTGGATATCGAGACCCTGATGCAGAACCGCCGTCCGAGCTGAACCGCAGGCCCGCTCAGGAAGCGGCGGCCGTGGCGTCGCCGCCGCCGAGGGCCTGCTCCTCGATACGGCGGATCTCGTCCCGCACCTGCGCGGCCGCCTCGAACTCGAGATCCCTGGCGTGCTCATGCATCCGCTTCTCCAGCTCACGGATCCGCCGTACCGCCTCCGCCGGCGACAGCCCGGCGTACGCGCCGGCCTCTTCGGCCACTCCGGCCGCCCGTTGCGGCGCGCCCGGCGCCGGCACCCCGCCGCGCTCCATGATGTCGGGCACCTCTTTGCGGATGCCCTGCGGGGTGATGCCGTGGGCCTCGTTGTGGGCGATCTGCTTGGCCCGCCGACGCTCGGTCTCGTCGATGGCGCGGCGCATGGAGTCGGTCACCTGATCGGCGTAGAGGATCGCGCGGCCGCTGATGTTGCGAGCCGCCCGGCCGATGGTCTGAATCAGTGAACGGGTCGAGCGCAGGAACCCCTCCTTGTCGGCATCGAGGATCGCCACCAGCGAGACCTCGGGGATGTCGAGCCCCTCGCGCAGCAGGTTGATGCCGACCAGGCAGTCGAAATGACCCAGGCGCAGGTCACGGATGATCTCGGTGCGCTCAACGGTGTCCACGTCGGAGTGCAGATAGCGCACGCGGATCCCGTTCTCCTCCAGGTACTCGGTCAGGTCCTCGGCCATGCGCTTGGTCAGCGTGGTGACCAGCACGCGCTCATCACGCTCGGCGCGGGCGCGGATCTCGCCATAGACATCATCGACCTGCGCGGTGGCCGGGCGCACCTCCACCTCCGGATCGACCAGCCCGGTGGGGCGAACCACCTGCTCGACCACCTGCCCGGCGTGCTCCTCCTCGAACGGGCCGGGCGTTGCCGAGACGAAGACCGTCTGCGGAGCCAGGCGCCGGAACTCCTCGAACTTCAGCGGCCGATTATCCAGCGCCGAGGGCAGGCGGAAGCCGTAGTCGACCAGCGTCTGCTTGCGCGAACGGTCGCCCTTGTACATGCCGCCGATCTGCGGAACGGTGACGTGGCACTCATCGATGAACAGCACCGCCTCCGGCGGGATGTAATCGAACAGGGTCGGCGGCGGCTCACCGGCCGCCCGCCCGGAGAGGTAGCGCGAGTAGTTCTCGATGCCGTTGCAATAGCCGAGCTCGAGCATCATCTCCATGTCGAAGCGGGTCCGCTCCTCAAGCCGCTGCGCCTCCACCAGCTTGTCGGCGGCGCGCAGCTCGCTGAGGCGCTCGCGCAGCTCCTCCTTGATCTGCTCGACGGCCCGGTGCAGCTGCTCCTTCGGGGTCACGTAGTGGGTCTTCGGATAGATGGTCACCCGCGGCACCCGGCGCAGCAGCTCGCCGGTGAGCGGGTCGAACCAGCTGATCTCCTCGATTTCATCGTCGAAGAGCTGCACCCGCACCGCCTCTTCCGGGGACTCGGCCGGGAAGATGTCGATCACCTCGCCGCGGGCGCGGTAGGTCCCGCGGGTGAGTTCGGTGTCGTTGCGGGTGTACTGCAGCTCGGCGAGCCGGCGCAGGATCGCCCGCTGGTCGATGCGCTCGCCGCGGACCAGGTGCAGGAGCATCGACATGTACGCCTGCGGGTCACCGAGGCCGTAGATGGACGATACCGAGGCGACGATGACCGTATCCTGGTGCTCGAGGAGCGCCTTGGTGGCGGACAGGCGCATCTGCTCGATGTGCTCGTTCACCGAGGCATCCTTCTCGATGAAGGTATCCGACGACGGCACGTACGCCTCCGGCTGGTAGTAGTCGTAGTAGGAGACGAAGTACTCGACCCGGTTCTCCGGCAGGAACTCGCGCATCTCGCCATAGAGCTGGGCGGCCAGGGTCTTGTTGGGAGCGAGCAGGATCGCCGGGCGCTGCAGCCGCTCGATGACGTTGGCGATGGTGAACGTCTTGCCGGAACCGGTGACCCCGAGCAAGGTCTGATCCGAGAGCCCCGACTCGATCCCCTCGACGAGCTCCTCGATGGCCTGGGGCTGATCACCCGCCGGCTGAAACCGGGCATTGAGCTTGAAACGTTCCGTCATCGAATCCCCGCATTCATCTTGGGCGCACCCTGACCCGGCGCCCTGCACACAGCGTCTACCCGCTCGACCAACGACACCACCTGCCGGACCCTGCCCACTGAACCCCGAAGCCTCAACCCCGCCCCACGCGCACTGAACCGTGAACACCCGACCCGAAAACCCTTATCATACGCACCGAGCCCAACTTTCAACGCGGAGCCAGACCATGGACCTTCAGCTTGCCGATCGCGTCCAGCGCATCAAGCCATCGCCGACGCTCGCCGTCACCGCCCGCGCCGCCGAGCTGCGCGCCGCCGGCCACGACGTCATCGGCCTCGGCGCCGGCGAACCGGACTTCGACACCCCCCCGCACATCATCGAGGCCGCCGTCCGGGCCGCCCAACAGGGGCAGACCCGCTACACCGCCGTGGACGGTACTGCCGAGCTCAAGCAGGCGGTCATCGACAAGCTCGAGCGCGACAACCGCCTGAACTACGAGCCCAGCCAGATCCTCGTCTCCAGCGGTGCCAAGCAGTCCCTGTTCAACGCCATGGCGGCGGTGCTCAACGAGGGCGACGAAGTGGTCATCCCAGCGCCCTACTGGGTCTCGTACCCGGACATGGCCCTGGTCTTCGGTGCTCAGCCGGTGTTCGTGGCCGCCGGTGCCGAGAGCCGCTTCAAGATCACCCCCGAGCAGCTCGAGCAGGCCCTGACCCGCAAGACCCGCATGGTCATCCTCAACAGCCCGTCCAACCCCACCGGCACCGCCTACACCCGTGACGAACTGGCGGCGCTGGGCGCCGTGCTCGAGCAGCACCCCCAGGTGGTGGTGGTCAGCGATGACATCTACGAGCACATCCTCTGGCGCGATGAACCCTTCACCAACATCGCCATGGCCGCCCCGCAGCTGGTCGACCGAACCATCGTCGTCAACGGCGTCTCCAAGGCGTACGCCATGACCGGGTGGCGGATCGGCTACGCGGCCGGCCCAGCCCCGCTGATCGGCGCCATGAAGAAGGTGCAGTCGCAGAGCACCTCCAACCCGGCTTCCATCTCCCAGGCCGGCGCGCTGGCCGCGCTCAACGGCGATCAGGGCTGCATCCAGCCCATGCTCGAGCAGTTCAAGGCCCGCCACGACTTCGTCGTCGAGCGGCTGAACGCCATGCCGGGGGTCAGCTGCACGCCCTGCGACGGCACCTTCTACTGCTTCCCGCACATGGAGGAAGCGATGAACCGGGTCGGCGCCAAGGACGATGTGGCCTTCGCCGAGCAGCTGATCAACGACGCCGGCGTGGCCCTGGTCCCGGGTTCCGCCTTCGGTCTCCCCGGGTACGCGCGCATCTCCTATGCTACAAGTATGGAGAACCTGGAGCGCGCCATGGACCGGCTGCAGCAGGCCCTGGGCGGCTGATCGGCCCCGCTCCTCGCCCCCGCGATGGCCCCGGGCGATCGCGGGGGCGGCAGGACGGGCACGGAAAACCCCATAGAGGCTTGACCAACGCAGTAGAGGATCGGCAGAATACGCAGCGCATCGTGAGGTGACACCACGCTTCCCCGGTAGCTCAGCGGTAGAGCAAGTGACTGTTAATCACTGGGTCGGCGGTTCGAATCCGTCCCGGGGAGCCATCCACCATCCCTTCCTGTCGGCCACCCGACTCCGCGGGCGCAAGGTGATAACCCTGTATCACCGGGAGGCCGGGCGACCCCTCACCGGTATGAGAGGCCGCCACCCCCAAGTCCGGATCTCAGCAGCATTCCCGCTCGATGGCGGAGAGCATGCTGAGACCCGCATCATCGCCGCGCTGAACGAATAACTCCCGGATCACGTTAATCTGCGCGTGGACCATCAGGCGCGTATCCGGCTCTGAACCATCCCGGCCGCCCAGCTCACGCTCCAGATACCGCCGCACTCGGCTATTCTCCGGCTCCTCTGCGATGTGGCGGTCAACGCACTGGAGCAGGCGCTGGATGGCCCGCTCACAATCCAGACCGGGGCTGAGCTCAGACATCGCCGTACTCGATCACCAGGTCCTCGTCACGCACCACCATCTGGCACATCAGACGCCAGTTGGTGGGCAGATCATCGACGCGCATGCGATCGATCTCCGCTTGGGTGACCTTGCCCAGCTCGAGCAGGACCCGCTCCTCGCGGTCCGTCAGTGGACCCGCCATTGTCCCTTTTGCGACACCGTAATGGACATAAACCAGACAACTGCCACACTCGCCGTCCTGGCAATCGAAAGAGATCGGGATGTGGTTCCGGCGGGCCAGTTTCAGGACCGGCTCCGTATGACTGCCTGCCACCGCCTCTACGGTTTGCTCCCCGTGGTCTGGATGCCGAAAGGTCACGCTGGGCATAGCTCCACTCCTGCCTTGCCAAATGGGTTATGGATCGATCGAAGCACCACCCATCCAGCAACTTTCGGGCCATGGCGCGACCGCCCTCCACGGGCCCAGAGGTCATGCGGCAGAGGCGAACCTATTCCAGGGTGAAGCCGACCTTGATCGTCACCTGCCAGTGACTCACTCGCCCGTCCTCGATATGGCCTCGGGTATCCACCACCTGGAACCAGCGCAGGTGGCGAAGGCTCTCGCCGGCACGTGCGATGGCGTTGTTGACGGCCTCCTCGATCCCGTCGGGCGACGAACCAGTCAGTTCGACGATCTTGTAGACGTGGTCACTCATCCGTGATGCTCCTGATGACTGGGAAGTGGACAGCGGCCGATGCCCGGCTCCGCTCTGGCGGGGCCGGGCATGCCCTTTCACCCCGGCCCGGACCGGGGTGAAACCGCGGTTACGCCTCCAGGTCGTATCGGTCGGCGTTCATGACCTTGGTCCAGGCCGCGACGAAATCGTGGACGAACTTCTCCTGGTTGTCGTCCTGGGCATAAACCTCGGCGTAGGAGCGCAGGATCGAGTTGGAGCCGAAGACCAGGTCCACCCGGGTCGCCGTCCACTTCACTGCATCGCTGCTGCGCTCACGGATCTCGTAGCGGTTCTTGCCCACCGGCTTCCAGGTGTAGGCCATGTCGGTGAGGTTGACGAAGAAGTCGTTCGTCAGCTGCCCCTCACGGTCCGTAAGCACGCCATCCTTCGCACCGCCGTGGTTGGTGCCGAGCACCCGCATGCCGCCGACGAGGACAGTCATCTCCGGCGCCGTCAGACCCATCAGCTGCGTGCGGTCGAGCATCATCTCCTCGGGCTGGACCGCGTAGTCCTTCTTGAGCCAGTTGCGGTAACCGTCGGCGAGCGGCTCGAGGTACTGGAAGGAGTCGACATCGGTCATCTCCTGGCTGGCATCGCCGCGCCCCGGGGCGAAGGGCACCGTGATCTCGTGGCCGGCCGCCCGGGCCGCCTGCTCAATGCCCACGTTGCCAGCGAGTACGATGGTATCGGCCACACTGGCCCCGGTCTCGGCAGCGATGCCCTCAAGAACGCCAAGCACCTTCGCCAGACGCTGGGGCTCGTTGCCCTCCCAGTCCTTCTGCGGGGCAAGCCGGATACGGGCGCCGTTGGCACCACCCCGGTAGTCGGAGCCGCGGAAGGTCCGGGCGCTGTCCCAGGCGGTGGCGACCATCTCGCCGATGCTCAGGCCGCTATCGGCGATCTTCGCCTTGACCTCATTCACATCGTAGTCCGTCCGGCCGGCCGGCACGGGGTCCTGCCAGATCAGATCCTCGGTCGGTGCCTCCGGTCCGATGTAGCGCGTCCGCGGCCCCAGATCCCGATGGGTGAGCTTGAACCAGGCCCGGGCGAAGACCTCGTCGAAGTAGGCGGGGTCGTTGTAAAAGCGCTCGGAGATCTTGCGATACGCCGGATCCATCTTCATGGCCATGTCCGCATCGGTCATGATCGGGTTCAGGCGGATCGACGGATCCTCGACGTCGACCGGCTTGTCCTCCTCCTTGATGTCCACCGGCTCCCACTGCCACGCGCCGGCGGGGCTCTTGGTCAACTCCCACTCGTAGTTGAGCAGCAGGTGGAAGTAGCCGTTATCCCAGCGCGTGGGATAGGTCGTCCAGGCGCCCTCGATCCCGCTGGAGACCGTGTCGCGCCCGATGCCCCGGGAGACCTTGTTGTTCCAGCCAAGGCCCTGTTCGTCGACATCGGCGGACTCCGGGTCCGGACCGAGATGCTCCACGTTGCCGTTGCCGTGACACTTGCCCACCGTGTGCCCGCCGGCGGTCAGGGCGACGGTCTCCTCGTCGTTCATGGCCATGCGCTCGAAGGTGATGCGCACGTCTTCGGCGGTCCGCAGCGGATCCGGGTTGCCGTCCACGCCCTCGGGGTTGACGTAGATCAGGCCCATCATCACCGCCGCCAGCGGGTTCTCCAGCGACTCACGGTCGTCACCATAGCGGCTGTCCTCGGCATCACTCGGCGCCAGCCACTCCTTCTCCGAGCCCCAGTAGATGTCCTTCTCCGGGTGCCAGATATCCTCGCGCCCGAGGGAGAAGCCGTAGGTCTTCAGGCCCATGGACTCGTAGGCCACGTTGCCGGCAAGGATGATCAGGTCGGCCCAGCTGAGCCGGTTGCCGTACTTCTTCTTGATCGGCCAGAGCAGACGCCGCGCCTTGTCCAGGTTGACGTTGTCCGGCCAGCTGTTGATGGGGGCAAACCGCTGGTTGCCGGTGCCGCCGCCGCCCCGGCCGTCCGCCACCCGATAGGTGCCGGCGGCGTGCCAGGCCATGCGGATCATCAGCCCGCCGTAATGGCCCCAGTCCGCCGGCCACCACTCCTGACTGTCGGTCATGAGTTGGTGGAGATCCTGCTTGACCGCGTCGAGATCGAGCTTCTTGACCTCCTCACGATAGTTGAAGCCCGGGCCCATCGGATCGGGTTTGTGGTCGTGCTGGTGCAGGATGTCGAGGTTCAGGGCGTTGGGCCACATGTCCATGTTGGACTCGCCCACCTGCGTCATCGCGCCGTGCATCACCGGGCAGCCGCCGGTCTTTTGCTGATCGGTCATTGTTATCTCCGTTGCTTCCTGCGGATTGCCGTTTTGAACAATTCCATTTTGCGCTTGTGCGCAGTCTCACTCAAGACGGCTCCCTGATCGAATGTAGCAATCACAGTGTTCCTGTCACCCTCCGGGGCTACCCGGCGGGTCAACGCACCGCTTGCAATGACATCCATCATCGCGATAATGCCGGCTTCCCTGGCAACCCTGGAGTCTGCATGAGCGACACCAACGAGAACGGTGCGCGGGAGCCGGAGATCCCGCTTCCGAGCGTGACCACGGCCCTGCTCCCCATCGCCTTCACCATGGGCCTGATGGTCTTTCAGATCCTCGCCTTCGACGACTTCGTCCCCCACGTACCACTGGCCCTGGGCATCGCCTTCACCGGCCTGCTCGGCTGGTACCACGGCATCCGCTGGTGGCGGATGGAGAACGGCCTCTACCACGTCGTCCATATCGGTCTTCAGTCGGTGGCCATCCTAATCACAGTGGGCATGATCATCGGCACCTGGATCCTCTCGGGGACCGTGCCGCTGCTGATCTACTACGGCCTGCTGCTGATCACCCCGGAACTGTTCCTGCTCGCCGCCATGATCCTCACCGCCGTGGTCTCCATGGCCGTGGGCACCTCCTGGGGCACGGTCGGCACCGTGGGTCTGGCCCTGGTGGGCGTCGGCGAGGGGCTGGGCATCCCCATGGCCCTGACCGGCGGCGCCATCGTCTCGGGCGCCTTCTTCGGCGATAAGATGTCGCCGCTGTCCGACACCACCAATCTCGCCCCGGCCGTTACTGGCACCAACCTGTTCAGCCACATCCGCAACATGATGGCCACCTCCGTGCCGGCGCTGATTGTTGCCGGCACCGCGTACTGGGCCATCGGCTTTGGCTACGCGGACACCGGCCTGGAGAGCGGACGCATCGAGACCATCCTCGAGGGCCTGGAGGCGCAGTTCACGCTGCATCCGGTGCTGCTGCTGCCGGCGGTTCTGGTCATGGCCCTGGCGCTGCTGCGTTTCCCGGTGCTGCCCACGCTCTTTGCCGGTGCCATCGCCGGCGCGGTCATGGCGGTCCTCGTCCAGGGCACGGACCTGACCACCGCGATCATGGCGATGCAGGACGGCTTCGTCAGCGAGACCGGCGTCGAGTCGGTGGACGACCTGCTCTCCACCGGTGGCATCCAGTCGATGATGTGGACCATCTCGCTGGTGCTCATCGCCCTGGCCTTCGGCGGGATCCTGGAGCAGACGCGCAGCGTCGAGGCCATCCTCAACGCCATCATCCAGCGCATCCGAGGCCGCTTCTCGCTGTTCGCCGCCAGCACCGGCAGCGCCGCCGGCACCAACCTCATCTCCGGCGATCCCTACCTGTCCATCGCGCTACCGGGCCGGATGTACGCCCCGGTCTATCGGGGACAGGGACAATCGACCCTGAACCTGTCGCGTTCGGTGGAGGAAGGCGGGACCATGATCAACCCGCTGATCCCTTGGGGCGCGGGTGGTGCCTTCACCGCCGGTGCGCTGGGCATCCCGACGCTGGTCTACGCCCCCTTTGCCATCGTCTGCTGGCTGTCGCCGCTGATCGGCCTGCTCTTTGCTGCGACCGGGTGGTTCATGCCACGCGCCACCGAGGAAGAGCAGCAGCGCTGGCAGGACAACCATGAATCCATCATGGTCCAGGGCGGCGTGGTCAACTCCGCCGATCTCGACCCCGAGGAGCTGGAGCGGGCCTTCGACCGCTACCGGCGGCGCTGACTAGGGCACGGCAATGCCGCTGGGTTGGCCCAGCCACCCCGGCGGCATTGCCCGATGCCTAGCCGACCGATTTGCGCCTCCGATCCGGCGTAGGCACCATTGGGCGGTCGCCTGCTCAAGACATCCAACGCGTCTTTCCAGTTAACGAAAAACCAACAGACCGCCTGCAACGGGGAAGCGAATCCTCATGCTCAGTGCCGTCCGTCTCACCCCGAAGCTGCTCCTCCTCTTTGGCGTCCCCACTCTGCTGGCCTTTGTCATCGTCGGCGGGATCGCCACCCACCAGGCCAACGACCGCTTCAGCACCGAGATCACCGACTCGACTCAGGAGCTGAGCGAGGCCGGTGCCGAGGCCATCAGCCAGTGGCTCGACACGCACACGGCCTACGTCTCCGCCCTGGCGCACAGCGAGGCGCTCGCCTCCGGCAACCCCGATCGGATCGGTGACTTCCTCGCCGGCCAGGGCGAGCACATGAGCGACGAATACGAAGTGCTGATCTTCGTCGACACCGAGGGGACGGCCACCTACCACCACGGCGGCGAGCAGACGGATCTCTCCGGGCGCGACTACTGGCAGACCATCGTCGAAGAGGAGCGGGAGACGCTGGTCATCTCCGATCCGGTCCACTCCGCCAGTACCGGCAATCCGATCACCGTCATCGCCCGGGCGGTTACCGATGCCGGGGGGGATGTCATCGGCCTGGTGGCGGTGACCGTCACCCTCGACACCCTGGCCGATGTGGTGGCATCGACTACGGATCGCGCTGGCGCCCTCGCCTGGGCCTTGAGCGCCGACGGCCTCACCGTCGCCCACCCGGACGAGGACGTGCGCATGGAAGAGAACGCGCTGGAGTCCGGGGATACCGACTACCAGGCGATCGCCCAGCGCATGGTCGACGGTGAGCGAGGCGTGGGCACCTTCAGCGGGGCCGACGACACCGCCTACACAGCGGCCTTTGCCCCGGTCTCCGGACTCTCCGGCTGGTCGCTGGGGATCGCCGTGCCAGAATCAGAACTGATGGCCGCTGCCCGCGATCTGCAGCAGAACCTGCTGATCGTCTTCGCCGCGGCGGTGGTGCTGCTTGGCGGGATCATCGTCCTGGTGGCCCGGCGCATCGCGCAGCCGATCGCCGCCACCGGCCGGGCACTGGGCGAGATCGCCAGCGGCGAAGCCGACCTCACCCGCCGCCTGGAGGTCCATTCCCGGGATGAGGTGGGCGAACTGGCCACCAACTTCAACGCCTTCATCGACCGGCTCCAGGGGTTGATCGGCTCGGTCGCCGACGCCTCAACCCAGCTCTCCGCCTCCGCCGAGGAGCTGTCGGCCTCGGTGCGCGAGACCAGCGGCCAGCTGCGCGAGCAGCAGTCCGAGACCGAGCAGGTGGCCACCTCCATGAACGAGATGGCGGCCACCATCCAGCAGGTCGCCGAAAACGCCTCGGACGCCTCCGAAGCGGCCCGCCGGTCCGATCAGGCCGCCCAGTCGGGCTCGGAGGTCGTGCAGGAGAACGCCGACGAGATCCGTCAGGTGGCACAGCAGGCCGAGACCGCCGCCGGCGTCGTCCAGCAGCTCAATGAAGACGCCGAGCGGGTTACCAAGGTGCTCGACGTGATCCACGAGATCACCGAGCAGACCAACCTGCTTGCCCTCAACGCCGCCATCGAGGCGGCCCGCGCCGGGGAGAACGGCCGCGGGTTCTCGGTCGTCGCCGAGGAGGTGCGCAAGCTGGCCACCCGCACCCAGACCTCCACCGAGGAGATCCGCGAGATCCTCGACACCCTGCGCGGGCGCATCGAAGAGGCGGCCCAGGCCATGGAGAACGGCCGCAGCAGCTCTGGCCAGGCAGTAACCATTGCCTCGCGCGCGTCGGAGTCGCTGGGTGCGATCACCGAGTCCGTAGGGACCATCAACGACATGAACACCCAGATCGCCAGCGCTGCGGAGGAGCAGTCGGCGGCCTCCGAGGAGATCAACCGCTCGCTGACCCAGATCAAGGCGACCATCGACGCCACCGCAAGCGGCGCCTCCCAGGTCGCATCGGCCAGCGAGGAAGTCGCCCGGCTGGCCGCCGACCTGCAGGACCGCGTGGGGCAGTTCCGCGTCCGCTGACCGGGGCTGCCCCGATCAGCCGCCGCGGCGCAGGGCGGGCACCGCCGTCAGGGCGCGGAGCAGCGTGACCAGGGGCGAGCGGTACTGCAGGGTGCGCCCGGTGCCGGTGACCCCGCGGATTCGGGGCACCAGGACATCGGCCACCCGTTCCGGGGGCTCGGCCAGGCGATCAATAATCGGCCGGGCGCTCTCGGGCAAATCGGCGAGCAGCAGCTCGGTGCGCACCAGCCCGGGACGCAGCTCGTGGACGCCCACCCCGCGCTCGCCGGCGGCCTGCAGCTCGCGACGCAGCTGACGGGAGAGCTCCGCCACCGCCAGCTTGCTGACCCGATGCGGGATGGAGGTCCGCGAGAAACGCGCCCCCAGCTCCGAGAACCCGAAGTTGAACAGGTGGTAGCACGGCTGCTGCGCCGCCGGTTGGGCCTGCATGCGCCGCAGCGCCGCCGCACAAAGCTGCATGGAGCCGGTGAGGTTGGTCGCGCAGGTGCCAGCAATGTCCGCCGTATCCAGCCCGGTCAGCGGCCGCTTGAAGCGCCCGGCGGTACCGGCGTTATTCACCCAGCGGTGGATGGTCCCCAGTCGCTCGACGGCGAAATCCGCCAGCCGCTCGGCCTCCCCGGGGTCGGCGACGTCGGCGGCGAGGACGTGTAGACGCTCCCCGGCCCCCGTGGCGGCGGCCAGCTCGGTCCGCGCCGCATCCAGCCGCGCCGGATCCCGGGCGCAGACGACCACAGTATCCCCGGCGGCGAGGAAACGCTGCGCCATGGCCAGGCCCAGGCCGCGGCTGCCGCCGGTGAGCACCACCCCGAGCGGCGGCCCGGCGGCCGCGGAGGCGGGGTGGTTGTGCGGGGATGCGGAGGGCTCGCTCATAATCGCTGCAAGCTAGCCGGCAGCCGGCCCCGGGGCAACGCCCGGGGCCGGCTGCCGCCACGCCACCGGCTAGAAGTTGTAGCTCGCCCCCAGGGTGTAGTTGCGGCCGAGGATCGGCGCCGAGCCCTTGAAGAAGCTCTCGTGGCGTCGGCCGTCCTCGTCGAGGAGGTTTCGGCCGCGGAAGAACACGCGCAGCTCCTCGACATCCTGCGGTTCCCAGCCGATATCGAAGCCGACCAGGTTGTAGCTGCCGGTCTCGGTCTCCGCCGGGCCGGTATCCGTCTGCCGGAAAACGTGTCGCCAGTCCACGGCGAAGTCCAGAGTCCGCCAGGCGGTGTCCACGCCGATCCCCAGCCGCGGCGCCGTCATCCGCGGCAGGCTCCCGCCGTCGCGGAAACGCCCGCGCAGGTAGTCGCCGCTGGCCCGGGCGGTCACCGGCCAGTCGGCCACGGTGAGATCGTGCTCCGCCTCGAACTCCAGGCCGTAGAGGTGGACGTCGGCGGCGGTGTTGTAGACCAGCTGATCGCCGCCGTCCTCTTGCACAACTTCATCGTCATCCGCCCCAACGCGCAGGGGCTCGCCGTTGTCGTCGAAGCTCTGGAAGTAGATGTAGTCATCCACCCGGTTGTAGAAGACCGCGGCGTCGTAGCGGACCGCCCCCTGGTGGCGCTCCAGGGCGATGTCCAGGTTGAGGTACTGCTCCTCGCCGAGATCCGGATCCCCCACCTCCCAGGTGCCGGCGGCGCCGTGGCGGCCGAAGGCGTAGAGCTGCTCGGCCGAGGGGGCGCGCTCGGCGTAGGTCACCGAGGTGCGCAGGCGGTGGGCGTCGTCGAGCTCGAAGCGGGCACCGGCGGAGGCGCTGCCGGTGGTGAAGGTGCGGCTGCCGAGTTCCTCCTGGAAGTTGCGCTCGGGCACGTCGACCCCGTTGATACTGCCGTCTTCGGCGACCTTCTTGATTTGCTGGTCCGCCACATCCGCCGGCCGTGAGCGCTCGTGGTTGAGCCGGGCACCGAACTCCACGGCGCCGAAGCCGGTGGGCAGCTCCTCGACCACGAAGACCCCGGTGGAGGTGGTCTCGTTGGGCCGGATGAGGTCGTCCCGGCCCTCGCGGGGATCCGCGCCGACGTAGTCCACATCGTGGAAATCGATGCCTACGGTCCCGCGCAGCCCGCCGAGGGCGTCCAGGGGATCGTGGGTCAGCTCCAGCCGGGCGTCGAGCTCGTCCTGCTCGAAGGTCGCCTCCAGCTCTCGCTCGTCCAGCCGTCCGGTGCTCGTGTCGTACTCGTACTCGATCTCATCCTGGACGAACTCGGTGTAGGAGAGATTGAAACGGGCGGCCGAGAAGCCGTCGAACGGGTCGTAGAACTCACTGCGCAGATCGAAGCGGTCGTGCTCGGCGTAGATCCGCTCGTACTCGTCGGAGAGGTCGATATCGCCTGTGTTGTGCACCGGGAAGAAGGCCTCCGGCACGCCGTACTCGATCTCCCAGCGGTCGTAGCCGACGCCGATGTAGCCCCAGTCCTCCGACCACATCCCGGTCAGCGACCAGCTGTCGTCCTTGACGTCGCTGTTGACCAGCGTATCGCGGATCAGGTGATCGCCGTCGCGTCCCTCCTCAAGCTGGAAGCCGGCGATGTCGGCGTCGTCGCTGCGACTGAGGCTGTAGTCGGTGCGCAGGGCGAACCCCTCGGTCAGGGGCACCTCGACACCGGCGTAGCCCTGGCGCTTGTTGGCATTGTCGGTGTAGGCGCCGTAAAGGCGGCCGGAGACCTGGTCCCCGATAAACGGGTCAAAGCGGCTGGTGACCATGTTCACGGCCCCGCCGGCGGCCCCGGAGCCGTACACCAGTGTCGCCGGCCCGCGGATGAACTCCACCGACTGCGCCCGCCGCGAGTCCCCCCCGACGGCGTGATCGACGCCCTCGTCCGAGACATCGCTGATGCGCATGCCGTCCTGCAGCTCCTCGACCCGGGACCCCTGCAGGCCACGGATCGTGGGCCGGCCCACGCCGGGCCCGAAGTCCGCGTTGCTGATCCCCGGCAGGCCGTCGAGGACCTCGCCGATGGTCCCGCCACCGCGACGGCGCTCCAGCGCCTCACCCTCCGCCACCGAGATCGGGCGCACGAGTTCGCTCTCCGTGCGGCTGCCCAGGGGATCGCCGGTCACGGTCACCGGGGGCAGGACCTCGGCCCCCGAGTCCCCAAGCACCGCCGCCGGTGCCGCCAGCCCCGCCAGACCGGCCGCCGGCAGTGCGCCGCGCCACGATACCGCGAGGGTCCGGAACCGGAGTATCATGCTACCTCCTTCATGCAAATGCGAATGCGTCCTGTTTATTTTATCCGCTCAACCGTATGCCCGCCAGGGGCTGCGGCAGCCGCGCCCCCTACGGCCGGAAGCGCTCGTCCGCCCGACCCTCGGCGAAGCGGGCCCGGGCCTCGTCCAGCCAGCCGCGGCGCACCGGGCCCTGTGGACCCAACTCCGGCGTACACGGCTTGATGTCGAGTAGCGGCGTGCCGTCGAGCATGTCCGGCCCCCGGATCTCGAGGGTGTTGCCGCGCACCGCCTCCAGTCGCACGGTGGACAGGCCGATGGGGTTCGGCCGCCGGGGCGCCCGGGTGGCGAAGACACCGTGGGGGCGATCATCGAGAAAGGGGACCACCTCGAGCTCGTAGCCCTCGCTGCGGTCGAAGAGAAAGATCAGGGTGATGTGCGAGAACCCGTCCAGATCCTTGAGCCCGGCCGCGTAGGCGGGATCGACCTCCACCCGGCCGGTGAAGTCGCCGGCACCGCTCGGCTGGACCGGCATACCGCGACGTTCGGTGTGCGGGGTGCGGATCACCCCGATCGGCTGCATCTCGATCATGCGCTCCTCCTCTGCAGGCAGGTCACGCCCCTGCGGGGCGCAAACGCGCACAGTCTGCGTCATTGCGCGGGCGCATGCAGCCTTGTTGCATCAGCACACGGCGCACGGGGGAAGTGCAGGCGCACATCGAGGGCAAGGATCCCGCCCGGACCCAATGCCTGGCGCGGCGAGGGATACGTGCCCCCGCCGCCCAGGTGCCAACGAGCCCCGGGCGGCGGGTGCGACGGGTCAGTCCATACGCGCCCGGACGCGATCGAACTCGCGCTCGATCTCCTCGCCGGGACGGCCACCAATGCGGCTGAAGACCAGGATCGCCAGTGTCCCGAGGATGAAGCCGGGCAGGATCTCGTACATATCGAACAGGCCACCCTCGAGCAGATCCCAGACGACCACCGTCACCGCACCGACGACGATCCCCGCCAGCGCACCGTTGCGGGTGGTACCCCGCCAGAACACCGAGAGGATGATCACCGGGCCGAAGGCGGCACCGAATCCAGCCCAGGCGTAGGCGACCAGGTCGAGGACCGCGGCGTCCGGATCGAACGCCAACAGCGTTGCGAAGAGTCCGATGACGAGCACCGTGGCACGGCCGACCCAGACCAGCTCGCGATCGCCGGCGCGCGGGCGCAGGAAGCGCTTGTAGAAGTCCTCGGACAGGGCCGAGGAGGAGACCAGCAGCTGCGAGTCGATGGTGCTCATGATCGCCGCCAGCACCGCCGCCAGCAGGCAGCCGGCCACCCACGGGTTGAACAGCGCCTGGATCAGGGCCAGGAAGACCGTCTCGGGGTTGTCCAGGGTGCCGGTCCCCTCGAAGAAGGCGATACCGGCAAAGCCGGTGAAGATCGCCCCGAACAGGGCAAAGACCATCCAGCTGATGCCGATGAACCGGGCCGCCGGGATGTCCTTCGGGCTGCGGATGGCCATGAATCGGGTCAGCACGTGGGGCTGCCCGAAGTAGCCCAGCCCCCAAGCCATCAGCGAGATGATGCTGAACAACGTCACGTCGTGGAAGGCATCCAGCGCCCCGGGCTCGAAGTCCGCCACCGCCCCGGCGGTCTCCGACCAGCCGCCGAGATTCATCACCGTGATCACCGGCACCAGGATCAGCGCGACGAACATCAGGATGCCCTGGATGAAGTCGGTCCAACTAACCGCCAGGAAGCCGCCAAGCAGGGTGTAGACCAGGATTACCGAGGCGCCGACCGCCAGGGCCAGCGTGTAGTCCACGCCAAAGGTGTCCTCGAACAGCGTGCCCGCCGCCACCAGCCCGGCCGAGGTGTAGAAGGTGAAAAAGAGCAGGATCACCAGGGCGGAGACCACGCGCAGGGCGGAGGTCCGGTCCCGGAAACGGTTCTCGAAGTAGGCGGGGATGGTGATGGAGTCCCGCGCCACCTCGGTGTAGCGGCGCAGCCGCTCGGCGATGAACTGCCAGTTGAGGTAGGCGCCGATGGCCAGGCCCACCGCGATCCAGATCTGATTCATCCCCGAGGCGTAGACCGCCCCGGGCAAGCCGAGCAGCAGCCAGCCGCTCATGTCCGAGGCGCCGGCGGACAGGGCCGCAGTCCCCGATCCGAGACGCCGCCCGCCGAGGATGTAGTCGGCCAGGCTCTTGGTGAAGCGGTAGGCGAAGAGCCCCACCAGGATCATGAGGATCAGGTAGACGACAAAGGTCGCCAGCAGCGGGATGTTCAGGTCGAGCTCCCCGTTCATTGGTCCTCCTCCCGCAGCTTGCGGCGCACCAGGCTCGCCAGCGCGAGCACCACCACCAGCAACATCGGCACCAGCAGCCAGAACCAGGTGGCTGCCGTGAGGTTCTCTTCCATAGCCCGCTCCTCCGCTTGTGCAACGCCCGCCGCCCGGCGGCCGCGGGTCAGGGTCAACGATTACCGGGTGCAGATTCCGTGCCGCTGCGCACCGCCCGGCATCCCCGGACGCAGGCGCGGCGATTGCACCATGCGTGACCGGGGATGAAATACCAGGCACTGCGATCGTGCAAGGCACTGCGCCGGCATACCGCCCTCGCCGACCCGGCCGACAGGCGCCACAATCAGGGAAAGCGCCGCCCGCTCGCAGGCCGAGCACTGCGCGCGGGGCGGGCTGGCACGCGCCCTGCACGCAGCAGGCGATGTCCGCCCTGATTCGATCCGCCCGAGGAGGTGCCATGAGCGCGTTCGTCCATCCGGACCCCGAGCAGCTGCTGCCCGTCGAGCGCCAACCCCTGGCCGCGGCCTATCGCATCGACGAGCCCACCCGCAGCCAGGCCCTAATCCGGGAGGCCGAGTGCGACCCGCGGACCCGGGCGCGTATCCAGGAGCGGGCCCGCACCCTGGTCCACGGCATGATCCGTGCCCAGCGCCGCCAGTCCTCGCTGACCGCGCTGCTCCACGAGTACGACCTCTCCAGCGAGGAAGGGGTCGCGCTCATGTGCCTGGCCGAAGCGTTACTGCGCATCCCCGACGCCCCCGCGGCCGATCGGCTGATCCACGACAAGCTCGGCGCCGGAGGCTGGTCATCGCACCTGGGCCGCGACCGCCGCCTGCTGGTCAACGCCGCCACCCTGGGCCTGGCGCTGACCGGGCGGATCCTCGATGCCGGCGAAGCCGAACGCTGGTTCGGGGCTCAACTGCGCGGTGCCATGGCGCGCCGGGGGGCGCCACTGATCCGCCGCGCGGTGCGCCGCTCCATGGGCCTGCTCGGCGAGACCTTTGTCCTCGGCCGCGACATCCCCGAGGCGCAGCGGCGTGCCCGCAAGCTCGAAGCCAAGGGGTACCGCTACTCCTACGACATGCTCGGCGAAGCGGCGCGGACCGATGCCGACGCCGAGCGCTTCTTCCAGGCTTACTGCGCAGGGATCGAACACTTTGGCCGCAGCGCCGACCCCAACGCATCGATGGACGCCCGCGCCGAGGTCTCGGTGAAGCTCTCGGCCCTCGACCCGCGCTTCGAGCCCGGCCAGGAGGAACGCGTCCGGGAGACGGTCATCCCACGGCTGCAGGCGCTCTGCCGACGGGCCCGGGAGGCCGGCATCGCCCTGTGCGTGGACGCCGAGGAAGCGGCCCGGTTGGATCTGACCCTGGACGTGCTCGAGGCGGTGATGGCCGACCCCGAACTGGCCGACTGGCACGGCCTGGGGATCGCGGTGCAGGCCTACCAGAAGCGGGCGCCGGAGTGGATCGAGTGGCTTGCCGAACGGGCGCGGCACCACCAGCGACGGCTGCGGGTCCGCCTGGTCAAGGGCGCCTACTGGGACACCGAGGTCAAGGACACCCAGATCCAGGGCCTCGACGACTACCCCGTCTTCACGCGCAAGGCGGCCAGCGACGTCTGCTTCCTGGCCTGCGCCCGGCGCATGCTGCGCTACCCCGAACAGATCTACCCCCAGTTCGCCACCCACAACGCCCACACGGTGGCCGCCGTGCTGGAACTGGCCGAAGAGCAACCCTTCGAGTTCCAGCGCCTGCACGGCATGGCCGACGAGCTTTACGATCAACTCGTCGACGCCCGCCCCGGCCGCGGTGTCCCGGTGCGTATTTACGCGCCGGTGGGCCAGCACGAGGCCCTGCTCCCCTACCTGGTCCGTCGGCTGCTCGAGAACGGCGCCAACTCCTCCTTCGTCAACCGGATCCACGAGGGCGATGTGGAGACCCTGATCGCCGATCCGGTGGAGCACCTGCGCTCGCGCCCGACCCTGCGCCACCCCCACCTGCCGCTGCCGGCCGGGATCTTCGGCCCGGACCGAACCAACAGCCGCGGCATCGACTTCTCCAACCGCCAGGAGACCGCGGCCCTGGCCGAGGCGATGACCGCCGCTGCCGAGTCCCGGCGTGAGGCGCGGCCGATCATCAACGGCCGTGGCGCCCCCGAAGCCGACGGCACCTGGGCCGACGTCTGCAGCCCCACCGACACCGGGCAGCGGGTGGGCAGCGTGCTGTGGGCCGGCCCCGAACACCTGGAGCAGGCCCTGGCCGGCGCCGCCGCAGCGTGGCCGCGCTGGGCCGCCACACCGGTCGAAGAGCGCGCCCGCGCCCTGGAACGCTTGGCCGACCTCTACGAGGCGCACACCGCCGAACTCATGACCCTCTGCACCCTGGAGGGCGGCAAGACGCTGCGCGATGGCATCGCCGAGGTCCGCGAGGCGGTGGACTTCTGCCGTTACTACGCCGCCCAGGCGCGACGACTGATGGCTGAGCCGACGCCGCTACCCGGCCCAACCGGCGAGACCAACACGCTACAACTCCATGGCCGCGGCACGTATCTGTGCATCAGCCCCTGGAACCTGCCGCTGGCGATCTTCACCGGTCAGATCACCGCCGCCCTGGCCGCCGGCAACGCAGTGATCGCCAAGCCGGCGGAGCAGACGCCGCTGATCGCCCAACGGGCGGTGACGCTGATGCACCAGGCGGGCATCCCTGGCGACGTGCTCCACCTGCTACCCGGCGAGGGCGGGCGCATCGGGCCGCCGCTGGTCGCCGACCGGCGCATCGACGGCGTGGCCTTCACCGGCTCGGTGGCTACGGCGCAGCAGATCCACCGCACCCTGGCCGGGCGTGACGGCCCCATCGTTCCCCTGATCGCCGAGACCGGTGGCCTCAACGCCCTGATCGTGGACTCCAGCGCCCTGCCCGAGCAGGCGGTGGTGGATGTCCTGCGCTCGGCGTTCTTCAGTACCGGTCAGCGCTGCTCGGCGCTGCGCCTGCTTTGCCTCCAGGAGGACATCGCCGAACCTTTTCTAGAGATGCTGCGCGGTGCCATGGACGCCCTGCGGGTCGGCGACCCGCGCTGGCTGGCCACCGACATCGGCCCGGTCATCGATGCCTCGGCCCGGGCCCGGCTGGAGGCCCACCATGAGGCGATGGCCGCCGCCGGCCGGGTGGTCCATCGAACACCTCTGGGCGACGCCGGAGCCCGCGGCCATTTTGTCCCCCCGTCGCTCTACCGGCTGGACGCCATCGAGGACCTGCAGGAGGAGTTCTTTGGGCCGATGCTCCACTACACCACTTGGCGGGCGGGGGAACTCGAGTCGGTGGTGGAGCGGATCAACGCCGCCGGTTATGGGCTGACGTTCGGTGTGCACAGCCGCGTCGACAGTCATCGGGATGCGGCCACGCGGGCGATCCGCGCCGGCAACGCCTATGTGAACCGGGATATCGTCGGTGCGGTGGTCGGCTCGCAGCCCTTCGGCGGCGAGGGGCTGTCGGGCACCGGTTTCAAGGCGGGCGGTCCGAACTACCTACTGCGCTTCGTCAACGAGCGGATGGTCACGGAGAACACGGCCGCGGCCGGGGGCAATGCCTCGCTCTTCGCCCTGGGCGAGGATGACGAGGCGTAAGCGGCGAGGAGCCGGCGGGCAGACGGTTCACCTGCTTGAGCGTCGACACAGCCCGGAGCCGGTGGATGCTGCGGCCGTGGGAGGCGGGGGCGCGACAAAGGCGCATTGAGCGCACCGAGCAGCGCAGCCCCCTCGGGGCATGCGGGGCGAACCTTTGCCGGTTCGCACCGCATAGCGCGTAGCGTACGAGCGCCGCGCAGCGGCGCGAGCTTTACGCGCGGCCCCGAGGGGGGAGCAGCGCAGGGGACCCCGAAGGGGTGCGCTCGTCAGCGCCGTTGTCGCGCCCCCGCCTCCCACGGCCGCAGCGAGCCGTTCTCGGGTTTCGCCCGCCGCATCGCCCAAGCAGGTGGACCGCCTGCCCGCCGGCTCCTTGCCGCCGTCTACGCCTCGTCGTCCAGCCCCTCGAACAGCGGGGTCGAAAGATAGCGCTCGGCGCTAGAGGCGAGGATGACCACCAGACGCTGACCGGCCAGCTCCGGGCGCGCGGCCACCCGCACCGCCGCCGCCAATGCCGCGCCGCTGGAGATCCCGCAGGGAATCCCCTCCAATCGTGCCACACGACGACTCATGGCCAGCGCCTCAGCGTCCTCCACCTGCAGGGTCTCATCCACCAGCGCGGCATCCAGGGTCTCCGGCAGGAAGCCGGCACCAATGCCCTGCAGACCGTGAGGGCCGGGTGCCCCGCCGGAGAGCACCGGCGAGCCGGCCGGTTCCACAGCGTAGGCGCGGAACCCCGGCCGACGCTCCTTGAGCAGACCGGCGACCCCGGTCAGCGTACCGCCGGTCCCCACCCCGGCGATCAGCCCGTCCACAGCGCCACCGGTGTCCCGCCAGATCTCCTCGGCGGTACCACAGCGATGGGCGCGGGGATTGGCCGGATTGCTGAACTGAGCCGGCTGGAAGCTGTCGGGGATCTCCTCGAGCAGTGCATCGGCCCGGTCGATGGCGCCGCGCATGCCCGCCGCCGGGTCGGTCAGTTCGACCCGGGCACCGTAGAAGGCGAAGAGCTTGCGGCGCTCGGTGGACATGTTCGCCGGCATGGTCAGGATCAGCCGATAACCCCGGGCCGCGGCGATGAAGGCCAGACCGATGCCGGTGTTCCCCGAGGTGGGCTCGATCAGCGTTGAATGCCCCGGCGTGATCCGCCCCTGCGCCTCCGCCGCCTCGATCATGGCCAGGGCGATGCGGTCCTTGACCGAGCTGAGCGGGTTGAACATCTCGAGCTTGGCCAGCAGCTCGGCGGCGAGCCCCGCCTCGGCGCCCAGCCGCGGCAGGCGCACCAGGGGCGTGCGGCCGATGGTGGCCACGAAGTCGTCGTAGATCCGCCCGCTTTCCGGCGCGGGCCCCTCCGTCTTTGTCATTCCACCTCCCCAAAAAAGGATTCGCAGGAGCGTTTCCATCCCGCAGCATAACCCACCGCCACGCTGCGCTGCGTCATTTGCAAAAGGATGCATAGCCCCTATTCTGGGGAAAAAGCCGCAGGCAGCCGCTCCTGCCAAGGCGGCACGACCACGGACAAGGAACGGCATCGAAGGGGGAGAACCTTATGAGCCAGAAGACGGCACTGGTAACCGGCGGGCTCGGCGGTCTCGGCGCGGCGGTGTGCGAGCGCCTGGGCCGCAGCGGACACACCGTGGTGACCACCTACACCTCGGACAACGGCCGTGTCGACAAGTGGCGGGAGCGGCTCCAGGAGCGCGGCGTGACGACGCCGGTGCACGCGGTCCAGTGCGACGTAGCCGACTGGGACTCCTGTGCCGCCATGGCCGAGGCGGTGCGTGAACGCGCCGGCCCGGTCGACATCCTGGTCAACAACGCCGGCATCACCAAGGACGGCAGCTTCAAGAAGATGACCCGGGAGAACTGGGACGCGGTGATGCGCACCAACCTGGACAGCGTCTTCAACGTCACCAAGCAGTTCGCCGACGACATGGCCGACCGCGGCTGGGGCCGCGTCATCAATGTTGCCTCGGTCAATGGCCGCAAGGGGCAGTTCGGGCAGTGCAACTACGCTGCGACCAAGGCCGGCATGCACGGCTTCACCATGTCCCTGGCCCGGGAGCTGGCACGCAAGGGCGTGACGGTGAACACCGTCTCGCCGGGCTATCTGGCCACCGACATGGTCATGTCCATGAAGGAGGAGGTACGTCAGCAGATCATCGAGACCATCCCGGTGCAGCGGCTCGGCGAGCCCGACGAGGTGGCCTCGCTGATCGAGTATCTCGCCTCGGAGGACGCCGGCTTCATCACCGGCGCCAACCTCGACATCAACGGCGGCCTGCACATGGAGTGATCGCCGGTGGCGGGGGCGGCCCCGCCGCCCCCGCCTTCACCGCCCTAGTTGGCGTCCTCCACCCGGATCCGTTCCCGGTTGTCCTCCACGGTCGCCGGGCCCACGCCGCTGACGCGACTGAGGTCGTCGGCATCCCGGAAGGGACCGTTGGCCTCGCGCTCCTCGACGATCTCGGCCGCCCGCACTTCGCCGACGCCGGTCAGCCCGGCGGCGAGTTCTTCGGCACCGGCTTCATTGATGTCCACGCCCCCGGCGGCCTGGACAGCCCCGGCGGTGAGCGTGAGTGCGGTGAGGGTCGCGGGGATGGACGCGCGGATAGCGCCGCTGAGTTGCTCAGGCATGTCGGATCCTCCTTGATGCTTGTGCCTGTAAGTCGCCACTCCCTGGCGACGGACGACACCGTCTTGCGACGGCGTCGGTATTAATGTAGCAGCCCACCCCGGCCGGGCCAATCGGGGACGGCGCCGGCGTTCACCCGGCGGCGGCAATCTCGGCGCCGATCCCGGCGGCGGCGGCGGCAGGATCGTCGGCGGCGGTGATCGGGCGGCCGACGACCAGGTAATCACATCCGGCGGCCACCGCCGCAGCCGGGGTGGCGATGCGCTGCTGATCCCCGACCGCCGCCCCGGCCGGACGCACGCCGGGGGTGACCCGAAGCAGGCCACCGCCGAAGCGCTCACCGATGGCTGCGGCCTCCTCCGGCGAGCAGACCACGCCATCGAGCCCGCTGGAACGGGCCAGCCCGGCCAGCCGCAGCACCGCCTCACGCGGCGGCCCGGCCAGGCCGATCTCCTCGAGGGTGGCGGCGTCGTGGCTGGTCAGCACGGTGACCGCCGTGAGCAGGGTCTGCCCGTCGGCAGCCGCCACCGCCTCGCCGGCGGCCTCGAGCATCCGCCGTCCGCCAAGGGCGTGGACATTGACCATCCAGACGCCGAGTTCCGCCGCCGCGCGGCAGGCACCGGCCACGGTATTGGGGATATCGTGGTACTTGAGGTCGAGGAAGACCTCGAACCCCCGCCCCTGGAGTCGCTCCACCAGCTGCGGTCCGGCGCGGGTGAACAGCTCCTTACCCACCTTCAGCCGACACAGCCGCGGATCGAGCTGCGCGGCCAGGGCCTCGGCCGGGGCCGCCGCGGGGAAGTCCAACGCCACGATCAGTCGCGGCCCGGCAGGTACGTTCATCCGCCCTCCGTCTCGTTCTGCGGTCGAATGCTCGCCCAGCTCTGGCAGCCGGGGCACTGCCAGAACAGGGTCCGCCCCGAGAAACCGCAGCGCCGGCAGCGGTAGAGGGCGCGACCGGCCTCCAGCTTCTCGAAGAGATCGAGCAGGATCTGCATCTCGCGCGGGTCGATGGGCTCACCCACCGAGTGGGTCAGCGCCACCAGGCGGCGGATGCCGTCCAGCGAGGGCTGCCGGCGCAGCATCAGCGTCAGCTCGCGGATCGCCGCCTGCGTGCCGCGGCGCTCACGGATGACCTCGGCCAGGCGGACCATCAGGCGGCCGTCCGGCATGCGCGTGACCGTATCCCGCAGGAAGGTCTCCATCTGCCCCGGGCGCCCCAGCCCGCGGTAGGCGGCGGCCAGGCCGTCGAGGATCTCGGGCAGCAGCGCCGGATCCTGCGTACCCACCGCCTCATACGCCTTGACCGCGGCCTTGTAGCGTCCCAGCTCGCGCTCCAGGTCACCGAGGAGCATGTTCGCCCGGGCACAGTCCGGGTCGGCACTCAGCGCCCGGCGTAGCGCCTTGCGGGCGTGCTCGGTGTACCCCCGGCTCAGGGCGTGGGCGGCCTGCTCGCAGCGCAACTGGCCGATCCGGACCCGATAGTCGCCCTCGCCCACCCGCTCCAGGTGCTCGGCGGTCTCGATGGCGCGGTCCCATTCGCGCTCATGCTCGTAGATGGTCAGCAGCCGGCGCAGGGCCTGATCGACGTGGGCGTCCTGCTCCACCACCTCCTGGAAGAGCTTCTCGGCCCGGTCGAAGACCCCTGCCTTCATGTAGTCCTCGCCCAGCGCGAGCAACGCGTAGGTGCGCTGGCGTCGGGTCAGCGACGGACGGGCAATGAGGTTCTGGTGGATGCGGATGGCCCGGTCGACCTCGCCCCGCCGACGGAAGACGCTGCCCAGCGCCAGGTGGGTCTCAGCGGTATCGCTGTCGACCTCGACCATGCGGGTGAACACCTCCAGCGCCTTGTCTCGCTCCTCGTTGAGCAGGTAGTTGAGGCCCTGGAAGTAAGCATCCGAGATCGGAGGGGAGTAGGAATCGTGGTGCTCGTCACCTCCGCCGCGCCGGCCGATCCACCATCCGGAAAGGGCGGCTACTGGCAGCAGTAGCCACAGCAGCTCGTGCATCGGGGTCAGTCACTGTCTCCCAGCGGCACGCGGCGCATGGCCTGCAGCTGCCGCTCGGCGTAGCCGAGCTGCCGCCGGAGCCGGGAGACTTCGCGGCGACGGCGCCAGACGGCGCCGATGCTGGTCAGGGCGCCGAGGGCGGCGCCGACGATGAGCGTGATCACCAGGGCCACGGACAGCGCCACCTGGAACTCCGCGAAGAAGACATCCACGGCGACCGGATCCGCATTCAGCACGGAGAAGGCAAGCCCGATAAGAATGATCAGAAGGATACCGATGATGGCGAATATGCGTCGCATGGGCCGGCTCTCACCCTCTATGGCTGGAAACGATTCACTGCGAGCGCAGCGGCGCCTGGTGGCGGCTGCTGTTTACGCGCTCCCGCAGCTCCTTACCCGGCTTGAAGTGTGGCACGTACTTGGCTGGCAGCGCCACGGGTTCTCCGGTCTTGGGGTTGCGGCCCATCCGCGCTGGGCGGTGGTGGAGGGAAAAGCTCCCGAAGCCGCGGATCTCGATCCGCTCGCCGTTGGCCAGGGTCTCGCTCATGTGCTCGAGCATCTTCTTGACCGCGTCTTCAACGTCCTTGTGAGCCAGATGCGGCTGCTTGGACGCAATGGCCTCAATGAGCTCGGACTTCGTCATGGGTCGGGGGTCTCTGCTTGCTGGCTCGGATCGGCGGGACCGGGGGGCGCACGGCCCCCCGGGGTCACCGGACTCAGTTGTCCTGGTTGCCCTTCATCTGCTCCTTGAGCAGATCGCCGAGCTGCGTGGTGCCGGCACTCGGCCCCGGGCGGGCGTGCTCCTGCACCGCCACCTGCTCCTCCTCGGCCTCCTGGGCACGCAGGGAGAGGTTGACCGTGCGGTTGCGACGATCGACGCCGACGAACTTGGCCTCGAGCTCCTGCCCCTCCTCAAGGACCGAGCGGGCGTCCTCGACGCGCTCCTTGGCCAGGTCCGAGGCGCGGATGTAGCCCTCGACACCGCCGCCGACGTCCAGGGTCGCGCCCTTGGCCTCGACGGAGAGGATCTTGGCCTTGACCGTGGCGCCCTTCTGGTGGTCGGCCAGCCACTGGCTCAGCGGATCCTGCTCCAGCTGCTTGATGCCCAGCGAGATGCGCTCACGCTCGGGGTCGATCGACAGGACGACGGTCTCGACCTCCTCGCCCTTGCGGTAGTTGCGCACCGCCTCCTCGCCGGCCTCGTCCCAGGACAGGTCGGAGAGGTGAACCAGGCCGTCGATGCCGCCCTCCAGGCCGACGAAGATGCCGAAATCGGTGATCGACTTGATCTGACCGACGACGCGATCGCCCTTGGCGTATTTGGCGGCGAACTCATCCCACGGGTTCGGCTGACACTGCTTCATACCCAGCGAGATGCGGCGGCGCTCCTCGTCGATGTCGAGGATCATCACCTCGACGTCGTCGCCGACCGCAACCAGCTTCGCCGGATTGACGTTCTTGTTGGTCCAGTCCATCTCGGAGACGTGGACCAGGCCCTCGACGCCCTCCTCGATCTCGACGAAGCAGCCGTACTCGGTGATGTTGGTGACCTTGCCCGGCACGCGCGCCCCCTCCGGGTAGCGCTGCGCGATGGCCTCCCACGGGTCAGCGCCGAGCTGCTTGAGGCCGAGCGAGACGCGGTTGCGCTCGCGGTCGAACTTGAGCACCTTGACCTCGATCTCCTGGCCGACCTCGACCACCTCCGAGGGGTTCTTGACCCGGCGCCAGGCCATGTCGGTGATGTGCAGCAGGCCGTCGATGCCGCCGAGGTCGACGAAGGCGCCGTAGTCGGTCAGGTTCTTGACGATGCCCTTGAGGGTCTCGCCCTCCTGGAGCTTCTCGAGCAGGGCCTCGCGCTCGGCGCTGTACTCCTCCTCGACCACCGCGCGGCGGGAGACCACCACGTTGTTGCGACGGGCATCGAGCTTGATGACCTTGAACTCGAGGTCCTTGCCTTCCAGATAGGTGGTGTCGCGCACGGGGCGGATGTCCACCAGGGAGCCGGGCAGGAAGGCGCGGATGTGGCCCAGATCGACGGTGAAACCGCCCTTGACCTTGCCGCTGATCTGACCGGACACGGTCTCGCTGTTCTCGTAGGCCTTCTCGAGGGCACGCCAGGCGTAGGCGCGCTTGGCCCGCTCGCGGGAGAGCCGCGTTTCGCCGAAGCCGTCCTCGACGGTGTCGAGGGCCACCTCGACCTCGTCGCCGACGTTCACCTCCAGGTTCCCGGCCTCGTCATAGAACTGCGAGACAGGGATCACCGCCTCGGACTTGAGGCCGGCGTTGACGATCACGTCCTCGTTGTCGATCCCCACGACCTTCGCCGTAACAATGGCGCCAGGCCGCATATCGGTGTTCGCAAGGCTCTCCTCAAAGAGTTCCGCAAAGCTTTCGGTCATCGCTCAGTCGATCCAGGACCGTGTCACGGTCAGTTGTTGGTGGTGGATTTCGGCGGCCACGGCCGCCGGCCCTTCCTTTAATACGATTTACGGCCGCCTGCCACCCCGCGGGGGGCGGCGGCGACGCGCTTGTGCCGATTATCCCAGCCGTCCCCGCACTTGCGCCAGTACCCGTTCGATCACCGTTTCGATGGCCAGGCCAGTGGTATCCAGGTATTCGGCGTCCGGGGCGGGCTTCAGTGGCGCCGTGGTACGGGAGGCGTCGCGTCGGTCTCGCTCGGCTATCTCTTCCGACAGGCTCGCAAGGCTAACATCGGCCCCCTGCTCCTTCAACTGGTTATAGCGCCGCCGCGCGCGCTCCTCGGCGCTGGCGGTGAGAAAGACCTTCACCGGCGCGTCGGGGAAGACCACGGTGCCCATATCGCGGCCGTCGGCCACCAGCCCCGGGGGGCGGCGGAAGTCGCGCTGACGCTGCAGGAGGGCGTCACGCACCGCCTGCAGAGCCGCCACCTGCGAGGCCAGGGCCCCGGTGGTCTCGGTGCGCAGCTCGGCCGAGACGTCGTCGCCGTCGAGGAGGATCCGCTCCGCCCCGTCGGCGACCCGAAACTCCGCCGGCAGCACGGCCGCCAGCTCGGCGGCCCGCGGCGCATCGTCGGCGGCCACACCCTGGCGCTGGCAGTAGAGCCCGGTCAGGCGGTAGAGCGCACCGCTGTCCAGGAAATGCCAGCCGAGGGCAAGCACCACGGCCTTGGCCACGGTGCCCTTTCCGGCCCCGCTGGGGCCGTCGATGGCAAGTACGGGAGGGGGATTGGTCTGGGTCATGAAGTTTCAGGTTTCGACGGTTAGGGTTCAGGGGGTATGGGCGGGCCCGGCGTCGACCTCCACCCCCATCCCCAGCCGGCGCAGCAGTTCCACAAAACCGGGGAAGGAGGTGCGCACGTTCTCGCAGGACTCGATCGCCACCGGGGCCTCGGCACGCAGGGCGGCGATGGCGAAGGCCATGGCGATGCGGTGGTCGGTATGACTGTGCACCTGCCCACCGTCGAGCACCGGCCGGCCGACGATGCGGGCCCCATCCTCGCGAGGCTCGACCGTCACCCCCAGCGCCTGCAGGCCCTCGGCCATCACCGCGATGCGGTCGGACTCCTTAACGCGCAGCTCGGCGGCGCCGGTGAGCAGCGTCTCGCCCTCGGCGCAGGCGGCCGCGATGAACAGCGCCGGGAACTCGTCGATGGCCAGTGGCACCAGCTCCTCGGGGATGGCGATGCCACGCAGCCCGGCGGAACGCACCCGCAGGTCCGCCACCGGCTCGCCACCGACCTCGTCGGTACCCAGCACCTCGATATCGGCGCCCATGCGCCGGAGGATCTCCACCACGCCGGTGCGGGTGGGATTCCAGCCGACATGGCGCAGGGTCAGGTCCGAGCCCGGGGCAATGCTCGCCGCGACCAGCAGGAAGGCGGCCGAGGAGATGTCCGCCGGGACGTCGACGCGGGTCCCGTACAGACGCCGCCCGCCCTCCAGGCAGACCGTGGCCAGATCGCGGGAGACCGGGTAACCGAACCCCTGGAGCATGCGCTCGGTGTGATCGCGGGTGGGGGCCGGCTCGGTGACGCAGGTGTGGCCGGCAGCGCGCATGCCGGCGAGCAGCAGCGCCGATTTCACCTGGGCGCTGGCCACCGGCAGCGTGTAATCGATGCCGGTCAGCGGGCTGTCTCCGTGGATGCGCAGCGGAGCGGTGCCGGCCTCGCTGGTGGTGATCCGCGCGCCCATCTCCGCCAGGGGCTCGGTGACCCGGCGCATCGGGCGACGGTTGAGCGAGGCATCGCCGGTGAGCACGGTGTCGAACGGCAGCCCGGCCAGCAGTCCGGCGAGCAGGCGCATGGAGGTGCCGGAGTTGCCCACGTCCAGCTCGGAGGCTGGCGGACGCAGCCCTTCCCAGCCCACCCCGTGGACCGTCACCGCGCCGTGCTCCGGACCGTCGATGGCCACGCCGAGGCCGCGGAAGACCTCGATGGTGGCCAGGACGTCGGCCCCCTCGAGCAGACCGGTGACCTGCGTGGTGCCATCGGCCAGGGCGCCGAGCATCACCGCCCGGTGGGAGATCGACTTGTCCCCGGGGACCCGGGCCTCGCCGCGGATCGCCCCGCCCGGGGCGACCCGCCAGTTCTCGTTTTGCATCGCACTCACGAGCGCCCCTCCAGCAAGCGCAGGAAGCCGGCGCGGGCCTCCTGGGCATTCTCGAACACACGCAGGACCCGATCGTCGTCACCGGCGGCCAGCGCGTCGGTCAGCCGCCCCAGATCCTCCTGGTAGCGGCGCAGTGCCGCGACCACATGCGCCCGGTTGGCGGTGCAGATATCCCGCCACATGGCCGGATCCGACGAGGCGATGCGGGTGAAGTCGCGGAAACCACCGGCGGCGTACTCAAAGATCTCCTGCCGGTCATCCCAGCCGGCCAGGGCATCCACCAGCGCATAGGCGAGCGCGTGCGGCAGATGGGAGGTGGCCGCCAGGACCTCATCGTGGTGATCGGCCTCCATGCGCACGACTTGGGCACCGGCCGCCCGCCACATGGCCGCGACGCGCTCGACCGCCTCCTCGGGGTTCTCCGCCGTGGGGGTCAGGATGACCCGACGGCGATCGTAGAGTTCGGCGAAGGCGGCCTCCACGCCGCTGTTCTCGGTGCCGGCGATCGGGTGGCCGGGCACCAGCCACGCCGGCGGCGTCCCGTAGACGGCACGGGCGTCCTCGATCACCGAGCCCTTGACGCTCCCGGCGTCGGTCACCACGGTACCGGGCTCCACCGCCCCCTCGAGGGCGGCCAGAACCCCGCGCATGGCACGCAGCGGCACGCAGATCACCACCAGACCGGCGCCTCGAACCGCCTCGGCCGGATCGTGGCAACCGCGGTCGATCACCCCCAACGACCGGGCACGCTCCAGGTTGGCGGCGCTGCGCCCGCAGCCGACCACCTCCTCCACCGCCGCATGGCGGCGCAGGGACAGGGCCAGCGATCCACCGATCAGGCCCACGCCGATGATCGCCAGGCGCCGGATCACGCCGTACCTCCGTGCAACTGCCGGGAGAGCGCGGCCAGGAAGGTGCGGTTCTCCACCGGCGTGCCCACGCTCACACGCAGGTGCCCGGGCAGGTCGTAGGCGTCCACCGGGCGGACGATAACCCCGCTGCGCAGCAGCCCCTCGTTGAGCTCCGCCGCCCGATCCCCTGCGTCGAAGGTCAGGAAGTTGCCGGCGGACGGCAGCGGGGCGAAGCCCAACTCCTCCAGGCCGCGGCGCAGTACCGCGCGCTGCTCGGTGTTGAGCGCCACCGAACGCTCCAGGTACTCGCAGTCGGCCAGCGACGCGACCGCCGCCGCCTGGGCCGGGCCCGAGCAGTTGAACGGCTGGCGCACGCGGTTCATCAGCTCGGCAACCGCCGGATGCGACAGGGCGTAGCCGGCCCGCAGGCCGCCGAGGCCGTGGACCTTCGAGAAGCTGCGGGTGACGATGAGATTCGGGTAATCGTCGAGCCAACGACTGGCATCGGGGTAGTCCGCCTCCTCCACCGCGTACTCGAAGTACGCCTCGTCGACCACCGCCAGGGTCGTCGCCGGCACGGCGTCGAGAAACCGGCGCAGCGCCTCGCCCCCGACCCAGGTGCCGGTCGGGTTATTGGGGTTGGCGACGAAGACCACCTGGACCGATTCGTCCGTGGCGGCGGCCATCGCCTCCAGGTCGTGGCCGCGGGGCTGCTCCGGGTGCCCGGCGGGTAACGCCGGTACCACCCGGGCCTCGGCCCCCGCCGCCTGGGTCACGATCGGGTAGACGGCGAAGGCGTGGGCCGAGAAGACTGCGCGGCGTCCAGGGCCGAGAAAGGTCTGCGCCACGAGGGCGAGGACATCGTTGGAGCCGTTGCCCAGCGTCACCCGCCCCGGATCCACCCCGTGGCGCTCGCCGATGGCGTGCCGGAGTTCGAAGCCGTTGCCGTCCGGGTAGCGGTGACCGGCCTGGACCGCGGCGGTGGCGGCCTGCGCCGCCCGCGGCGAGGGCCCCAGCGGGTTCTCGTTGGAGGCGAGCTTGATCACCTCCTCGACACCGTAGTCGCGGCGCAGCTCTTCGATGGGCTTGCCGGGTTCATACGGGGCAAGCCCGCGTACACCCGGATTGGCCAGATCGAGAAATGCGGATTCGGATGCAGCCATGGATCAGATCGCCCTTGGATAGGAGCCGAGAACACGGAAGAGGCTGGCACGCTGGCGCATCTCCTCCAGGGGGCCGCGCAGGTGCTCGTCCTCGGCGTGCCCGAGGATGTCGATGAAGAACACGTACTCCCACACCCCCTGCTGGCGCGCCGGACGCGACTCGATCCGGGTCATGTCGATGCCGTTGCGCGCCAGCGGCTCAAGGAGCTGGAAGAGCAGCCCGGAGCGGTTGGCGCTGGAGACCACCAGCGAGGTCTTGTCGTGACCACTCGGCGGCGGGGACTGGTAGCCGAGAACCAGAAAGCGGGTGGTGTTGCCGTGGTAGTCCTCGATGCGCTCCTGGAGCAGCGGCACGCCGTAGCGCTCCGCCGCCGCCTCGCTGGCGATGGCCGCGGCGTTGGGCTCCAGGGCCGCCAGCCGGGCCGCCTCGGCGGTGCTGGAGACCGGATGGCGCTCGGCCTGCGGCAGATGGGTCTCGAGCCAGGCGCGGCACTGCGAGAGCCCCTGCTGGTGCGAGTAGACCCGCTCGACCGAGGTCAGCCCACCGGCGTGGCTGGCCAGGGCGTGGTGGATGCGCAGCTCCACCTCGCCAACGATGGCCAGCTCCGAGTCCAGGAAGCGGTCCAGGGTGTGGCTAACCACCCCCTCGGAGGAGTTCTCCACGGGGACCACGCCGTAGTGCGCCGCCCCCGATTCCACCTCGCGGAATACGCCGCCGATGGTGGCCTGAGGCGACATGCCGGCATCGTGGCCGAAGTGCTTGCTGGCCGCCTCTTCGGTGAAGGTGCCCTGCGGGCCGAGGAAGGCGACGGTCAGCGGCTGCTGCAGCGCCCGGCACGCGGACATGACCTCGCGGAAGAGGACCGTGACCTGCTCACGGGTCAGCGGCCCCCGGTTGCGCTCGACGAGCCGCCGCAGGATCTCCGCCTCCCGCTCAGGCCGGTAGACCTTAAGCGCTTCACCGCGGCGGGCCTTGGCGCGGGCCACCTCCTCAGCCAGGCGAGCCCGCTCGCTGACCAGCTCGAGGATCTGGTCGTCGATCCCGTCGATCCGTTGCCGCAGCGCGGCCAGGTCGTCATTGTCGACGGACATCGCTCCCCCTCAGCGGATCACGCGGACCTTCAGAACCCCCTCGATGCCGCGCAGTTCCTCGGCCACCGCTTCCGGCACCTCGCCCTCGACGTCCACCAGGGTGTAGGCCAGGCGTTCCTGCGCCTTGTTGAACATGTCGTCGATGTTCAGACCGTGCTGCGCCAGCAGACTGGAGATCTGACCGAGCATGTTCGGCACGTTGGCGTTGACCACGCACAGGCGGTCGCCCTTGCCGCTGCGCGGCATGCTCATATCCGGGAAGTTGACCGCGTTGCGCACGTTGCCGGTCTCCAGGTAATCGCGCACCTGATCGGCCACCATGATGGCGCAGTTCTCCTGGGCCTCGTGGGTCGATGCCCCGAGGTGCGGCAGCGTCACCGCCCGCGGATGGTCCTTGACGGCATTGCTGGGGAAGTCGCTGACGTAGGCGTGCAGACGCTCCTCGTTGAGTGCCTCGAGCACGTCGCCCTCATCCACCACCTCGGCGCGCGAGAAGTTGAGCAGCGTAGCCCCCTGGCGGGCCTGGGCCAGGCGCGAGGCATTGATCAGCCCCCGGGTGGCGTCGATCAGCGGCACGTGGATGGTGATCATGTCCGAGCGCGCCATGACATCGCCCACGCTGTGCGCCGCCTCGACCCCGGAGTCCAGGGCCCAGGCGGCATCCACGGTGATCTGCGGGTCGAAACCGACGACCTTCATGCCCAGGGCCCGGGCGGTATTGGCCACCTGGACGCCGATGGCGCCGAGGCCAACCACGCCCAGGGTGCGCCCGGGCAGCTCAAAGCCGACGAAGCGCTTCTTGTTGGCCTCCATGGCCTCATGCAGCTCGGCGTCGCTGCCCTGCAGGCCCCGGGCATACTCCCAGGCCGGACAGATGTTGCGCGCGGCCAGGAACAACCCGGCGATGACCAGCTCCTTAACCGCGTTGGCGTTGGCACCCGGGGCATTGAACACCGGCACGCCGCGCTCGGTCATGTCCCCGACCGGGATGTTGTTGACGCCCGCCCCGGCGCGGCCGATGGCCACCACGGAATCGGGAACCTCCTGGCCGTGCAGGTCGGCGGAACGGACCAAGATGGCGTCCGGGTGCGCGATGTCCGAGGAGGTCTCGAAACGCTCGCGGGGCAGCCGGTCCAGGCCCTTCACCGAGATGTTGTTCAGCGTGAGGATGCGGTACATGGGATTCACCCGTTTCGCCTCTCGAAGTCGGCCATGAACTCGATCAGCCGGTCGACACCGGCTTCGGGCATGGCGTTGTAGATCGAGGCCCGCATGCCACCCACCGAGCGGTGCCCCTTGAGGGTGGTCAGACCGGCCGCCTCGGCCTCCTCGAGGAAGGTCTTGTCGAGGCTGTCGTCGGCGAGCACGAAGGGTACGTTCATCCACGAGCGCGCCTGCGGGTCCACCGGGTTGCTGTAAAAGCCGGAACCGTCGATGGCGTCGTAGAGCTTCTGCGCCTTGCGGTGGTTGATCTCGGCCATCGCCTCGAGCCCGCCGAGCTCCTTGAGCCACTGGAAGACCAGCCCGGCAATGTAGAGCGGATAGGTGGCCGGCGTATTGAGCATGGAGTCGGCGTCGACCTGCTGCTTGTAGTCCCAGACCGTGGGGGTCTGCGGCATCGCCTGGCCGATCAGGTCCTCGCGGACGATGACCAGGGTCACGCCGGCCGGGCCGATGTTCTTCTGCGCCCCGGCGTAGATCAGGCCGTAGCGGCTGACGTCGATGGGCCGCGACAGCAGCGTCGAGGACATGTCGGCGACCAGCGGCTTGTCCCCGACGTCCGGCAGCCAGTGGAACTCCACGCCGCTGATCGTCTCGTTGGGGGTGAAGTGGACGTAGGCGGCGTCGTCGGAAAGCTGCCACTGCGACTGCGGCGGGATGTGCATCATGTCCGGCTCGCCGGAGGCGGCGACGTTAACGTCGCAGAACTTCTTCGCCTCGGCGATGGCCTTCTTGGACCACTGCCCGGTGTAGATGTAGTCGGCGCGCTGCCCGCCACGGAGCAGGTTCATCGGAATGGCCGAGAACTGGCCAGTAGCACCGCCCTGGAGAAAGAGCACCTTATAGTTGTCCGGGATCTGCAGCAGTTCCCGCAGGTCGGCCTCGGCCTTCTCGGCGATGGAGACGTACGCCTTGCCACGGTGGCTCATCTCCATGACCGACATGCCGGTGCCGTGCCAGTCGAGCATCTCGTCGGCGGCCTGGCGCATCACCGCCTCGGGGAGCATGGCCGGACCGGCGCTGAAGTTGAAGACTCTACTCATGCGGTGATCCTCGGTTGCGAAACACGAATTCCCGGGGCCCCGGGCGGCGCTGCCGCCCGGCGGCCCGCGACTCCCTAGGCCTCGGGCGCCTCCGGCGCCTCCGTCTCGGCCAGCCCCTCGACCCGCTCGAGGCCGACCAGCTGCTCATCCTCGTCGAGGCTGATGAGTTTCACCCCCTGGGTGTTGCGCCCGACCCGCGAGACATCGGCCACCGGGGTGCGCACCAGCGTACCGCTGCGGCTGACCAGCATGATCTCGTCGTCCTCGGCGGCCTGCACGGCACCGACCACCCGGCCGTTGCGCTCGGTGGTGCGGATGCAGATCACGCCCATGCCGCCCCGGCCCCGCCGCGGGTAGTCGGCCACCGGGGTGCGCTTGCCGTAGCCGTGCTCGGTGGCGGTGAGGATATCCCCCTCGCCGAGGATCAGCAGCGCGATCACCCGCTGGCCGGATTCCAGGCGGATGCCGCGCACGCCGCCGGCGGTCCGGCCCATGGCACGAACATCCGACTCGTGGAAGCGCAGCGCCTTGCCCGCGTCGGAGAGCAGCATCACCTCGCGATCGCCGTTGGTGATCTCGGCATCCACCAGGGTGTCGTCACCGCGCAGCTCCAGGGCGATGATGCCGCTGGAGCGCGGCCGCGAGAAGTGCGACAGGGGCGTCTTTTTGACCGTGCCGTTGCGCGTGGCCATGAAGACGAAGTGGTTCTCGTCGAACTCGCGCACGGGGACGACGGCGTTGATGCGCTCATCCTCCTCAAGGGGCAACAGGTTGACCATCGGCCGCCCGCGCGAGGTGCGGCTGCCCTGCGGCAGCTCGTAGACCTTGCGCCAGTAGCACTTGCCGGTGCTCGAGAAGCACAGCAGCGTGTCGTGGGTGTTGGCGATGAACAGCTTGTCGATGAAGTCCTCGTTCTTCATCGCGGTGGCGCTCTTGCCCCGGCCGCCGCGGCGCTGCGCGCGGTAGCCGTCCAGCGGCTGCGCCTTGACGTAGCCGTGGTGCGAGAGCGTGACCACCATGTCCTCCTCGCTGATCAGATCCTCCAGCGAGAGCTCGGCGGTATCCTCGCGGATCTCGGTCTTGCGCTCGTCGCCGTACTGATCCCGGATCGCCACCAGTTCCTCGCGGATGACCTCCATCAGCCGCTCGCCGCTGTCGAGGATGTGGATCAGCTCGGCGATCCGCTCGAGGAGGTTGCTGTACTCCTCGACGATCTTGTCCTGCTCCATGGCCGTCAGGCGGTGCAGGCGCAGGTCGAGGATCGCCTGGGCCTGCGCCTCGGAGAGGCGGTAGATGCCCGAGTCGGCATCGAGACCGAAGTGATCGGCCAGCTCCTCCGGGCGCGTGGCGGCGGCCCCGGCGCGCTCGAGCATCTCGGTAACCACCCCGGGGCGCCAGTCCCGGGCGACCAGCTCGGCCTTGGCCTCCGCCGGCCCCGAAGAGCCCTTGATCAGCGCGATGACCTCGTCGATGTTGGCCAGGGCGACCGCCAGCCCCTCGAGCACGTGGGCGCGCTCGCGGGCCTTGCGCAGCTCGTAGATGGTGCGCCGGGTGACCACCTCGCGGCGGTGACGGATGAAGGCTTCAAGCACCTGCCGGAGGTTGAGCGTACGCGGCTGGCCCTCGTGCAGCGCCACCATGTTGATGCCGAAGACCGTCTGCATCTGCGTGTGGCGATAGAGGTTGTTGAGCACGATCTCACCGGCCTCGCCGCGCTTGAGCTCGAGGACGATGCGGATGCCTTCCTTGTCCGATTCATCGCGCAGCTCGGAGATGCCCTCGAGGCGGCGCTCCTTGACCAGCTCGGCGATCTTCTCGACCAGCCGCGCCTTGTTGACCTGATAGGGCAATTCGGTGACCACGATGCGCTCGCGGTCCGCGGTCATCTCCTCGACCTCGGCACGGGCGCGCAGGACCATGCGCCCGCGACCGGTGCGGAAGGCCTGATGGATGCCGGCGGTACCGAAGATGATGCCGCCGGTGGGTAGGTCCGGGGCCGGAACATACTCGATGAGCGACTCGACGGGCAGCTCCGGGTCGTCGACCAGGGCCACGCAGGCGTCGATCACCTCGCGCAGGTTGTGCGGCGGGATGTTGGTGGCCATGCCCACGGCGATGCCGGAGCCGCCGTTGATGAGCAGGTTGGGCAGACGCGTCGGCAGCACGTGGGGCTCTTGCTCGGAGCCGTCGTAGTTGTCGACGAAGTCCACCGTCTCCTTGTCGATGTCGGCGAGCAGCTCGTGCGCCAGGCGCGCCATGCGCACCTCGGTGTAGCGCATCGCTGCCGGCGAGTCGCCGTCGATGGAGCCGAAGTTGCCCTGGCCGTCCACCAGCCGGTAGCGCATGCTGAAGGTCTGGGCCAGGCGCACAATGGTGTCGTAGACCGCGGCATCACCGTGGGGGTGGTACTTACCGATGACGTCACCGACCACACGCGCCGACTTCTTATACGGCTTGTTGTAGTCGTTGCCCAGTTCGCGCATGGCGTAGAGGACACGCCGGTGCACGGGCTTGAGGCCGTCGCGGACATCGGGAAGGGCACGCCCGACGATTACGCTCATGGCGTAATCGAGGTACGACTGCCGCATCTCGTCTTCGAGGTTTACAGGGAGGATCTCGCGGGCAACGCCGGTCATGCGCTCTTCTCAAGACTCTCCAGGGGAAAAGGTCGATGGTACCATACCGCCGCCCAACCGGGAGCGCAGGGAGCCGTCCGCTTGGACCTGACCAATCAACTTATCCTGTTCGGCGCCGCACTGCTGCTGGTGAGCATCCTCGCCAGCGTGGTCTCGGACCGCGTCGGCGCCCCGATGCTGCTGGTCTTCCTGGCCATCGGCATGCTCCTCGGTGAAGAGGGGCTGTTCGGGATCGACTTCGACGACATTCAGGCCGCCCATCTGATCGGCAGCCTGGCGCTGGCCATCATCCTCTTCGACGGCGGCCTGCGCACCCAGGCCTCCACCTTCCGGGTGGCCCTCAAACCGGCGCTCACCCTGGCCACCGTGGGCGTGATCATCACCGCCGGCATCACCGGCGGGGTGCTGGCCTGGGCCTTCGACCTCGACTGGAAACAGGGCCTGCTGATCGGCGCCATCGTCGGCTCCACCGACGCGGCGGCCGTCTTCGGACTGCTCCACGCCCGCGGACTGGAGCTCAAGCAGCGCGTGGCCGCCACGCTGGAGATCGAATCGGGCTCCAACGATCCGATGGCGATCTTTCTGACCATCATGCTGGTCGAGATCCTCGTCCAGCAGCCGGATCTGCTCGCCGCCGCCGCGGCGCTCGAGTTCGTCCAGCAGCTCGGCCTCGGCGCCGCCTTCGGCGCCCTCGGCGGCCTCACCCTGGCCTGGCTGATCAACCGCATCAACCTGACACCCGGGCTCTACCCCCTGCTGGCGCTCGGCGGCGGCCTGGCCATCTTCGGCGGGGCCGCGGTCCTCGGCGGCAGCGGCTTCCTGGCCGTCTACCTGGCCGGGCTGATCGCCGGCAATCGGCGGCTGCAGGCGGCGCAGAACATCCGCCGCTTCCACGACGGTTTCGCCTGGCTGGCGCAGATCACCATGTTCGTGGTGCTCGGGCTGCTGGTCACGCCCTCGGAGCTGCTACCCGTTGCCGCCCAGGGCCTGCTCGCCGCCGCGGTGCTGATCCTGGTCGCCCGCCCCCTGGCGGTCTTCGCCTGCCTGGCCCCCTTCCGGTTCCCCTGGCGCGAGCAACTGTTCATCTCGTGGGTGGGCCTGCGCGGCGCGGTGCCCATCATCCTCGGGCTCTTCCCGCTGCTGGCCGGGATTGAGCAGGCGGAGCTGTTCTTCAACGTGGCCTTCTTCGTGGTGCTGGTCTCGCTGGTGGTTCAGGGCTGGACCATCGCGCCGGCGGCGCGGCTGCTCGGCCTTGAGGTGCCGCCGGACAGTGGCGCCACCCAGCGTCAGGTGATCGACGTCCCGCACCAGACCGACTACGCGTTCATCGCCTACCGGATCACCGAGAGTTCGCCGGCGCTCTACGAGCCGATCAACCGGCTCAACCTGCCGTCATCGGCCCAGCCGGTGGCGCTGTTCCGCGAGGGCGAGGCGCTGCAACACCCAAGGCGCGAGGTGCTGCGCCCGCGGGACTATCTGTACCTGCTGGCCCTGCCCCGGGACATCGCGGATCTGGACCGCCTGTTCGTTGCTCCCAGCGGGCCGGCCTACCTGGCGGAGCAGCGCTTCTTCGGCGAGTTCACGCTGGACGGCTCGGCGCGGCTGGGGGACATCGCCACCGCCTACGGCATCTCCATGCCCAGCGGTGCCCGGCCGGAGCAGTCGCTGAGCGACTATCTGCTGTGGATCTTCAACAACCGGGCGGTGGTCGGTGACCGGGTGCGGATCGACAACCTGCAGTTCACCATCCGGGAGATCCAGGATGGGCGCATCGCCAAGGTGGGCATGCGCATCGGGCAAAAGGGCTGACGGGGCCTGCCACAGCGGCCCGCCGCCGAAGTAGCCCGCGCGGTAGTCGGGGCAATTCGGGCTCGCCGAACGCGCCCCTGCGGGGTTCCCTGTGCTGCTCGCCCGCGCAGGGCCGCGCTCAAAGGAACGGCGCTGACGCGCCGTTCTGCGCTGAGCGCTGACCAGCGCGAACCGGGAAAGGTTCGCGCTGGCCCCCTGCTTGGGCTGCGCTGCTCGGCGCGTTCGGAATGCGCCCGAATTGCCCCGACTACCGCGCAGGGCCGCTTCGACGACTCAGCCAGCGCCCTCGAGCAGGCGGGCCATGCCGTCGGCGTCCGGCTGATGGACCACACCGCGCTCGGTGACGATGACATCCACCAGCTCCGCCGGCGTGACATCGAAGACCGGATTCCAGGCGCCGACCCCCTCGGCCTTCGGCGCGACCCGCTGGCCGCCGGCGTACAGGACCTCCCGGGCGTCCCGCGTCTCGATGGGGATCTGCTCACCGGTGGCCGTCTCCGGATCGATGGTCGAGGTGGGAGCCACCACCATGAATCGCACCCCGTGCTGGCGCGCCGCCAGGGCCACGGCGTAGGTGCCGATCTTGTTGGCCACGTCCCCGTTGGCTGCAATGCGATCGGCACCGACGATCGCCCAGTGCACCTGTCCGGTGCGCATCAGGGCAGCCGCGGCGCCGTCGGCCAGCAGCTCCACCGGGATGCCGTCGGCGGCCAACTCCCAGGCGGTCAACCGAGCCCCCTGCAGCCACGGCCGGGTCTCGTCGGCGAAGACGCGCTCGATTCGGCCATCCGCCCAGGCGGTGCGGATCACGCCCAGCGCCGTGCCCAGACCGCCGGTGGCCAGCGAACCCGTGTTGCAGTGAGTCAGCACCCCGCTGCCCGGCTGGATCAGCCCGGCGCCGGAGCGGCCCATGCGCTGGTTGGCTGCAACATCCTCGGCGTGGATGGCGTGGGCCTCGGCAAGCAGGGCCGACGCCGGATCCTCGTCCTCCGACAGCCGCGAGGCGCAGGTCTCCATGCGCGCCAGGGCCCAGGCGAGGTTGACGGCCGTCGGCCGCGAGCGGCGCAGGGCATCCAGATCCTCGGCCATACCAGCCTGCCACCCGGCGCCGTGGGTTCGCCAAGCCGCAGCACCGGCCAGGGCCGCACCATAGCCGGCGGCCACCCCGATCGCCGGCGCGCCACGCACCACCATGTCGGTGATCGCCTGGGCGACGGCCGCAGCGTCGGTGCAGCAGACGTACTGTTCCTGACCGGGCAGCAGACGCTGATCGAGCAGATAGAGCCCCTCGTCGCGCCACTCCAGCGCCCGGACCGTGTCGTGGGAGGCGGTATTCAAGTCGTGGTACCCTCGCTGCAGTAAAAACGGAGCGTATTATGGAACGTGTCGACACTCTGATCCACGCCCGCTGGGTCATCCCGGTCGAGCCGAGCGGCAGCGTGCTCGAGGACCACGGGGTCGCCATCCGCGACGGACGTATCGTAGCCGTCGCCGGCAACGACGAGCTGCGCGGGAGCTACCGGGCGGATACCCAGCACGATCTCGGCGAGCACGTCCTCATCCCCGGGCTGATCAACGCCCATACGCACACCGCGATGACCCTGCTGCGCGGCATGGCCGACGACCTGCCGTTGATGACCTGGCTCACCGAGCACATCTGGCCGGCCGAGCAGCGCTGGGTCAGCGAGGCCTTCGTGCGCGACGGCAGCACCCTGGCGATGGGCGAGATGCTCCGCGGCGGGGTGACCTGCTTTAACGACATGTACTTCTACCCCGAGGTGACCGGCGAGGCCGCCCGTCAGGTGGGCATGCGTGCCCAGCTCGGGATGATCGTCATCGGCGTACCCAGCGGCTACGCGCAGAGCCTGGACGAGTACCTGGAAAAGGGCCTGGCGCTGCACGAGCGTTTCCGCGACGAGCCGCTGGTGCGCACCCTGTTCGCGCCCCACTCGCCCTACACCGTGGATGACGGGTTCCTGGGGCGGATCGGCGAGCACGCCGAGCGCCTGGACGTTCCCGTACACATCCACGTCCAGGAGACCGCGGACGAGGTCCAGCAGAGCCTGCGCGAAACCGGCAAGCGCCCCCTGCAGCGCCTCGAGGAGGTCGGCCTGGTCTCACCGCGGCTGCTCGCCGTGCACGCCACACAGCTCGAGCAGACCGAGATCGAACGCCTGGCCGCCGCCGGCGCGCACGTGCTGCACTGCCCGGAGGCCAACCTGAAACTGGCCAGCGGCTTCTGCCCGGCAGCCGCACTGACCCGCGCCGGTGTCAACGTCGCCCTGGGCACCGACGGTGTGGCCAGCAACAACGACCTCGACCTCATCGGCGAGATGCGCACCGCCGCCCTGCTGGCCAAGGCGGTCTCCGGCGATGCCGCCGCCCTGCCCGCCGAGCAGGCGCTGGCCATGGTGACCATCAACGCCGCGCGCGCCTTCGGCCTGGAGGAGGAGATCGGCTCCATCGAACCCGGCAAGTCGGCGGACCTGACCGCCATCTCGCTGGCCGATCTCAACCAGCACCCGATCTACAACCCCCTCTCGCAGCTGGTCTACGCCGCCAACCGCCAGCACGTCACCGACGTCTGGGTGGCCGGCGAGCCCCGCGTGCGCGACGGGCAGCTGACCACGCTGGACCCGGCCGAGACCATTGCCCGGGCCGAGCAGTGGCGGGAACGGATCGCAGCGGAGCGGGCTCAGTGAGGGCCAACGGTAACGGAGGGCAGCCCATGAACCAGGCCGACCCGGGCAGCGAGCGCAACGAGGACACCCGCGAAACAGCGCAGTTCGATGCCACCGGCGACTGGTGGGAGCCGGACGGCAGCCAGCGGGCCCTGCACGACATCAACCCGGTGCGCCTGGAGTGGCTGGAGGCACGGCTCGACGGGCTGGCCGGCAAGCGCATCCTCGATGTCGGCGCCGGCGGCGGCCTGCTGGCCGAGGCCATGGCGCGCCGCGGCGCCCAGGTACTCGGCATCGACACAGCCCGCCAGGCACTGCAGACCGCCAAGCTGCACGCGCTGGAGGCGGAGATCACCGGCGTCGACTACCGCCAGTGCACGGTGGAAGAACTGGCCGAGGAGGCGCAGCGCGGGGAGGTCGAACCCTTCGACGCCGTGGTCTGCATGGAGATGATCGAACACACCCCGCGCCCGGAGTCGGTGGTGGCCGCCATCGCCACGCTACTGCGCGACGGCGGCGATGCCTGCTTCTCGACCATCAACCGCACCCTGCGTGCCTACGCCCTGGCCATCGTCGGCGCCGAATACATCCTCGGTCTGCTGCCCCGGGGCACGCACCAGCATGAGCGCTTCGTGCGCCCCTCGGAGCTGACCCGCTGGGGGCGCCCCCAAGGGCTGGTACTCCAGGAGGTCACGGGGCTGGGCTACAACCCATTCACCCGCACGGCGTGGCTGAAGCAGGACACCTCGGTGAACTACTTCGCCCACCTGCGCAAGCATTGATGAACACGCGGCGCGGCGTCCTCTTCGATCTCGACGGAACCCTGGTCGACACGGCACCGGATCTGATCGCCTGCGTCCAGGAGCTGCTCGCCGAGGCGGGGCGGCCGCCGGCGCCGACGGGTGCGCTGCAGACCACGGTCTCCCACGGCGCACGGATCATGGTCAGCCACGCCTTCTCGGTACCCCCAAGCGACCCGCACGCGGTGGCCCTCGAGCAGGAGCTGGTCCGGCGCTACCGGGCCCGCATCGCCGATGAGAGCCGGCTCTTCCCGGGCATGGCCGCGGTGCTCGACACCCTCGAGGGGCAGGACATCCCCTGGGGTATCGTGACCAACAAACCGACGCACCTCACCGAACCGCTGCTCGAGCGCCTGGCACTGGACACGCGCGCCGGGGCGGTGGTCTGCGGCGACACGCTGGACCGGGCCAAGCCCCACCCCGACCCGATCCGGCACGCCGCCGCCACGCTGGGCTGCGCCCCCGAGGCGTGCTGGAGCCTGGGCGATGCCCGCCGGGATATCGACGCGGCGGTGGCCGCCGGCGCCCGCGGGCTGGTGGCCCTATTCGGCTATCTGCACGCCGGCGACCGCCCGGCCCTGTGGGGCGCCCACGGGCTGATCCGCCAACCCGCGGAGCTGCTGGGTTGGCTTGAGCCCGAAGCAGGCGCCAGACTCGACCGCTCCGCTGTCTGAAACCGCGCCATGCCCGCACCCGCCATCCCCGACGACCTGTTGGCCCGGACGGCCCCGCCGGGCTCCAGCCTAGACTACGCCCTGCGCCTGGCACCGGAGCAGCAGCGCCGGCCGCTGCAGGCGATTGCGGCGTTCACCAGTGAGATCCGGCGCATCCCGCTGAGCACTCAGGAGCCCGACGTGGCCCGGGCCAAGCTGCATTGGTGGCGCACCGAGCTGGCGCGGATCCTCGAAGGGGGCGGCGAGCACCCACTGGCCGCCCCCCTGGCCGCAGCGGTCCACGATGACCAGCTGCCGGGCGCGGAGCTGCGCGCCGTGCTCGATGAGGCCGACCGCACCCTGGACGGCGACCGGCCCGACACCTTCGCCGAGCAGCGCGAGCTGACCGAGCGCCACGCCGCGGCCCCGCTACGCCTGGCCGCCCGGGTTCTGGTCGGCGACGACTCGGCCACCGGGTACGCGACGGCACTGGGCAGCGCCATCGCATTGACCCGCAGCCTGCGTCTGCAGGGGCTGGCCGCCCGTTACGGCGACAGCGACCTACCCCGGGAGACCCTGCGCGGGGCCGGAGTGCCGGCGGAGGGAGCACTGCTCCAAGCCGATGGGACGGCCCTGCCCTCGCTGCTCCGGGCGCTGGACGCCCAGGCCGGGGCCATCGAGCCGCTGTTCTCGGCCGCGGGCCGGCGGGCGCCGACGGACCGCGCCGCGGCGCGTGCGCTACGCCCGGTGACGGCGTACGCCGCGCTGCATCAGGCCCTGCTCCTGGAGATCCGTCGCCGCGGGCCGGCGGAGCTGATCCGCGGCCGGCTGACGCTGACGCCGCTGCGCAAGGTGTGGGTCGCCTGGCGGGGGCGGCTGTAGCCTAAGGCGCCCCCCCCGCCGTCGCCCCCTGTTTCAGCCCCCCGTCGCTCCCTGTGTCAGGCCCCCGGGCCGGATCGGCGGACGCGCCCCTGCGGGGTTCCCTGTGCTGCTCGCCCGCGCAGGGCCGCGCGCAAAGGAACGGCGCTGGCGCGCCGTTCTGCGCTGCGCGCTGACCAACGCGAACCAGGAAAGGTTCGCGCTGGCCCCCTGCTTGGGCTGCGCTGCTCGGCGCGTCCGCAAGGATCCGGCCCGGGGGCCTGAAACAGGGGAGGTCCATCGAGCCCTCCCAGGCAGCGGCGCCCCTCCTCAGGCAGGCGTGCCCCGGGGGTCCGTCTCCACTGCGAAGCACTTCGCCTCGGCAGCCACCAACTCCTTGGCGGCAAGCATCCGCACCGGCGGACTGGCTTGGCCAAGGGACTCATAGAGAGCCCGGCACTCCGGGACGTAATGACGCGCAAAGGCCAGATCGTGATCAGCAATGGAGGCAAGGTTGCTGGCCAGATCGGCGCACTTGATGGTCTGCACCCAGCCCGGTGCCTGGCGCAACTGCTTAACGGCGCGGGCCTTGCGCTGGTCGCGGGGCTCGCCCTCCTCGATCGCGGCGCAGGTCAGCCACATCACCCCGGAGCGAACACGCTCTCCAAACTGGGCGCAGAGCATGCCGGGCTCCAGGCCGGAGTCCTCGACAGCATCATGAAGCCAGGCCGTGATCAGGGCGTCGGTCTCCTCCGTACCGAGCCGGGTCAAGGCCGCCACCTCCGCAAGGTGCTTCCAGTACGGCTCGCCGGTATAACGCCGACGTTGATCGCGGTGGATGTACATGGCGAGGGTGATGGCTTCGTAGAGGCGTTGCTCGTCGCGGGCCGATGGCTGCTGCGAATCGGTCATGGGCCTGCTCTCGCGGTCTGTGGTGGCCGACAGGTCATTTTGCTGCATCTACTTTACCGGTTTCGCAACCTGCTGCCCATGCAAGGGTGTAGGAGTTAGGGGGGGCGGCGGCTAAGCGTTGCTTGCTCGTATCGCCGTCGACACAGGCAGTCGCCCCTGTTTCAGGCCCCTGGGCCGGATCCTTGCGGACGCGCCGAGCAGCGCAGCCCAAGCAGGGGGCCAGCGCGAACCTTTCCTGGTTCGCGCTGGTCAGCGCGCAGCGCAGAACGGCGCGTCAGCGCCGTTCCTTTGCGCGCGGCCCTGCGCGGGCGAGCAGCACAGGGAACCCCGCAGGGGCGCGTCCGCCGATCCGGCCCGGGGGCCTGAAACAGGGAGCGACGGGGGGCCTTACACTGGGGCCCGACACAGGGAGCGACGGCGGGGAATACGCCCGAGGCAATGGCTACAGGCAACCCCGCCCGGCCTACCTTGCTCGCCACCGGAGCGCTGGGTAAGGTACGGCGTTTCCCGTCGTTCACCACCATCAGGGGATAACCGTGGCCGAACAAGCGTTGATCTCCGCCGACTACCAGCCCGCCGAAGACGCCTTCGACGGGCGCGTCATCCTGGTCACCGGCGCCACTGGCGGTATCGGCAGCGCCGTCTGCCGCCGGCTCGCCGCCGCCGGCGCCACGGTTGTCATCCTCGACAAGGACCTCAAGGCGCTCGAGAGCCTCTACGACCGCATCGTCGAGGACAACCACCCAGAACCGGCGATCTACCCCATGAACCTCGAGGGCGCCACCTTCGACAACTTCCCCGAGGTCGCGCAGCGTATCCGCGAGGGCCTCGGCCGCCTCGATGGCCTGCTCCACGCCGCGGCCACCATGGGCAAACCGGCGCCCGTCGAACTCTACGACATGGAGACGTGGTACAAGACCCTCCAGGTCAACCTCAACGCCGCCTTCATGCTCACTCAAGCGTGCCTGCCGCTGCTGCGCGAGTCCGACCGGGGCAGCATCGTGTTCACCAGCGATGCCAGCGGCCGGAATGGCCACAAAGCCTACGGAGGCGCCTACGCCGTCTCCAATGCCGGGCTCGAGGGCCTGATGCGGGTGCTCGCCGCGGAGCTGGCCGAGACGACGAGCGTCTGCGTCAACACCCTCGACCCGGGCATTGTCGCCACCGGGCTGAGGCAGAAGGAGTTCCCCTTCGAGAACCCCCTCGACCTGACCCAGCCGCAGCAGGTGGCCGGCGCCTTCCTGCGCCTGCTCGGGCCCGACGGGCGCAGCCACCACGGTCAGGCGCTGAGCGTCGAGCCGGCACCGGCGTGAGCGCGCCCTCGCCGCGCCCCCACCCCGGCCTGACCGGTGAGCGGCTACGCTGGCTGCTTGAGCAGCTGGTCGCCCACCACGGTGAACAGCACTGGTGGCCGGCAGAAACCGCCTTCGAGGTACTGGTCGGGGCCGTGCTGACCCAGAACACCGCCTGGAGCAATGTCGAGCGCGCCATGGAGCAGCTCCGTGGCGCGGGGCTGCTCGATCCCGTGGCCCTGATCGAGGCCGAGGGCGACGAGGTGGCCGAGGCGATCCGGCCGGCAGGCTACTTCAACGTCAAGACCCGCCGGCTGCGCAACCTGTGCATCGCCTACCTGCAGGAGGGCTGCATGGAGGGCATGCAGCTACGGCGCACCGAGGCGCTGCGCGAGAAGCTGCTGGCGGTCAACGGCGTCGGCCGCGAGACCGCCGACGACATCCTGCTCTACGCCTTCCACCGCCCGGTGTTCGTCATCGACGCCTACACCCGGCGCATCCTCCAGCGCCTGGGCTGGATTCAGGGCGACGAGGGCTACGAACGGCTACGGGCGGGTGTCGAGGCGGCGCTGGGGCCGGACACCGCAGCCTTCAACGAGCTGCATGCCCAGATCGTGGCGCTGGGCAAGGACACCTGCCGCCCCACGCCGCGCTGTGCCGACTGCCCGCTCAGCGCCGCTTGCGCCCACGCCGCCGGCGGCGCTGGGGCGCCGTCCGCCTGACCGGCTCCGGCGGGGTCAGGCCCACGTGCTCGTAGAGTTCGCGCTTGCCGGCCTCGTCCAGCTCGCGCAGCTGGCCGCGGCGCAGATCCCGGGGCATCACCACGGGCCCGTAGCGCACGCGGATCAGACGGCTGACCGTCACCCCTTGGGACTCCCAGAGCCGGCGGACCTCGCGGCGGCGCCCCTCGGTGACGATAACGTGGAACCACGCGTTAGCGCCCTCCTGCGGCTCGTCCACCGGCATGGCCGACTCCACCACCTCGAAGTGGGCGGGGCCGTCCTCGAGTTCGACCCCACCCACCAAGCGGTGGACCATCTCCTCGGTCACCTCGCCGTGGATCCGGCAGGCGTACTCCCGCTCAACCCCCGTGGAGGGATGCATCAGGGCGTTGGCGAGTTCGCCATCGTTGGTGAACAGCAACAGCCCCTGGCTGTTGATATCCAGCCGCCCGACGGCGATCCACCGCCCGGGCGTGCGCGGCAGCCGCTCGAAGACTGTTGATCGGCCCTCGGGGTCGGAGCGGGTGGTCACTTCGCCCTCGGGCTTGTTATAGAGCAGCACCCGCCGCGGCGGCTCGCGATGGACCCGCTGCACCGTCTGCCCGTCCAGCTCCACGTGGTCACGGGGCTGCGCGCGATCGCCCAGCTTCGCCACGCGTCCCTCGATGCGCACGCGCCCGGCCTGGATGGCCGCCTCCATCTCGCGGCGCGAGCCCAGCCCGGCGCGCGCCAGCACCTTCTGCAGTTTCTCGCCCGCAGGCTGATTCCCACCGTCACTCGTCACGGGTCGCCCCCTGTTCGTCGTCGCTGGTTGCCGGATCGCCCTCGGCCTCGTCGGGCAGGCGCAGATCCAGCTCCAGATGCGCCTGATCCGGATCCTGCAGCGTGGCCAGATCCGGCAGCTGATCCAGCCCGCGCAGGTTGAAGTGCTCAAGAAACCCGCGGGTGGTGGCGTACATCGCCGGGCGCCCCGGCACGTCGCGCCGGCCCACCACGCGGATCCAGCCACGCTCCTCGAGCGTGCGGATGATCGAAGTACTGACGCTGACCCCGCGCACCTGCTCGATCTCCCCGCGGGTGATCGGCTGCCGGTAGGCAATCAGGGCCAGCGTCTCGAGGACGGCCCGCGAATAGCGTGCCGGCTTCTCCTCCCAGAGCCGCGAGACCCACGGGGCCATGTCGGCACCGACCTGGATGCGGTAGCCGCCGGCCACCTCGCGGATCTCGATCCCGCGCCCCTGGTAGTCCGCCGACAGCTCGGCCACGGCCCGGCGGATGTCGTCGCGGCTCGGCGCCCGGTCGGCATCGAACAGGCCCTGGATGCGTTCGAAGGTCAGCGCCTCGCCGGCGGCCAGCAGCGCCGCCTCGATGATGTGCTTGAGTGGTGGCATATTCATCGTGCGCGGATGTAGATCGGGGCAAAGGCGTCGGCCTGGACCAGCTCCACCATGGACTCGCGCACCAGCTCGAGCAGCGCCAGGAAGGTCACCACGACCCCGGTCCGCCCCTCCTCCACCCGGAACAGCTCCTGGAAGGGCGTGTAACGCTCCTCGCTGAGCCCGCTCAGGGTCTCGCTCATCCGCTCGCGGATGCTGATCGTCTCGCGCTCGACGTGGTGGCTCTCATTCAGCTGCGCCCGGCGCATGACCTCTGAAAGGGCCAGCAGCAGCTCGCGCAGGCTGACTTCCGGTGCCTGCGCCCGGGGCCGGCACTCCGGTGCGTCGGCGGCGGCCGGGAAGATATCCCGCCCCACGCGGGGGAGTTCGTCGATCTGCTCGGCCACCTTCTTGAAACGCTCGTACTCCTGCAGCCGGCGGATCAGTTCGGCCCGCGGATCGTGGTCCTCGTCCTCCTCGTCGTCGGCCGCCGCGGGCCGCGGCAGCAGCATGCGCGACTTGATCTCGGCGAGCATGGCGGCCATCACCAGGTACTCGGCGGCCAGCTCCAGACGCATCTCGCGCATGAGCTCGACGTACTCCATGTACTGCCGGGTGATCTCGGCGATGGGGATGTCGAGGATGTCGAGATTCTGCCGCCGGATCAGGTAGAGCAGCAGATCCAGCGGCCCCTCGAACGCCTCGAGGAAGACCTCGAGCGCGTCCGGGGGGATGTAGAGATCGTCCGGCAGCCGTCGCAGCGCCTCGTCACCGACGCGGGCCACCGGCTCACCGCCGCCCGCCGGCTCGTCAGCGGACGCCTGCCCGGCGGCGGTCTCCGTCACCGGTACTCCAGGCCCATGGCGCTGCGCACCTCGCCAAGGGTCTCGCGGGCCTCCTCGCGGGCCTGCTCACAGCCGTCAACGATGATCGAGCGCACATGCTCCGGATCTTCCTCGTACTGTCGGGCCCGCTCGCGGATCGGCGACAGCTCGGCCTCAACGGCGTCGATGATGCAGCGCTTGCACTCCAGGCAACCGATCCCGGCGGTGGTGCACCCCTCTTGGACCCACGCGCGGGTCGACTCGTCGGAGTAGACCTGATGGAAGTCCCACACCGGGCACTTCTGCGGATCGCCGGGGTCGTTACGACGCACCCGCGCCGGGTCCGTCGGCATGGTGCGCAGCTTGCGGACGACGTCGTCGGTGGGCTCGCGCAGGCCGATGGTGTTGTCGTAGGACTTGGACATCTTGCGGCCATCGAGGCCGGGCATCTTCGCGGTCGGCGTCAACAGCACCTCGGGCTCGGGCAACAGTTCCCGGGTGGTGCCGTCGAGATAGCCGAAGAGCCGCTCGCGGTCGGCGACGGTGATGTTCGGCTGCCCCTCCAGCAGGGCGTGCGCCACCTCCAGGGCCTCGCGGTCACCCTCCTGCTGATAGCGACGGCGCAGGTCGTGGTAGAGGCGCGCATTCTTCTTGCCCATCTTGCGCGCCGCCTCCTGGGCCTTCTGCTCGAAATCCGGCTCGACGCCGTAGAGGTGGTTGAAGCGGCGGGCCACCTCGCGGGTAAGTTCCAGGTGGGCCACCTGGTCCTCGCCTACCGGCACCTCGGTGGCCTTGTAGATGAGCACGTCCGCCGACTGCAGCAGCGGATACCCGAGGAAGCCGTAGGTGGACAGGTCCCGGTCGCTCAGCTGCTCCTGCTGGTCGCGGAACGTGGGCACCCGCTCGAGCCAGCCGAGGGGGGTCATCATCGACAGCAGCAGGTGGAGCTCAGCGTGCTCGGGCACCCGGGACTGGATGAACAGCCGCGCCAGCTTGGGGTTGACGCCGCAGGCCAGCCAATCGATCACCATGTCCCAGACATTGTCCCCGACCACCCAGGGGCTCTCGTAGTGGGTGGTCAGGGCGTGCCAGTCGGCCACGAAGAAGAAACACTCGTACTCGTTCTGCAGGCGCACCCAGTTCTTGAGCACGCCGTGGTAATGGCCCAGGTGCAGCCGTGGGGGGGGGGGGGGGGGCGGCCCCGGGGGGGGGGGGGGGGGGGGGGGGGTGGGGGGAAGGC
>NZ_JAJNRF010000005.1:0-200631 GCF_022228075.1 Halorhodospira sp. 9628
GGGGCCCCCCCCCCCCCCCGCCCCCCCCCCCCGGGCCCCCCCGGGCGGCCCCCCGCCCCCTTACTCCTCGCCCACCACCGCCTCGAGCAGCGCGGTCACCTCAGCAACGCCGGCGCGCTCCATCGCCCCGCCGTGGACCTCGCTGCGGGGCGGCTCGCGCAGGCCGGCCTCCGAGAAAACGGTCAGCTCCACCTCGGTATCTCCGGCCAGGAAGCGGAACATCGGCTGGATGGACCACCCGTCGCGGCCGAAGCGCAGGCGCCGCTCATCGGACTCGAAGGGGATGCGCCGGTCCATCAGGAACATCAGAACCGTCTCGGGGGTATCGGCGAAGACGTGCAGCTGCACCGGCGACTCGGCGTCGGCGGTTCCGGCGAGCACCGGCCCCACCAGCCGCGGGCGGAAGTCGGCGAAGAAATCCATCGCCTCCAGGGCACGCCGGCGCAGATGGCGCAGCGCGGCCTCGTGCTCCTCGCCACCGAAGACGGCGTGGTACTCCAGCAGCGCCTCCTGGATCTCCTGATTACCGGGGAGGTTACGGGTGTCGCTGGCGCCCAGGCGCTCCGCCGCTTTGCGCTTGGCGGCGTAGTAATCACGTACGCCGTCCTCGGCCATCAGCCGCGCTGCCTCGCGTATCAGGCTCAGCCGCATGCGCTGATCGCGCTGGTGGTTGGCACTTCTGCGTCCCATGGCTTCCCCCCTGCTCCGGCCGTCTGCTGGTGCCATCCGCCTAGAAGAGCTGCCGCTCCGAATGCTCGCCGTCGCGTTGCCGGCGATCGCGGTCCTCGCGGACCGGAACGGTCTCCTCGCGGAAGGTCTCGAAAATTGCCTCTGGGTTCTCGGAGCTCGTCGCGCGCCCGGACTCCGGATCGATGCGCACCGTGACCAGACCGTCCGGGCGCGGAACGGAGCGCTCCTCGACCCCGTCGAGGGCTACCGACATGAACCGCGCCCAGATCGGCAGCGCGGCCGTGGCGCCGGTCTCGCCCCGGCCCAGGCTGCGCTGGTCGTCGAAGCCGATCCACGCCGTGGCCACTAGGTCCTGGTTGTAGCCCACGAACCAGGCATCGCGCAGGTCGTTGGTGGTGCCGGTCTTGCCGGCCAGATCCTCGCGGTCGAGCACCCGCCGGGCCCCTCGGCCGGTACCGCGCTCCACCACATCGGAGAGCATGTCGCTGATCAGCCATGCGTTGTCTTCGGGCAGGACACGCTCGGCCTGCGGCGGCAAATCGAACAGGCCGATGCGTTCGCCCGGGACCGAGGCCATGGGCAGGTCGTCGCGACACAGCTCGCACGCCTCCGGGAAATCCGGCCGGAAGACCACCTCGCCGGCGCCGTCCTCGACGCGCTCGATGACATTGGGGATGACGCGGTACCCGCCGTTGGCAAAGGCCGCAAAGGCACTGGAGATCTGCAGCGGGGTGGCGCTGTTGCTGCCCAGGGCCAGGGAGAGATCCCGCGGCAGGCTCTCCGCCGGGAAGCCGATGCGGGCGGCGTGAGCGATGGTCGGGTCGATGCCGACGTCGCGCAGCACCCGGATCGAGACCAGGTTGCGGGAGAAGACCAGCGCCTCGCGCAGCCGGGTGGGGCCGTAGAAACGGCCCGAGTAGTTGCCCGGCCGCCAGTAGCTCTCTAGGGCATCGTCCCGGAAGACCACCGGCGCATCGTTGACCAGGGTGGCCGGCGTGTAGCCGTTCTCGAGGGCCGCCGAGTAGATGAACGGCTTGAACACCGAACCGGTCTGCCGCCGCGCCTGCACCGCCCGGTTGAAGGAACTGAGCCGGAAGTCGAAGCCGCCGGCAAGCGCCCGCACCCGGCCATCCATCGGGTCCTGGGCCACCAGCGCGCCGGAGACATCGGGGACGGCGCTGAGGGCACCGCGCCCCTCGCCCCGCGGCGCGACACGCACGATATCGCCGACCTCCACCACGTCGCCCGCCTCCTCCGGGGCGGGACCGCGCCGGTTGGCATCCCGGTAGGGGCGCGCCCACTCCATGGTCTCGAAGTCGACCTGTAGCACGCGCCCGCCACGCGGCCAGACCCACGCCGCCTCGGGCTCCACGGCGAGCACCACGGCCGCCTGCAGGCCTCCGAAGGGCGGGTGGGCGGTCAGTGCCTCCTCCATGGCCGCCGGATCGCCAACCAGCTCCGCTTCAACGCTGCCCTCCGGCCCCCGGTAGCCGTGGCGCCGGTCGTAATCGCGGAGGCCGCTGCGCAGGGCCCGGTTGGCGGCGTCCTGACGGTCCTTCTCGATGGTGGTGTAGACCGTGTAGCCACCGGTGTAGGCCTCCTCGGGCCCGTAGCGCTCGGTCATGGTCCGGCGCACCATCTCACCGACGTAGCGAGCGTCCACGCGGCTGCGCGGGGCGTGCAAATCGGCGGTGATCGGCGCAGCCATGGCCTCCTGATAGCGCTCCGGGCTGATGAAGCCCTCGTTGAGCATCCGGCCGAGAACGTAGGCACGCCTCTGGAGCGCCCGCTGCGGATTGCGGATGGGGTTGGCTACCGAGGGCGCCTTCGGCAGGCCGGCGATCATCGCCATCTGGGCCAGATCGAGCTCGTCGGGGTCCTTGCCGTAGTAGACCTGCGCGGCCGCCGCCACGCCGTAGGCGCGATGGCCCAGGTAGATCTTGTTGAGGTAGAGCTCGAGGATCTCCTCCTTGGACAGCGTCCGCTCGATCTGCAGCGCCAGGAGGATCTCGTTGACCTTGCGCAGGATGGTCACCTCGCGCGAAAGGAAGAAGTTCCGCGCGAGCTGCATGGTGATGGTGGAACCACCGGGCCCGAAGGAACGCTCGCGGACCACGTGGCCGACCGCACGCGCAAGGCCCTGGTAATCCACCCCGGGGTGTTCGTAGAAGCGGTCGTCCTCGGCGGCGATGAACGCCAGCAGCAGATCGGTGGGGAGATCGTCGATATCCTCCGGCTGGCGCCGCTGCTCGCCGTACTCGGCGATGAGCTCACCCTCGACGCTGACGACACGCAGCGGCTGCTGGAAGCGCACGTCGCGCAGCGACTCGGCATCCGGCAGCTGCGGGGCGAGCACGAACACGGCGTAGGCCACGGCCGCCGCGGCCAGGACAGCGCCGACACCGACCAGGGCGACGGTGGTGTAGAGAAGGGTACGCAGGAATCGCTTCATGGGGACGGGGCGCAGGCGCCTTGGCAAACTCTGTAGGCAGTATACTGACCACCTCTTGAACGGGCGAGTTCCCGCCTTATAGTGGGGGGACGCTCTTCGCCGCGCACCAGGGACCGGTGGCGGCGGCTCGGGAACCAGCGTCTCAGGGAGGAGACGGGATGCCCCTGCCCAGCACCGCGACGCTCGGCGTCGCCGTGGCCGGACGAACCGTGCACGTCTGCCTGCGGCGCCGTAGCCACTACGCCTACACCGCGGAACCCGTCCGTGGCACGGGCGCAGAGGGCCGACGGGAGGCGTTGCGCGCGGCCTGCCGCCGGCTCGACGCTGGCCGGCCGCGGGTCGCGATGGCCGTGCCCGAGAGCCGCGTGCAGCGCCATCGGCTCCGCCTGCCCGACGGGCTGCGCCGCTCCGAGCACCGCGCCGTGCTGCGCCTGCACGTCCGCCGCGCCCTGCCTGCACCGGCCTCCGCCTGGCGTTACTGCCTCGGCGACGAGCGCCGGCGGCCGCGCCTGCTCGCCGCTCGACACACCGACCTGAACGCCGCCCGCGCGCTGCTGTACGAGTCTGGCCTGCGGCCGGTGGCGCTGCTCACCAGCCGCGATGCCCTGGCCCGGGCAACCGGGACGCCACCGGCCCCGTTGCCAGACACCCCGGCAGCCCGACTGACCCGGGCCCTGGCCGAGGTGGCCCGCTGCCCGGGGCCGGACAACCTGCTCCACGCGCGGGACCCGAACGCCCGCGACAACGGGCACGCCCTGCGCACCGCCGCCGGCGCTGCGCTGGCCGCCGGCCTGGCGGGGGTGGCGGCCCACGCCCACTGGGGCAGTACGCTCGTCCCCGGAGCCGGCGACCACGCCGACACCGACGTGGAGCCGCCCGCCGCCGACCACGGGCGGGATCCGCAGCCGCCGGAGGAACGAGAGGGCCCTGCCGCGGATCCGGCCCCGCCCGATCCACCCCCCGACCCCGCAGACGCACGCCGGCGCGCGGCCCCCGGGTGGCTCGACACGCTGGCCGGCGCACTGCCCGAGCGCGCCCGCCTGACGGCTGTCGAGCTCGGCAACACGCTGCGCGTCGACGCCCTGGCCGCCGCCCCCGAGTGCGCCGAACGCTACCTGGCGGCGCTGCAGGAGGCGGGCTTCGAGGACATCGAGCTGGAGCAGATGCGCCGCACCGACAACGGCCGGCGCTCGCTCTCCCTGCGCGCCGAGCCGCGGCCTCCGGACCCGGCCCCCGACGCGGCGCCCGGGACACCCCTGCGCGAGCAACTCGGCGCACTGAGCCGGAGCCTGGAGGCACGGGATCTGATCCTCGAGGACCTGCGACGGGACCCAGCGGGCGGTGACGGTCGGGTCGTCGCGCAGCTGCGTATCTCCGGCGATTACGCGGCGCTCCGCGACTGGCTCGCCGACGAGGCCGCGGCCCCGCGGCAGCGCGGCCTCGATCACCTGCGTCTGCGCGCCGCCGAACCACCACGGCTCGAGGCCGAGGTGACCCTGGTCCTGCACCCGCCGAAGGACGAGCCATGAGACGCCGACTGCTCCCCGCGGTCACGGCCGTGCTGCTGGCTGCCCCCACCGGCACGCACGCCGGGCCGCCCGACCCGTTCCACGGCCCGCTCGACGGGGACGGCGACACCGGCGCCGAGGCCTCCCTGCGCACTCTGCCCCTGGTTCACGCCGACGCCGGAAAGCTGGCCGAGCTGTTGCGCGAGGAGACCGGTGTGCTCTCCCAGTCCGGCCATGCCAGCGTCGACGAGCGCACCAACACACTGATCCTGCACGATACCCCGGAGCACCTCGACGAGGCCGAGCGGCTCATCGACAAACTGGACCGGGCCAACCGCCAGGTGATGATCGAGGCGCGCATCGTCCTTGCCTCGGGCGAGTACGCGCGGGAACTCGGCAGCCGCCTGGGCCTTTCGAGCCAACGCGGCGACGGCCACTTCGCCTTCGACACCCTACCCGGCAGTGAGGGAGCCGCCCTGGGCGACGGGCTACTCGCCGACCTGCCGCCGGTGGGCGAAGGCGCGCGCCTGAGCGTCTCCGTAGGCGAGGTGGGCGAGCGCCTGCTGCAGCTTGAACTCTCGGCGATGGAGGCCGAGGGCCACGGGCGCGTGGTCTCGAGCCCGCGGGTCCTGACCACCGAAAGGCAGACGGCGCGCATCGAGCAGGGCGTCCAGATCCCCTACCAGGAGACGGCCGAATCCGGCGCCACCGCGGTCGCTTTCGAGGACGCCTCCCTGTCGCTGACCGCCACTCCGCAGGTGACCGACGGGGATGCGGTGAACCTCGCCCTGCGCGTGACCAAGGACGCCGTCGGGCAGATCTACGAGGGCGTGCCGAGCATCGACACCCAGGCCGTCGCCACCCGCCTGCGCGTGCAGGCCGGCGAGACCATCGTCCTCGGCGGCGTGCGTGAGCACGAGCAGCGCGAGCGGCGTCAAGCGGTGCCGTGGCTCGGCGACCTGCCACTGGTCGGCTGGCTGTTCCGCCAGCGCCGATCGGAGCAGAGCCACCACGAGCTGCTGGTCTTCGTGACGCCGCGCCTGGTCGAGGAGGGGGCGCCACCGGGGGCGGCCGTTGACGAAACCGGCCCCCGCCCCCACATTGACCGCCCCAGCCGAGCAATCGAGGACGACCGGTGAGCCTGCACGCCACCCCGCCACGCCCCTGCGCCGTCACCGAGAGCGCCAGCCGCGGTCGCCAGTATGCGGAACCCCACCCCGGGCACCGCAGCGAGTTCCAGCGCGATCGCGACCGCATCATCCACTGCGGCGCTTTCCGGCGCCTGGAGTACAAGACGCAGGTCTTCGTCAACCACGTCGGCGATCTCTACCGCACCCGGCTGACCCACACCCTGGAGGTAGGCCAGATCGCCCGCACCAGCGCCCAAGCCCTCGGCCTGAACATCGACCTGGTCGAGGCCATCGCCCTCGCCCACGACCTGGGTCACACCCCGTTCGGCCACGCCGGCCAGGACGCCCTGGCCGAGCGCATGGAGGGGCTCGGCGGCTTCGAGCACAACATCCAGTCCCTGCGCGTGGTCGACGACCTGGAGAAGCGCTATGCAAAGTTCGACGGGCTCAACCTGACCTTCGAGACCCGTGAGGGCCTGCTCAAGCGCTGCCCGGTGGAGCGCGCCCGACAGCTCGGCCCGGTGGCCGAGCGCTTCCTCGACGGCGGCCAGCCAACGCTGGAGGCGCAGCTGGTCAACGTCTGCGACGGCGTCGCCTACAACAGCCACGACGTGGACGACGGCTTGCGCTCGGGGCTGATCAGCGTCGCCGAGTGCCGCGAGACAACCCTGCTCGGCCCGCTGTTCGCTGAGGTCGAGGCGGCCTACCCCAATCTGGATGAGCGACGCACCATCTACGAGGTGGTCCGGCGCATGATCAACGTCCAGGTCGAGGATCTCATCCGCGAGTCCGCGGCACGCATCGAGGCCGCCGATCCCGCCGACGTCGAAGCGGTACGCCGGCACCCGGGGCCGCTGATCGGCTTCAGCGCGGACATGGCCCGGCGGCACCAGGACCTGAAGGACTTCCTGTTCCGCCGCCTCTACCGCCACTTCCGCGTGGCGCGCATGGTGCGCAAGAGCCAGGTGGTGGTGCAGGGGCTGTTCGACGTCTTCCTCGACGACCCGCAGCTGATGCCGGATCAGCCCCGCGATGCGGCCCACGCCGGCGAGGCCCGCCACGGCATGCCAGGGCGGGCACGGGCCGTGGCCGACTACATCGCCGGGATGACCGACCGGTTCGCCATCGAGGAGTACCGCCGGCTGTTCCGCCCCGAGGAGCTGACCTAGGCTGCGGCGGGCTCAGCCCGCCCGGACCGCCTCGGCCAGTGTGGCCGTCAGCGCCTCGGCGGCGAACTCGCTGGTCACCACGGCGTCGCCAACGCCGCGCAGGAGCACCAGGCGCAGCCGACCAGCGCGATTCTTCTTGTCCACGCTCATCAGCTCGCGGAAGCGCTCCTCGGAGATCGCCGGCGGCTGCGTGGGCAGTCCAAAGGCCTCGAGCAGGGCGGTGGTGCGCTCCAGCCCGTCGCGCGACAGCCAGCCCAGGCGCACCGACATGCGTGCCGCCATGACCATCCCCACCGCCACGGCCTCGCCGTGGAGCCAGGTGCTGTAGTCGGTCTCTGTCTCGATGGCGTGGCCGAAGGTGTGGCCCAGGTTGAGCAGGGCGCGCTCACCGGCCTCGCGCTCGTCGGCAGCAACCACCTCAGCCTTATTGCGGCAGGACTCGGCCACGGCGTGAGCCAGGGCCTCGGGATCGCGCCGGCGCAGGGCATCGACACTGCCCTCGAGCCAGTCGAAGAAGGCGGGATCGCGGATCAGGCCGTACTTGACCACCTCGGCCAGACCGGCGTTGTACTCGCGCTCCGGGAGCGTGGCGAGAACGCCGGTATCGGCGATCACCGCGCGGGGCTGGTGGAAGGCGCCAATCATGTTCTTGCCGCGCGGGTGGTTGACGCCGGTCTTGCCTCCCACCGAGGAGTCGACCTGAGCCAGCAGGGTGGTGGGCACCTGGATGTAGCCCACGCCGCGCTGATAGGTGGCGGCGCAGAAGCCGGCCAGATCGCCGATGACCCCGCCGCCCAGGGCGACCACCGTGGCCGAGCGGTCGAAGCGGCCCTCGATCAGGGCGTCGAAGACCTGCTCACAGGTCTGCAGGGTCTTGTAGCGCTCACCATCGCGCAGGGTGACCGACTGCACCTCGACCCCCGGCGCGGCCAGGCGCCCGGCGTACAGCGGGGCTACGGTCTCGTTGCTGACCAGCAGCGCCCGATCCGCCTCCAGGTGCCCGGTGAGCAGCCCCTCCTCCAGGACCCCGTCACCGATATAGATCGGGTAGCTGCGTTCCCCGAGCTCGACCCATTGTGTCCGCATGACCGCTCCTGCTGCCTGTCTGCTCTCGTTCGTCGGTGCCGACGCTCAGGAGGCCTGCCCCTGCAACGCCTCGATGATCCGCCGCGCCACGCTCCGCGCCCTGCCACCGGTCGTCTCCACCACCACGTCGGCCACTTCCCGGTAGAGGGGGTCACGCTCGGCGAGCAGGGCCTGCAGCCGCGCCTCGGGGTCGTCGCTCTGGAGCAGCGGCCGGTTGGTGTCGTGGCGGGTGCGCTGCAGCTGCACCGAGACCGGGGTGTACAGGTAGACCACCACGCCGCGCGCGCCGAGCAGGTCGCGGTTGGCCGGCGTGGTAACCGCGCCGCCGCCGGTGGCCACGACCACTCCGTCCCGGCGGGTCAGTTCGTCGATCACCGTCGCCTCGCGCGCGCGGAAACCGGCCTCGCCCTCGAGGTCGAAGATCCACGGGATGCTCACCCCGGTGCGCGCCTCGATGGCGGCATCGCTGTCGATGAACTCTAGACCCAGCAGGGTGGCCAGCTCGCGCCCCACGGTGCTCTTGCCGGCACCCATGGGGCCAACGAGAAAGACCCGCGACGGTATTCTCCAGTGTGCCATGACGGCACTTTACCACCACCGGTGTGGGCCTCGGTATGGCAGAGTAGGCGGCCATGGACCCGCAACAGACGCGCCAAGGCCCCCAGTACATCCTCTACGATGCTGACCGCTTACCGGCGCCGGACGCCGCGCTCTTCGAACCGGAGGCCCTGGCGCGCGCCGGTCGGCTCAGCGGACGCCCCGGCGGCGGTCGCGGCAGCGCCTGTTTCCTGGAGGTCGGCGGGATCCCGGCCGTGCTGCGGCCCTATCGCCGGGGTGGGCTCCTCGGCCCGCTGCTCGGCGACTGCTATGCCCGGGGCCGGCTCCACGCATCGCGCCCCTGGCGCGAGTGGTGGCTGCTCGCCCGGCTCCACGACGAGGGCTTCCCCGTGCCCGCCCCGCTGGCCGCCCGTGTGCGCATGGCCGGACCGTGCTACCGCGCCGAGGTCCTGCTCGAGCGGCTGCCGGCGGCCACCCTCACCGAGACGCTGCGCCACGGACCACTGCCGGCCGAGCGCTGGTGCGCCATCGGCGCCTGCATCGGCCGACTGCACCGGCGCGGCCTGGATCACGCCGACCTCAACGCCCACAACATCCTGCTCACCACCGACGGCACCACCCACGTCATCGATCTGGACCGGGCCCGACTGCGCCCCCGCGCCGGCCGCTGGGCCGAGCGCAACCTCGCCCGACTGCAGCGCAGCCTGGCCAAGATCGCGCGCAACGACGCCGCCGTGGCGCCGGTGCCGGAAAGCCATCTGGCCGCCCTGCGTCAGGGCTGGCACAACGCGCTCGAGGAGTAAGCTCAGCGATGCCCCAAGACCCATCCACACCCCCCCGCTCGATCTGTCTGCTGCGCCTGTCGGCCATCGGCGACTGCAGCCATGTGGCCCCGGTGGTGCACACGCTCCGCGAACACTGGCCGGAGACCGCCATCACCTGGGTCGTCGGCAAGACGGAGTACCGCCTGGTCGGCGACCTGCCGGGGGTGGAGTTCATCGTCGTTGACAAGGGTGACGGGCTCTTTGGCGCCGTGCGCAAGCTGCGCGGGGAGCTGGCGGACCGGCATTTCGACGTGCTGTTACACATGCAGGCGTCGTGGCGGGCCAACCTGCTCTCGACGGCGATCCGGGCCGACACCCGAATCGGTTTCGATCGGCCGCGCGCCCGTAATGGCCAGCGGTGGTTCACCCACCGCCCCATCCCGGGGCCGGCGCGGGTCCACGTCCTGGACGGCTTCTTCCAGTTCCTGCAGGCAGCCGGGCTGGATGCACGCACCCTGCGCTGGGATCTGCCGGTACCCGCCGAGGCCGAGGCGGAGGTGGCCGGCCGGCTGCCCGCCCGCCCCTTCCTGGCGATCAGCCCGTGCAGCTCGATCCGTGCGCGCAACTTCCGCAACTGGTCGGCCACCCAATATGCGGCCGTGGCCGAGTACGCCTACCAGGAGTACGGCCTGGCGCTGGCGCTGACCGGCGGCCCCACCGCGCTGGAGCGGGAGTACGCCGATGCCATCGCCGCCGCCACCAGCGCGCCGGTGGCCGACCTGGTCGGCCGGACATCGCTGAAGGGGCTGCTGGCCGTCCTGCAGCAGGCCACTGTGTTCGTCGGCCCGGACTCCGGCCCGCTCCACCTGGCCAACGCCAGCGGGGTGCCGGTGGTGGGGCTCTACGCGACCTCGAACCCGCAGCGTACCGGCCCCTACCTGAACCTCGAATACGTCGCCAACCGCTACCCGGAGGCGCTCAAGGCCGAACTCGGCCGGCCGGTGGAATCGGTCCGCTGGGGGCGCCGGGTGCGCAACCCCGAGGCCATGGACTGGATCAGCGTGGCCGACGTGGTCGAACGGCTGGATGCGGCCCTGGCCGACCACGGCGTACCACGCCGGGGCAGCGCGGCGGACAGCTAGCCGCGGCCGCGGATGCGAGCGATCAGCTCCGTGGTCGACGCGCCGGCGAGCAGGGGCAAGACCTCCACGGCACCGCCGGCGGCGACCACGGCGTCGTGGCCGGCGATCTGCTCAGGCCGGTAGTCCCCGCCCTTGACCAGCAGATCCGGCAGCACGACCTCGATCAGCCGCGCCGGGGTGTCCTCGCTGAACGGCACCACCCAGTCCACCGCATCCAGGCCGGCGAGCACCGCCATGCGCTGCTCCAGCGGAGTGACCGGCCGCTCCGCCCCCTTGAGCCGCGCCACCGACGCGTCGTCGTTGACGGCCACCACCAGCCGCTCGCCCCGCCGGCGGGCCCGCTGCAGGTAGTCGACGTGGCCGGCGTGCAGCAGATCGAAGCAGCCGTTGGTCATCACAATGCGCTCTCCAGCCGCCCGGGCCTGCCGGATGGCGGCGAGCAGACCTGGCTCGTCGACCACACCGGCGCCCGCTGCTTGGCCGCCCGCGCCGCCCATCGCGGCCTCCAGCTCCGCCGGAGTGACCGTGGCCGTGCCCAGCTTGCCCACCACCACGCCGGCGGCCAGGTTGGCCAGGGCGGCGGCATCGGCGAGGTCCACCCCGGCACCCAGCGCGGCGGCCAGGGTCGCGATCACGGTATCGCCGGCGCCGGTGACATCGAAGACCTCCCGCGCCCGGGTCGGCAGGTGCACCGGAGCGCCCTCCCGCGGAGCCAGGGTCATCCCCGCCTCGCCCCGGGTGACCAACAGCGCCTCGAGCTCCAGCTCTGCCGCCACCATCGCCGCGCGCCGGGCGATCTCGTCGCCGTCCGCGCAGGGCCCAACCACCGCCTCGAATTCCGCCAGGTTGGGCGTGAGCAGAGTGGCGCCGCGGTAACGACGGTAATCCGCCCCCTTGGGATCGACCAGCACCGGCCGCCCAGCGCGGCGGGCGGCGTCGATCAACCCGGCCGGATCGGGCAGGGCCCCCTTGGCGTAATCCGAGAGCACCACCACCGCGGTGTCGGTCAGCACCGGCTCAAGCAGCGCCAGCATGGCGGCGCGGTCAAAGCCGGGGAAACCGCGCTCGAAGTCGAGACGGATCAGCTGCTGATGGCGGCTGATCACGCGCAACTTGGTGATGGTGTCGGCGCCGGGAATGCGGTGGAAGCGCTGGCCGACGCCGGCGGCCTCGAGCAACTGCGCCAACCGGTCGGCGGCCTCGTCGCTGCCGGTGGGGCCGATCACTTGCGCCGCGCCGCCGAGGGCGGCCACGTTGAGCGCCACGTTGGCCGCACCGCCCGGGCGCTCCTCGGCGTCATCGACCCGCACCACGGGCACCGGCGCTTCCGGCGAGATGCGCTGGGTGGCCCCGTGCCAGTAGCGGTCGAGCATCAGGTCGCCGGCGACGACGACCCGGACATCGCGGAAGCCGGGCAGCGGGAGATTCATGGGCGAGCGGGCATCCTGTCGAAGAACGGGTCGGGGATTATAGCCGCGGCGCCGGAGCCGACAGAAGCCGGCGCGACGAGGTGGCAGCCGTGGCGCGTGTCCGTATCATGGGGTCTCAGCCACCCTGACCGGAGGGCCCGCGGATGTTCCAGGCACCCGAGCCAACCGCCGAACTGACCCTGTCCACGCCGGCACTGCTCTTCCCCGCCATCTCGCTGCTCCTGCTCGCCTACACCAACCGCTTCATGGGGCTGGCCTCGCTGATCCGCGACCTGGAATCCAAGTACCGCTCCACCCACGACGTTTGCCTGCGCACCCAGATCGAGAACCTGCGCAAGCGCGTGCTGCTCATCCGCAACATGCAGGTCGCCGGAGTGGCCAGCCTGTTCTTCTGCGTCCTGTGCATGCTGGTCCTGTTCGCCGGATCGATGCTGCTAGGCAAGGTGCTCTTCACCATCAGTCTGATCCTGATGCTCGCCTCGCTGGGGCTGTCCCTGCGCGAGCTGCAGATCTCGGTGGGGGCCCTGCACGTGCAGCTGCGGGACCTGGAGAACCGTCACGACGAGGAAGGGCGTTGACCGTCCGCCGAGTGCGGGATCAATCGCCGACCGAGTGGTAGGCCGGGATGGCCTCCTGCTGGATGAACAGCACGGCGCGGCGGTGGCGGCTGGCCGGTGCCTCAAGGTGGGCGTGGTACTCCGAGTACAAGCGGCCGGCCGGGTGGTGGTGGAGCTCGGCGCCGATCACGAAGGCCAGCGCCCGGCGCCAGGCCACGGCGTGATCCGCCTCGCCGGCTGCGTCGAGCACCGACAGGGCGTGCCCGACCGTGCGCAGCGTGGCACCGGGGGCGCGCTCGACCACGGCCTCGTGGATCAGGTTCACCACCAGGCTCTCGCGCGCGTCGCTGGCGGCGGGGCTGGCGTGGAGGAGCGTGCCCGCCCACCCCTGGGGGACCATCGCCGGACCCATGCCCCGGGCCAGGTCGCGCAGATAGGCTTCGTGGGCCTCGGGGAAGTCGGCCACAGCGCCGATCAGCCAGACGCCGAGCAGATCACCGAGCAGCTCGGGGCCCGTTCCCGCGCCAGCGATCCTGCGCGCGTGCAGGGCCGCGCACGCCGCCCCTAGGGCCGCGGTGGCGTTCTCGTGGTGGAGGAACGGCGTGCCGGCCCGGTCCAGGCCCCGCTCGATGAGCAGCACCGGGGCCTCGAAGCGGTCCTGCTCGAGCAGGCCAAGCAGGGTGGCCAGGGCCACCGGCGGCTCCTCGTGGACCAGGTCCACCACCGGCACCGCCTCGCGGGAGCGCGGCGCGCCGATGCGCACCGCCTCGCGGTAGCCGGTTTCGCCGGCCCACGCCCAGAGCTGGGTACGGAGCAGCTGGATGCGATTCGGGGGCGGTGTCTCTTGACTCACGAGGCAGACCCGGGTGGACTGTAGGCAATAGCCTACGTGGTGCCTGCCTCGGTTACAATCGGCATCACGATCAGCAGCCAAGCGGGAGAGCATGGTGCCGGATCCCCAGACCCACGATCGCACAGACCTGGTACAGCCGAACGCGGCGAACCGCTATGAGGTCACCGCCCGGGACCTGCCGGTCTGCTGCCCGCTGCCCGGCATGTACCTGTGGAACTCCCATCCGCGGGTCTACCTGCCCGTCCACGAGACCGGCAGCATGATCTGCCCCTATTGCGGTGCCACTTACGTCCTCAAGGATGACGACCGGCTCGCCGTCGAGATCGGCGGTCAGCGGGAGTGGAAATAACCCCTACGGCCCGGCGGCCGGTCGGCGCGGATCAGGGCGGAGTGCACACCATGCAGGCGGAAGATCTCGTCGAGGACTTCGGGCGTTCGGACGCCTGGTATCTCGTCTACAGCAAGCCTAGGCAGGAGGAGCGGGCCTGGTGGAACCTGGATCACCAGGGCTATCGCTGCTTCCTGCCCATGGCGCGGTTCCGGCGTCGCCGCCAGCGGCGGTATCAGACCGTCGTCGAGCCGATGTTCCCGCGCTACCTGTTCATCCGTCTGGCCGCAGGGGTCGAGGACTGGAGCCCGATCCGCTCGACCACCGGCGTGAACGGGCTGGTGCGCTTCGGCACCTGGCCGGCCCGCGTGCCGGACGGGCTGGTGGAAACCATCCGGCAGCGCATCGAGGACGGCCACTGCGACCTGGCCCCCGACCCCCTGCAGCCCGGCGAGCGGGTGCGCGTGCTCGACGGCCCATTCCAGTCCTACGAGGGGATCTTCCGTGCCTCGCGCAGCGAGGAGCGGGTCATGATCCTGCTCGACGTGGCCGGGCAGCACACCACGCTGACCGTCTCCCAGCACCAGGTCGAGCGCGCCTGAGCCGTCCGGAGCCGCGTCAGCGTTCCGCGGCGCGGATCTCCCCGCGGATCCGCCCCCAGGCGATCCCCAGGTACTCGTGGAAGGCGCGCTCGGTCATGTGCAGCGCGTGTACCGAGGGACGCAACCCGTGGCCCGGATGGGCCTCCGCGCCGGGCTCTCGTTCGCGCACACGGTGGCGCGTCGGGGCGGGGATCGGCTTGAGCCCCTGCCCCCGGAACAGGCCCATGGCCCGCGGCATGTGCGAGGCCTCGGTGACCAGGATGATCGACCCGGCCTCATCGCCGAGCCGCTCGGCCATCGCCCGGGCCTCTTCGGCGGTATTGCGGGGCTCGGCCAGGCGCTCGACAGCGCCGGCGTCGAGGCCAACCTCGCCCATCAGACGGTGGAGCACCGCCGAGTTGGGGGTATCGCCGCGCACCGCACCGCCGGTCAGCCAGAGGGTGCTCTGCGGAAAGTGGCGCTGGAGGCGCACTCCTTCGAGGACCCGGGTAACGCCGTCGGCGTTGGCCTGCGCGGTGACCGGCAGCTGCGGATCGAGCCGGTGGCCGTGGCCGAGGACGACGATGTCGGTCACCGGCGCCTCCTCGCCCTCGGCGATCCCGGCCGGATCAAGCAGCGCCGGGTAGCGCTGCTCCAGCGGGGCGAGCAAACGGCTGGCGGTCGGTTCCCAGCTGGCTAGATAGAGCGCCGCCACGGTGACGATCAGCACCCCCCGACCCCAGCGCCCGTAGCGGGTGAAGAGCAGGACCAGGCCGACGATGCCGGCCAGCACCAGGAGGCTCAGGGGCATCAGGACCGCCCCGGCGAGCTTGCTGATCACGAACACGAGTCACCCCTCCCTGTCCTCTACACCGGGACTCAGACCATCTCTACCGGGTCCACATCCAGCGACCAGCGGACCTGGCGGGCCCCTTCCAGGCTGCCGAGCCCGCCGCTCCAACTCACCAGAAAACGCTGCAGATCGACCCGCCGCTCGGCGCGGATCATCAACTGCGCCCGGTGCCGACCCTCGCGCCGCTCCATGGGCGCCGGCACCGGGCCGAGCAGCTCCACCCCGCCGTCCGCGCCGACCCGGCTTCGACCATACTGGGCCGCCGACTCAAGGAAAAGGTACGGCGCGTCGGCATTCACCGACTCGGCACGCAAAAGAGCCAGCGCGGCGTAAGGCGGCAGGCCGGCGGCGTGGCGCTCGGCCAGGTGGGCCTCGGCGAAGGCGGGATAGCCCCGCTCGAGCAGAACCCGCAGCAGCGGATGCTCCGGATGGCGGGTCTGCAGCAGCACCTCGCCGGGCTGATCGCCGCGCCCGGCGCGGCCGGCCACCTGCACCACAAGCTGCGCCAACCGCTCGGTGGCCCGGAAGTCTGCGCCGAACAGCCCCTGATCCACATCGATCACCGCCACCAGGGTCACCGCCGGCAGGTGGTGCCCCTTGGCCAGCATCTGCGTACCGATCAGCAACTGGGCGTCGCCCCGGTGAGCGGCCGCAAGATGGGCCTCGAGCTCGCCGCGGCGCCGGGTGGTGTCGCGGTCGATGCGCAGCTGCCCCACGCCGGGGAAGAGTTCCGTGAGCGCCTCCTCAAGGCGCTCGGTTCCGGGCCCCAGCGGGCGCAGATCCGCCGCACCGCAATCCGGGCAGGCCGCCGGCAGGCGCGCGCTGTATCCGCAGTGGTGGCAGCGCAGCTGGCCGCGGCTGCGGTGGTAGGTCAGCCGCGCATCACAGCGGTGGCATTCGGCCACCCAGCCGCAGGCGTGGCAGGTAAGCACCGGGGCGTAGCCGCGCCGGTTGAGGAACAGCAGCGCCTGCGAGCCAGCGTCCAGGTGCCGGCGCAACGCCTCCTGCAGCGGTGCGGAAATCCCTCCAACCAGACGGCGGCTGCGGATATCGACCAGCTGCACACTCGGGGCACGGGCCTCGCCCGCCCGATGCGGCAGGCGCAGGTGGGTGTAGCGACCGGCCCGCGCATTGTGCAGAGACTCCAACGAGGGCGTAGCCGAGCCGAGCACGACCGGCACATCCAGGGTGCGGGCCCGCAGAACCGCCAGGTCCCGCGCCGAGTAGCGGAACCCCTCCTGCTGTGCCAACGAGGGGTCGTGCTCCTCGTCGACGACGATCAGCCCCGGACGCGGGAGCGGCGTGAAGATGGCCGAGCGGGTGCCGAGGATCACCGCCGCGTCGCCGTCCCGGGCGGCCAGCCAGGCCTCGGCGCGGTCGGCGCCGGACAGCCCGGAGTGGAGCACCACCACCGAGCCGCGCAGGCGCTCGCGCAGGCGCTCAAGGAACTGCGGGGCGAGTCCGATCTCGGGGACCAGGATCAGCACCTGCCGCCCCGAGGCCAGCGCCCGGGCTGCGGCCTGCAGATAGACCTCGGTCTTACCGCTGCCGGTCACCCCCTCGAGCAGGAAGGCGGCGTACCCCTCGGTATCCAGGATCGCGGCCAGGGCGCGCTGCTGATCGGCGTCAAGCTCTGGCCCCGGGCGGGGCGCCGGCACCGTCTCGGCCCCGCGCTCGGCCGGGTGGTACTCGCGATGGAGCAGGCCGGCCCGCTCCATGAGGCGCCCGGCCCGCTGCCAGGCAGGCTGCTCCGCCACCAGCGTGGCACAGGGCGCGGCACCGCCGGCCTCCACCAGGCGGCGACGCAGCTCCGCCTGGCGCGGGGCCCGGCGCACCGGGGCATCATCCTCACGCAGCCGCTCGTCCAGGCGCCACCAGGCCACCGCCCGCCGTGCCGGGCGGCCCTGGCGCAGCGGGCCCGGCAGCCCGGTGGCCAGGGCTGTGCCCAGCGGGTAGCGGTAGTAGCGCGCCGCCCAGGTGAGCGTCTCCAGCAGTTCGGCGTCGAGCAGCGGCCTCTCATCCACCCAGGCGGTGGCGGCGCGCAGCCTCGCTGCCGGCACCTCGGAGCCCCGGCACACCTCCACGACGATGCCCACGGCGCGACTGCGGCCGAGCGGCACCTCGACCCGACAGCCGACGGGGTCATCAGGCCAGGCGCCGGACGGCGGGCGGTAATCCAGCGCCTCCTGCAGCGGGCGGGGCACCGCCACCCGCAGAACCGGCGGCAACCCCGCTGCACAGGGGTGACCGGCGTCCGGGCGCGCGCTAGAGTCGTCAGCCATGGAGCCGGAGACCGCCATCGCCGAGCTGCAGGCCGCCATCGAGCCCATCCTCCACGCCCATCCCGAGGGCGTGACCGAGATGACCCTGATGGACCGGCTCGCCGCCGACGGGCATCCGCTGTTCACGCGCGAGGGGCGCAGCGAGCCGGCGGCGCTCTACCGCGCCCACTTCCTGCTCTTCCACGCCCTCTACCGATTGCGCCCGGCACTGGCCGAGGCCGGCCTGGGGTTGGAGATCCACTGCCTGTGCATCCGGCTGCACCGGCTGCCCGGGCGCGCTGCGGCCGAGCGCGCACTGATCGGCGCCGACCCGTTGGCCGCCTTCTACCTCGACCCGGGCAACCTGGAGGGCATGGACAACGCCGCGGTGGAGCGGCTGATCGCCGACGGCCTGTGCCGGGCCCTGGGCGCGGGCGACCGGGCGGCGGACCTCGCCGAGCTGGGCCTCGCCCCGGGAGCCCCGCCGGCGGAGATCCGGCGCCGCTACCGGCGCCTGGCCATGCGTCACCATCCGGACCGGGGCGGCGATACCGCGACCCTGCAGCGGATCAACGACGCCTACCAGCGCCTGATGGCCCGCTGAGACGCACCGCGGCGCCCGGTCCATGGGATCAGCCCCGCGCCGCCGGCCGCAGCCGGCCGCGCCCGCCGTCCGGCACCATGCGCCCGAAGTACAGGAAGCCCAGGGCCAGCCACGCGGTGGTGATCACGGCCGCGAGGATCAGCACCGGGACCGGCCCGAACTGGTAGATCAGCGGCACCGACGCCGCGGTGAACAGCCCCCCGCCGACGATGGGCTCGAAGAGCAGCTGCTTGTAGCCGAAGCTCTCCAGGGCGCCGGAACGGTTGTTGGGGTCGGCCATGCGCATGAGCAGCACGCCGGTAACCGTCACGCCCATGGACTGACCGAAGTCACCCACACCACGCTCGAACCAGTCGAAGGGGATGACGCGTGGAGCGATCACCACCAGCACGAACAACGACCAGGCGATGCCCGTTGCGGCCAACAGCAGGAAGGGCACCAGATGCTCGCCGAGGGCGGTCAGCGACAGGGTGGCCAGGGCGGCGACAATGGTGAAGTCCAGCGCCGTGCCGGAGATCCGCGACATGGTCCGCTCCGACACATATTCGGCATAGCCGGAGCGGATGATGAACACCTGCAGCAGCACGCCGCCGAGCATGGCCATCGGGAACAACGGCACGTGCTGTAGGATCTCCACCCCGCCGTCACGCGCCCAGGTGACCGCCTCGAGCCACTGCAGCGCCGAGAGCATCCCCCAGCCCAGCACCACGGCCAGGGCGACCAGGCCCAGGTGGACGGTGAGCGGATCAGTGGTCTGGCTCTCCTGCTGGCGGTCGCGGCGCAGGAGGTGGAGTTCACGGTCGCTGAAGCGCTCCTGGGCGCTACCGGGCCCCTGGGCATTCTCCGGGTGATCGATGATCCCCCGACGCACCGCCAGGTTGATCAGGATGGTGCCGACCACGACGCCGCCGACCAGGCCTACGGTGGCCAGCCCTAGGGCCAGATCGGCCCCGGCGGGGAAGCCGAGATCCTCGAAGGTACCGGCCATGCCGGCGGCCGTGCCGTGGCCGCCCTCGAAGCCGATCTCGATCAGCGCCCCGGCCATCGGACTCAGGCCGAAGACCGGCGTCAGCACCAGCAAAGCCAGCAGGATGCCCACCACGTACTGCCCCCACGCCATGGTCTGCCCGACCACGACCTGGGGGCCGGCGCGCAGCCAGATCTCGCGCAGCCCCGGTAGCGGCTTGCCGAGAAAGAGGGCGGCGAAGACGACGCTGATCAACAATCCGGGGATGGCCGACCAGGTGTCGTAGACGTAGTCCGGGAACAGCCCCGCGCCGTCCTCGAAGGGGCTGCCGATGAACCGGCCCAGCACCTCCGGGCCGAGCAGCAGCGCCACGGCACCGGCGATGATCGACGCCGGCAGGAACAGCCGCCGCGCCCAAAGCGTGTAGGCGCGCAGGACCGAGCTGGCCAGTACCAGCAGGCAGAGCACCAGGATGGCGATCAGGATCTCGGCAACAGCCATGGTCACTCACCCCCAATGAACACGAGGCGCATCGTACTGGCGCTTCGGCCTTCGGGGCCAGAGGGCGTCGCCTCAGGTGCCGACGGCGAACTGCTCCATGGCCCAGCCGACGCGCGCCTCCGCGGTGGCGTGCCGGCTTTCCAGGGCCTCAATGGCCCCCAGGCGCGGCAGCAACCCGCAGCCGTTGGCGATCTGCACCGACAGGCCGGGGCGGGCGTTGAGTTCCAGCAGCTGCGGGCCCCGATCCCGGTCCAGAACCAGATCAGCCCCCAGGTAACCGAGGCCGCTCATCTCTTGGCACCGCGCGGCAAGCTCCAGCAGCGAGCGCCAATCGGGGATGTCGATGTCGTCGAGCGTCACCCCGGTGTCCGGGTGCTGGTAGACGCGCTGGTCGTACTGCACCGCGTGGGCACACCGGCCGGTAGCGATGTCCAGGCCAACGCCCACCGCCCCCTGGTGGAGGTTGGCCTTGCCCTGGGAGTCCTTGGTGGACAGGCGCAGCATGGCCATCACCGGATAGCCGAGGAAGACCAGGACGCGGATATCCGGGATACCCTCGTAGGAGAGGGCCTCGAACCGGGGATCGAGGCGGATGCGATCCTCGAACACCGCGGTATCCGGCATGCCAGCCAGCGAGTGCAGCCCGGCCAGCGTGTTGGAGACGTGGCGCTGCAGATCCTCGAGCGAGAGCTCGCGCTCGCCGCCGGTCAGGAAGCGGTCGCCGCGGCGCCCGGTCACCACCAGGATCCCCTTGCCGCCCGCCCCCTTGGCCGGCTTGATGACGAACTCGTCTACCCCCTGCAGGCGCCCGGCCAGATCGCGGACCTCGTGCTGGTGACGGATGGTGAAGCGCAGCGACGGGGTGCCGACCCCATGCTCCTCGGCCAGCAGCTTGGTGCGCAGCTTGTCGTCGACCAGCGGGTACAGCCGCCGGTCGTTGTATTGGCCGATGTAGTGGACATTGCGCCGGTTCATCCCGAGGATCCCCGCCTGCCGCAGGCGCCGGGCCGTGCGCCAGTGGCGGAGGATCATCCCGAGGCCTCCCGGAAGGCGCTGAAGCGCTTGAGCTCGACCAGCCGGTAGCCGGTGTACTGCCCCATGAGCATGATCAGCGCGACCACCACCAGATTCAGTTCGGGGAAGTTGAAGGTCAGGTGCTCGGCCAGCGGGCGGCTCATGAGCAGGTACGCGGCCAGCGCCACGACCAGACTGCCGGTGCCCTGGGTGAGGACCTCGCGGGCCCCCTCCTCCTCCCAGAGGATGGACATGCGCTCGATGGTCCAGGCGATGATGATGATCGGGAAAAAGGCCAGGGTCATGCCGGTGGCGAAGCCGAGCTGATAGCCGAGCAGGCTCATCAGGCCAATCATGAAGACCACGATCACGATCACGGTGGCGATCCGGGCCACCAACAGCAGGTTGAGCCGCGATAGGTAGCCGCGCAGCAGCAGGCCCAGGGCGACGATGCCCACGAAGCTGATCAGCCCGGCGACCAGCTCTGTCTGCAGGAAGGCCAGGGCGATGAGCACCGGCATGAACGTCCCCGAGGTGCGGATGCCGACGATGATGCGCAGGAAGACGGTCACCAGCGCGCCCAGCGGGAGCAGCAGGAGCAGCTTGAAGGCGGTCTGCTGCTCGATGGGCAGCTGATGCACGCTGAGCACGCTCATCACGCCACCCCCCTCCTCCATCCGCGCCAGCTGCTCGGCCGGCACGTTCTGGCGGTTCATGGAGAAGGCCACGCGCGCGTTCTGCCCGCCGAAGAGATCGATGAGCGAGGCCCCGCCCCGGTGCCAGAGCAGCACATCGTCGTCGATGCCCTGCTGCCCGGTCACCGGGTTGAAGGGTAGCCAGTGGTCGTCGACGAAGATCTCCACCATCTGCACCGGCGTCTGGTTGCGCCGCCCGTCCTCCAACTCCAGGGCCAGCGAGGTGCGCGCCGGGACGCCGGCGTGGTGGAGCAGCCGCTCGATGACCACGGCGCGATCGTAGTTGTCGAGGAGCAGGTCAGCGGCACCGTCCCGGCCGGTCCCGAAGGCGTAGATCAGCTGGCGCGCCAGACTCTGCGGACTGGCGGAGGTCTCCTGGGCACGCTCAAGGATCTGCTCGGCGGCGGTCTCCTCCGCACCGGACCAGGTCGGCGAGGCCGGTTCACCCGGTGCCTGGTCCACCGTCCGGTCGCGGTGGTCTGAGCCATCCGGGGTGGCGTGGACCTTGTAGTAGAGGGTCTGATCGCCCTCGGCCTCGGCGATGGTCCACTCGCCGCGGACCACGCCGTCCTGTTCGACGGTGGAGAAGCCGTAACCGGGGGAGGCGGTGTGCTCGAGCGAGAGTTCGAACCCCGGTGGACGGTCGGGGACGTTGAAACTGACCAGCACGGAGTCGCCCTGGGCCTCGAAGTCGATCCGCGCCTCGACCAGCCAGACCGGCTTCTGGGCACCGGGCAGGAACGGCACGCCGGTGTCGATGTAGCGCCACGCCGCGGTAGCGGTCCCGACAACGATCAGCAGCGCCACCAGCGCGAAGAAGAGCCTCCGGGCCGTCATGGTCGCTCCCCCGGCCCCCTCACGCAGTGGCGGGCCGCCCGGCCCGTCTACTCGTCCCCGTCATCGTCGTCCGCCTCCTGCTCGTCGCCATCCGTGTCGTTGTCTTGATCGTCCTTGTCGTCATCGTCCCCGTCCTCCCCCGGATCCTCGTCGTCTTCCTCGATAATTTCCTCGACATGGTCATCGGCATCGATGGCGTCGAGATCCTCGTCATCCGGGGTCACGGGTTCGGTGGCACGCTTCAGGCCGACGTCGACCACCGCCACATCGCGCAGCACATCGCGGCCGATCAGTACCGGGTAGGTCAGGTGGCTGCGGTCGGTCAGGGTGAACTCGGCCGTCTCCGAGAAGCGGCCGATGGTCACGTGCAACTCCACGACCGGCCGTGACTCCCGCCCGGAGGCCTGAACGATGGTGGCGCTGCGCGCCTTGGGGCGCTCGATGGCGATCCGGCCATCGCCGTCCGGGTTGAGCATCTGGAAACGGACCCACGGCTCGCCATCCCGCTCGAATTCCTCGATCTCGCGGGCGTCCACCGAGGAGGTGGAGGCGCCGGTATCGATCCGGGCATCGAACAGCAGCCCCGGCGGATCCAGTTGCAGCTCCTCGATCTCGCCAAAGACGAGCATGCCGTCGGCACTGAGCTCCTGACCCGGGCGCAACTGATCGTCGGGACAGGCCGGCTCGTCCGAGCACTCGGGGTCGCCCGGATCGACGGGGCGCAGCGGCACCAGCCAGCGGTTCGCCGTCTGCGCCTCCATGGCGCCGGCGATGCGCGCCAGCTGCGCCTCGCGCGCCAGCTCACGGGATCGCTCCTGGGCCTCGGCCAGGGCCTCCAGACGCTCGTCGACGCTGTCGAAGCGCTGCTCGAAACGTTCCGTCTCGGCCTTCTCGATGAGCAGGTGATCCGGGGCCGTACAGCCGGCCAGCAACAGGGCGCCGCCCACCGCCAGCAGGGCGGCACGCGGCAGGTTGATCAGGGCCATACCCGTCGGACCTCTTCCGTCGCAGTTTCGTTCCCGAGCCCCTCGCACGCCTCGCAGAGGATCCGCGCGATGGCCGAAACCGCCTCCGGGTCGCAGGTCGGGCACTTGCGTCGTACGACCACGCCGGCATTCCACGCGGCGTCGCGCCAGCGCTCGCCCTCCGGGGCGGCGGGAAGGTCCGTGGGCAGGTCTTGCAGGAAAAGCTTCTGCTCAATCGCCTCGGCGCGGAGCTCGGCGGCGATCAGCTGCTTGCGAAGCTCGTGGTTGTCATCCGCCAGATCGCGGGGCGGATGCAGCTTGAGGTGGCGCCGCAGGGCCCGGAGCGGGTCGATGACCTCTCGATCCCACTCCTGGCCCCGGCGGATGGCACCTTCGGCACTGGAGACCCCGAGCCGCCCCCGCCCCTGCAGACCGCTCCAGACGGCGGCCAGCAGGAGCGAAATGGACAGCCCGTAGCGGGCCTGAAGCTTGAGGCAGGCGGCTTCGACGCCCGGCCTGGCGTAGATATCCTCGGCGAAGCGCCAAAGCCGCTCGGACTCATCCAGCAAACCCGTTGCCTCCAGCAGACCGGCCGCAGCCGGCTTACATACCCTTGACGGTCTGGACCATTTCGGAGACGACCTTCTGGGCGTCGCCGAAGACCATGCGGGTATTGTCGCGGAAGAACAGCTTGTTCTCCACACCGGAGAAGCCGGCCCCCCGACCACGCTTGACCACGAGAACCTGGTCGGCGTAGTCCACGTTGAGGATCGGCATGCCGTAGATGGCGCTGCCCTCGTCCTCCCGGGCGGCCGGGTTGACCACGTCGTTGGCGCCGATGATCAGCACCACGTCGGTGTCCTCGAACTCCTCGTTGATCTCATCCATGTCGTAGATCATGTCGTAGGGCACGCCGGCCTCGGCGAGGAGCACGTTCATGTGGCCCGGCATGCGGCCGGCCACCGGGTGGATGGCGAACTTGACGTCCACGTCGTGCTTTTGCAGCAGCTCGACCATCTCCCAGAGCTTATGCTGGGCCTGCGCCACGGCCAGGCCATAGCCCGGGACGATGATCACCCGGTCGGCGTACCCCATCATGTAGGCGCCGTCGGCGGGACCGACCTCCTTCATCTCGCCCTCGGCCTCCGACTCGGCGGCGGCCGGAGCGGCTCCGAAGCCGCTGAACAGGATGTTCAGCAGCGAACGGTTCATGGCCTTGGCCATGAGCAGGGTCAGCAGCATGCCGGCGGCGCCCACCACCGTACCGGCGATGATCAGCGCCAGGTTGCCCAGGACGTACCCCTTGAAGCCCACGGCCAGGCCGGTCAGGGCGTTGAACAGGGAGATGACCACGGGCATGTCGGCACCGCCGATGGGCACGGTGATGAAGATGCCCAGCGCCAGTGCGGCGATGAAGAACAGCAGGATCGGGAAGCCGGAGCCGGTATTGAACACCCAGATCGCCAGCAGCAGGGTCGCCGCGGCCAGAGCCACGTTCCACCACTGGTGGTTCTCGACCAGGGTCGACTTCTTCAGGCGATCATCCAGCTTGGCCCAGGCGATCATGGAGCCGGAGAAGGCCACCGAGCCGATCACCGCACCGAGCAGGCCGAGTGCGGCCGCGTCGGAGCCCATGGCCGCGGCCACCGAGCCCTCGTCCGCTCGCGCGCCCTGGAGCAGGGAGACCGCGGCGATGGCACCGGCGGAACCGCCACCGAGGCCGTTGTAGACCGCCACCATCTGCGGCATCTCGGTCATCTGCACCTTGAGCGCCGTGTACCAGGCGAAGGCGCCGCCAAGGACGATGGCGATCAGGATCAGGGAGATGTTCTCCATCCCCACGCTCGGGTGGGCGAAGGTGGCCACCGTGGCCACGACCATGCCGACACCGGCCCACATCACGCCCTTGCGCGCCGTCACCGGCGAGCTCATGGCCTTCAGGCCGAAGATGAACAGGATGGAGGCGACGAAGTAACTGAGTTGGACTACGACACTCATGTTCAGCCGTCCTCCTTCTTACTGCTCTTGAACATATCGAGCATCCGCTCGGTGACGACGTAGCCGCCGACGGCGTTGGCGGCGCCGAGCAGCACGGCGACAAAGCCGATGGCCTGCTCCAGCGGCGTCTCGGCGACGCCGAGGGCGACCATGGCGCCGACGACGACGATGCCGTGGATGAAGTTCGAGCCGGACATCAGCGGCGTGTGCAGGATGACCGGCACCCGGGTGATGACCTCGTAACCGGCCACCGCTGCGAGCATGAAGACATAGAGTGCGACGAGCCCGCCGACCTCGATCATGACTTACCTCCTTCCAGGCGCTCCCGGGTGGCCCCGTGGCGAACCTGGCCGTCGTGGGTCAGACAGGTATCCGCGATCACCTGGTCGTCCCAGTTGAGAGTCAGGTCACCATCCTGAACCATCAGCGTCAGCAGGTTGTACAGGTTCTTGCTGTACATCTCGCTGGTGTGGACGGCGACGCTGGCGGGGAGATTCTTCGGCCCGACCACCAGAACCCCGTTGTGGGTGACGTCCTTGCCGGCCTTGGTGACCTCGCAGTTGCCGCCGGTCTCGGCGGCCATGTCGACAATCACCGTGCCACCGCCCATGCGCTCGACCGTCGCCTTGTCGATGATCTTCGGCGCCGGGCGGCCCGGGATGGCGGCCGTGGTCACCACCACATGGGCGTTGGCGACATGGTTGGCCAGCACCTCGGCCTGCTGTTGCTGCTCCTCGGCGGTGAGCTCGCGGGCATAGCCGCCCTCGCCTACGGCCGAGACCCCGGTGTCGATGAACTTGGCACCGAGCGACTCGACCTGTTCCTTGGTCTCGGGGCGCACGTCGTAGCCCTCGACCTGGGCGCCGAGGCGGCGGCAGGTGGCAATGGCCTGCAGGCCAGCCACACCGGCACCGACCACCACGGCCTTGGCCGGACGGATGGTCCCGGCGGCGGTGGTGAGCATCGGGAAGAAACGCGGGGAACGCTCGGCGGCGATCAGCGCGGCCTTATAGCCGGCGGCAGCCGCCTGGGAGGAGAGGGCGTCGATGGACTGGGCCCGGGTGATCCGCGGGACGAGCTCCATAGCGAAGGAGGTGACCTTCCGCTTGCACAGCGTCTGGATCCGCTCGTCGCCCTCGTGGGGCGTCAGGAAGCTGATGAGCACCGCTCCTTCCTTCACCTGGCCGGTCTCCTTGACGCTCAGCGGCTGCACGCTGAGCAGGACATCGGCCTCCTTGAGCAGCTCGTCACGGGACTGGACGATGCGAACACCGCCGGCTTCGTAATCGGCATCATCGAACCCGGCGCCCTCACCCGCTCCCGTCTCCAGGAGCAGCTCGACGCCGAGTTTGCCGAACTGCTTCAGGACCCCAGGGACGAGCGCGACACGCCGCTCGCCGGGCCGGGTCTCCTTCGGCACGGCAACCTTGATGGCCATGGTTTGATCCCCCGTTTGCGGCAGTTGTTAGCCGTTGGATTGTTCGTGACGACTGTCCGGACGGGCCTCGACCCGGGCCCGGATCACGGCGCACGGATACCGCCGCGCGCCCAGCCGAACGGGCAGATGCTAGCGAATCGGCCACGGGGTGTGAAGCGGTGCCGCGGTGCGGCAAAACCGCAACCCCGCCCACCGACTGTTGTCAAGAGGCGTGCCAACCGGCTATAAGAGGGCAAGCCCAATGCCTGACACGGGGGTGGGCAGTGCTCGAACACCGCATATTGCGCACCGACATATCCGGCATGCCGCTGGAGTGGGTCGGCTTCGAGGAGGCGGTCCGCTACTACTACCTCGGCCAGGTCGCCTACGCCTGCGGCAGTACACTCTACCGGGTCCGAGGCGGGTTCAACTCGGCCACCGGGCGACGATCGTACCTTGACCTGAACTCGATCATCGCCACCGAGGGAACCCGACAGGCATCGCTCAAGGGTCGACCGGGCTACACGCCCCCGCTCAACAATCCGACCCTGTTCCGCCGCGACGCCCACCTCTGCCTTTACTGCGGCAGGCGCTTCCGTTCCTCCGAACTCTCCCGCGATCACGTCACCCCGGTCAGCCGCGGCGGCGCCAACACCTGGAACAACGTGGTCACCGCCTGCAAGCGCTGCAACAACCACAAGAGCGACCGGACCCCGGAGGCCGCGGGCATGGAGTTGCTGGCGGTGCCATTCACGCCCACCCACGCCGAGTATGTCTACCTGCAGGGCCGGCGCATCCTTGCCGACCAGATGGAGTTCCTGCGCTCGCACTTCCCGCGGCGCAGCCCGCTGCGGGTGCGCGAGCCGTAGCCCAGCAGCGCCCTTCTCCGAGGCGGCCTATTCGGAGCGCTCGATGCGCCGGCGCTCCTCGTAGAGCAGGTAGTCCTGGAGCTGCGGCAGCCGGTGCTCGTCGCCGATGGCGTCCTCGCCGCCAAGGACATGCCCCGCGCCTGGGTGACCGCCGCGGCCCCGGTCGATGAGCCAGTCCCAGGTCATCTGCCCCGGGTAGATCAGTCCGATATCGGCCCACGCCACCTCGGCCTCGTCCAGATCGCCCTCCGTGTAAGTGGCCACGATGTCGGCCTCCGGGGCGTCGCCCGCCTCCCCGGCCAGGGCAAGCGTGTGCGGCATCGAGACCCGGTGCCAGCGCTGCCCCACGCCCTCGTGGACGGCGAAGGCCACGTCGTAGACCTCACCGGGCTCCAGGGCGTGGCTGTCTGTGGGGTCCGGCGCCTCTAGCGAGCGGGTCAGGCGAACTCGCCAGGCGCCGTCCTCATAGCCACCGTCGGCCCGGATCGCCCCGCGGCTGCCGTCCGGCTCCTGCAGGAAACGCTGCGGCAGAACGTCCCCGTCCTCCCAGGGGTGGTCGGGGTCGAAATCGGTGGCGTGCCCCTCGCTCAGGTAGTAAAGGTCGTCCTGGTCGTAGTCACCCGCGAACAACCGCTCGCGGTCCAGGGCACGGAAGCCGGCCTCGTCGGGGTCGTACATCCAGCGCGGCTGCTCCGCCTCGTCGTCCCAGTTGTCGGTGAACATGCCGCGTCCCGCAGAGCTGTGGCGGTACTCGAGGACGTAGCCGTTGTCGGCGTAACCCAGGGGATGGGAGCGGTGGGCACGCCACTGCCACAGGTCGAGGAACTCACCGCGCTCGCGCATCGCCTCAAGCTCCGCCTCATCCCGCACGGCCGCCCAGTCGGCGGCGCCGTCACCGTCCTCGCGCGACTGGGGGATGTACTTGCGCACGTCCGAGCGCCCCAGGGTCTCGCCCAGGTGGGGGTGGGCCCGTACCTCGTCGGCCCCGGCGGCGCCGGTGAGCCCGCGCATACCCTCGTGGGCGGTCATGAATCCGCCGTAGCGGTCCAGCCCGACGTCCCCGTCGTCCAAGAGCATGGAGATGCGGTCCTCGTAGAGGCCGTGCTCGTCGGGTTCCGGACCCCCACTCCCGTAGCGGACCCACTCGCCACCGCTGCCGCGCCCCTCCACCTCGTAGACCCAGTACTGGTGATACCAGGACGGGGCCTCGGTGGCGAACTCGTAGCGGATCTGGATGGCCTCGTCGTTGTAGACGGCCCCCACCCGCAAGGTGCGCTCGAGCTCGCCGCGCGGCGGGATATAGACGTTACGCTGCGCATCCTCGGCCAGGGGCCGGTCCGGTTCCAGGCGGACGTCGAGCAGCGCCGAGGCCGCCCGCCACAGCCGCACGCTGTCGAACAGACCGCCCTCCAGCTCCACGTGGGCGAGACCAGCGCTGCGGTAGAGGTGGGCCTCCGGCGCCGCCGCCTCCAGTGCCTCGCTGTGGGAGAAGGGCACCACCCGGTCGTTGGTGCCGTGGACCAACAGCAGCTCCGGGTGGTAGTCCGACCAATCCCGACGGGACGGGTCCAGCTCCTCCAAGGCATCGCGGTAAGCGGCCGGGATCTGCTCCAAGTAGTCATCGAAGGCCTGGGGGTCGTCATTGGCGAGCAGATCCACCAGGGCGGCCGCCTCCTCGCCCAGCGCCGCGCGCTCGGCGCCGATGTCCGACTCTGGGTCATCCAGCCGGCGCTCGGCGATACGCTGCAGCCACTCCCGGTCATCCCCGTCCACCCGGCTGGCCAGTGCCTGGAGGAGAACCCAGCGGCTCTCCGCCCGTGGCGCCGGGTCATCCTGGGCGTCGGCCAAAGCGTCGTACCCGGTGGTGATGTAGCGCAGCCACGCCCCAAGATCGTAGTACCCACCGATCAGGGCGACGAACTCCACGCGCCGGCGCAGCTCGTCGTCGGCGGTGGCGAGCAGCACCGGACCGCTCATCAGGCTCAGGGTGCTCACCCCCAGGGGCAGCCCGCGACTCGCCTCGCGGTTGGCCATATGGCGGACCGCATCGGCGACGTCATCGCGATTCTCCGGCCCCCAGCGCAGCTCGCGCAGCCCCTCCACCTCGGGCACCAGGACCCGGTAGCCGACTCGGGTCAGGCTCTCGGCCATCTCCACCAGGCGCCGGTCGTCCTTGCCCTGCTCGGTCAGGCCGTGAATCAGCACCAGGTTGCCGCGGGCCTCGCCGTCCGGGCGGTAGAGATCCGCCTCGCGCTCGCCTTGGCCCTTGTCGTAGCGCACTGAAGTGCGCTCAGGGTCGCCGCCGCGATCCTGCAGGCGGGTCTCTTCGTGGCCCTCGGCGCTCAGATCGCCGAGCAGCAAGGCGGCCTCGTACTCCCGGTCGAGGGTGGCGCAACCGCCGGCGGACAGGGCCGCTGCGGCGCAGGCCAGGGTGGCGGATCGGGGGATTCGGGACACGGTGGCACCTCGCTGTGGACACCCGGAACGGGGTCCGGGACGGTTGAGTCGCAGCCGCCTATTCTGCACGTTGTCCGTCACGCATCCGACCCCTGAACCGCAGGAGCGCTGGCCATGGATCTGCAACAAACCATCGAGACCGCCATCACCGAGGCCACCGGCGAAGCCTTCGGCCCGGCCCGCCGGGGCGGCGCCGGGGGCGGCTGCATTAACGACGCCTTCACCCTCAGCGACGGGCACCGCCGCTTCTTCGTCAAGATCAACGATGCCGCCGGGGCCGAATTGTTCGAGACCGAGGCCGACGCCCTGCGCGAGCTGGCCGGCGCCGGGGCACTGCGGGTGCCGCGGCCGATCGCCGAGGGCGCTCACGGCGGACAGTACTTCCTGGTCCTCGAGCACATCGACCTCTCCGGCCGGGGCGATACCGCCGGCTACCGGCGCCTGGGCGAGGGGCTGGCCGCCCTGCACGGGGCCTGCGCCGCGGCCCACGGCTGGCACCGGGACAACTTCATCGGCGCGACACCGCAGCCCAACGGCTGGGACGAGGACTGGGTCCGGTTCTTCCGCGAGCGGCGGCTGCGCCACCAGCTGCGCCTGGCCGCCGAACGCGGCGCCGGGCGCCGGGTGGTCGACGCCGGGGAACGCCTGGCGGCGGGGCTGGGGGCACTGTTCCGGGACTACACGCCGGCCCCCTCGCTGCTCCACGGCGACCTGTGGGGTGGCAACGCCGGCTTCGCCCGCGACGGCGCGCCGGTGATCTACGACCCGGCCACCTACTACGGCGACCGCGAAACCGACCTGGCCATGAGCGAGCTATTCGGCGGTTTCCCGAGCGCCTTCCATGAGGGCTACGACGCCATCTGGCCGCGTGATCCCGGCTACGCGGTACGGCGCGACCTCTACCAGCTCTACCACGTGCTCAACCACTTCAACCTGTTCGGCGGCATGTACCGGAGCCAGTCGCAGCGGCTGATCGATCGGCTGCTGGCCGAGATCGGCGGCTGAGCCAACACCGCGTGGCAGTCGCTCACGCCGGCTCGCGCGAGCGCACCAGCGGCCGTGGCAGCCCACGGCCGCTCCAGGCCAGCACCGTGCGCATGGCCCAGTCGCGCTCGGCGGCGTAGTTGGTCAACCCGGCCAGGCGACGCACCTGGCGGCGGCTGATCTTGACTTCGTCGCCGGATTTGAAGCCGGGGTGCCGGCGGATCTGCCGCAGCGTGGCCAGCGACATCGTCGCCGCCCAGGCACAGAAACGGCGGATGCCCGGCTGCGTCGGGGGAATGCGCAGGATGTAGGCACGCGCCGCTTCCATGTGCTCGACCCCAATCTCGACCATGCGGCCGATACCGCGGTGGAACCCCGGGTCCTCGCTCCAGTCCGCGTCGGGGCCGAGGCTGCAGCCGGATTCGGTGAAGACCTCCCGCGGCAGCCAACAGACCCCCCGCTGGCGGTCGGCCCAGACATCCTTGATGACATTGGTCGCCTGCAGCCCGAGGCCGAAGCGCCGGCCCAGGTCCATCATCTCGTCGCGGTTGCTGTCGAACCCCTCGACCTCGAGGATGAACAGGTCGGTGAGCATCTCGCCGACCACGCCAGCGACGTAGTAGCAGTACTCCTCGAACTGCGCCCGGTCGGCCAGCCCTACCGGCGAGCGCAGGCGCTGGAAGCGGGCCATCCCCTCGCCCATGACCGAAACGCAGCGGATCACCGGCCCCTGGTGGGCCTCGGGCAGCCCGCCGGTCACCGCGATCACCCGTGGCAGCGACACGACCAGATCGCGCTCGGCCGGCGGCGTGTCCCAGTCGAGCACCGCCTCGATTTCCCTGGCGAGCCGGCCAGGATCGCGGGCGCCGTGGAGGGCCTCCTTGAGGCCGATCATGAGGTCGTGCTTGGCCTCGACGTCGGCCGCCGAGTGGTCCTCGATGGTATCCGCCACCCGGCACAGCAGGTAGGCGTTGGTGACGGTATCGCGCAGCACCTCGGGCAACTGCGGGATGGTCAGCGCAAAGGTCCGCGATACGCCGGGCAGCGCCGCCTCCTGATAGGCGCGGTTCACCGCCCAGCGGTAGGCCCTGTAGCGATCACTCGTGGCTGAAGTGGAATGCATCGTAGAAGAGTCGCTCCGGGTTCAGTCCGTGCTCGAGGAAGGCCGCCCGCGCAGCCTCGGTCATCGGCGGCGGGCCGCTCATGTAGACATCGAAGCCGGAGAGGTCCGGGTGGTCGTGCACGACGGCCTCGTGCACCCAGCCGACCCGCCCGTCCCACGCGTCCTCGGCGCCGGGCTCGGAGAGCACCGGGGTGTAATCCACACCGGGATAGGTCTCGGCCCAGCGGCGGGCCAGGTCGTCCAGGTAGAGTCCGGCGCGTTCGCGGGTGCCCCAGTAGAGGTGAAACCGGCGCCGATCGCCGCGGGCCAGGGCGTGCTCGAGGATCCCCTTGAGCGGGCCGAAACCGGTGCCCCCACCGACCAGCAGCGCGGGCCGGTCGCCGTCATCGCGCAGATAGAGTTGGCCCAGAGGCCCCTCGATGCGCAGCAGTTCGCCCTCGCGCATCCGCTGGAAGACGTGATCGGTGAACCGTCCGCCGGGGATGTGGCGGATGTGCAGCTCCAGATGGTCATCCTCCAACGGCGAGCTGGCCAGGGAGAAGGCCCGCCGCTCGCCGTCGGCGAGCAGGACGTCGATATACTGCCCCGGCCGGAAGGGCAGACGCTTGTCCTCGGGCAGACGCAGGAAGAGACGGCAGACCGAGGGCGCCAGGTGCTCAATGCGCGCCACCCGCGCCGGCAGGATGCGCGGCGGCGCCGCGGCGTCGCCCAGGGGCTCCAGGTCCACGGCCAGGTCGCTGGCGGGGCGGGCCTGGCAGAGCAGGGCCAGGCCGGCGGCACGCTCGGCATCATCCAGCGCCTTGGGCTGACCCGGCGGGTAGCGGATCTCGCCAGCGCGCACCGGCGCACGGCACGTCCCGCAGACGCCGTTGCGACAGCCATAGGGCAGCGAGACGCCCTGGCGCAGGGCGGCGTCGAGCACCGCCTCGTCGGGCTCGGCACCGATCTCGGTGCCGTCACTAAAGCGCACGGTGTAGGTCATGACCCTCTGCCTGGTTCGTGGGCGGCCGCTGCCGCGTCAATCAAGACCGAGTTCCGCCCAATAGGCGTCCACCCGGGCCCGGGTGGCCTCATCCATGGTGGCCGGTGTGCCCCAGGTGCGGTCGGTCTCCCCGGGCCACTTATTGGTGGCGTCGAGCCCCATTTTCGACCCCAGCCCCGAGACGGGGGAAGCGAAATCGAGGTAGTCGATAGGGCTGTGGTCGATGAAGGTGGCGTCGCGCCGCGGGTCGCTGCGGGTGGTCAGCGCCCAGATCACCGCCTTCCAGTCGCGGGCGTCCACGTCGTCATCGGTGACGATGATGAACTTGGTATACATGAACTGGCGCAGGAACGACCAGACCCCGAGGAGGACGCGCTTGGCGTGCCCGGGGTACTGTTTGCGGATCGTGACCACCGCCAGGCGGTAGGAGCAGCCCTCCGGCGGCAGGTAGAAGTCGACGATCTCCGGGAACTGCTTGCGCAGGATGGGCACGAAGACCTCGTTGAGCGCCTCGCCGAGCACCGCCGGCTCGTCCGGGGGCCGTCCGGTGTAGGTGGAGTGGTAGATCGGCGCCGCCCGGTGGGTGATCCGGTCGATGGTGAACACCGGGAAGGTCTCGGTCTCGTTGTAGTAACCGGTATGGTCGGCGAACGGGCCCTCTTCGGCAGTGTCCCCGGGGTGGATGTGGCCCTCGAGCACCACCTCGGCCGAGGCGGGCACCTGGAGCGACGACCCCTTGCAGGTCACCAGCTCGGTCTTCGAGCCGCGCAGCAGACCGGCGAAGGCGTACTCGCTGATGGCATCGGGCACCGGCGTGACGGCGCCGAGGATGGTGGCCGGATCCGCCCCCAGGGCCACCGCCACCGGGAAGGGCTCGCCGGGGTGGTGGCGCTGATGCTCGGCGAAATCCAGGGCCCCACCCCGGTGGGCGAGCCAGCGCATGATGACCCGGTTGCGGCCGATCACCTGCTGGCGGTAGATGCCCAGGTTCTGCCGCTCCTTCTCCGGGCCACGGGTGATCACCAGGGCCCAGGTGATCAGCGGACCGGCATCGCCGGGCCAGCAGGTCTGGATCGGCCAGCGCGACAGATCCACGTCCTCGCCCTCGATCACCCGCTCCTGGCACGGCGCCTTGCGCACCGTCTTCGGCGACATGTCCAGCACCCGGCGGAAGACCGGCAGCTGCCGCCAGGCATCGCGCATCCCCTTGGGCGGCTCGGGCTGGCGCAGGAAGGCCAGCAGCTCGCCGATCTCGCGCAGCGCGGCGACATCCTCGGCGCCCATGCCGAGGGCCACCCGGTGCGGCGTGCCAAAGAGGTTGCCGAGCACCGGCGTGTCGAAGCCGCGCGGGCGTTCGAAGAGCAACGCCGGGCCGCCGGCACGCAGGGTCCGGTCGCAGACCTCGGTCATCTCCAGATGCGGGTCCACCGGGTGGCGGATACGCTTGAGCTCGCCCCGGGCCTCGAGGTGCTGGAGGAACTCGCGCAGGTCGCGGTACTTCATACCGGGCTCCCGCCCTCGCCCCCCGCCAGCAGCGCGGGGTCGAACTCGGCGACCACCGGGGCGTGATCCGAGGGACGCTCCCAGCGGCGCGGCTCGACGTCGACCCCGGACGCGGTGCAGGCCCGCGCCAAGGCGCTGCTGGCCAGGATGAGGTCGATGCGCAGGCCTCGGTTGCGCTTGAAACTATTGACCCGGTAGTCCCACCAGGAGAATTGCGCCTCGGGCTGCTCAAACAGCCGGAAAGTATCCACCAGCCCCAAGTCGAGCACCCCCTGCAGCGCCTCGCGCTCGGGCGGGCTGAACAGCACCTTGCCCTCCCACTCGGCGGGGTCGTGGACATCCGCCGGCTCTGGGGCGATGTTGAAATCGCCCAGTACCACCACCTGCTCGTGGGCCGCCAGCTCCTGGGCCACCCAGTGGTGCAGGGCCTCCAGCCAGCGCAGCTTGTAGTCGTACTTCTCCGAGCCCACCTCCTGGCCGTTGGGCACGTAGAGATTGATCAGCCGCACCCCGTCCACGGTACAGGCGAGCACCCGGCGCTGGGCATCGGCGAAGCCGGGCAGATCCGTCACCACCTCCTCCGGCGTGCTGCGGGCAAGCACGGCCACCCCGTTGTAGGTTCGCTGGCCGGCGAAACACGCCTGGTAACCGGCCTCCTGCAGCGCCGTGAGCGGGAACTGGTCGTCGGGGACCTTGGTCTCCTGCAGGGCGATCACCGACGGTGCGGCACTCTGCGCCCACGCCTTGACCTGCGGCAGGCGGACCTTCAGGGAGTTCACGTTCCACGAGGCGATCTTCACCGGGGTCTCCTTCTTCGGCGGTCGCCCCCAGCTTAACGGCTCGCCGGCGCCGCCACGAGTCCGCCGGGGGCTTGCCGGCAGCCGGCGCGGCCGGGAAACTGACCGGGTCCACGCCGACAGCAGGGCACGCCCATGGAATACCGTCCACTCGGCCACACCGATCTGCGCGTCAGCAGCATCTGCCTCGGGACCATGACCTGGGGCGAGCAGAACACCGAGGCCGAGGCCCACGCGCAGCTCGACCTCGCCACCGAGCGTGGGGTCAACTTCATCGACGCCGCGGAGATGTACCCGGTGCCACCGCGCACCGAGACCGCCGGGCGCACCGAGGCGTATCTGGGCAGCTGGCTGGCCCGCCAGCCTCGCCGCGAGGACCTGGTCATCGCCACCAAGATCGCCGGCCCCGGGCTCGACTCGATCCGCGACGGACAGCGCGCCTACACCGCCGAGCAGCTCCAGGAGGCGGTGGACGGCTCGCTGCGGCGGCTGCAGACCGACTACATCGATCTCTACCAGCTTCACTGGCCCGAGCGCCGCGCCAACTTCTTCGGGCAACTCGACTATCCCTGCCCTGAGGAAGAAGGCGAGGACGAGCGGGCGCGCATCCGGCGCACCCTGGAGGCGCTGGGCGAGCTGGTGGCCGCCGGGCGGATCCGCGCCATCGGCCTGTCCAACGAGACGCCCTGGGGGGCGATGCGCTTCATCGCCGAGGCCGAACGCCTGGGCCTGCCGCGCATCGTCTCCATCCAGAACCCGTACAGCCTGCTCAACCGCAGCTACGAGGTGGGCCTCGCTGAGGTCAGCCACCGCGAGCGCTGCGGCCTGCTGGCCTACTCGCCGCTGGGCTTCGGTGTGCTCAGCGGCAAGTACCTGGACGGGCAGCGCCCCGCCGCGGCCCGGCTGACCCTCTACGAGCGCTTTCAGCGCTACACCGGCGAGCGGGGCGTGGCGGCCACCCGGGCCTACGTCGAGCTGGCCCGCGAGCACGATCTCGACCCGGCGCAGATGGCCATCGCCTTCGCCACCCAACGGCCCTTCTGCACCAGCACAATCATCGGCGCCACGACCCAGGCGCAGCTGGCCGACAACCTGGCCGCGGCCGATCTGACCCTGCCCGAGGCGGTGCATGACGGCATCGAGGCGATCCACGCCGCCAACCCCAACCCGTGCCCGTAAGCCGGGGGCCGGCGACATGACCTGGCCCGGCACGGTGCTGCGCACCCGTGCACGGGTGCGGCCGGTATACGTCTCGCCCGGTCACCGCCTAGACTACGACACGGCAGCGGCCTGGGTGATGGCCTGCTGCACCCGCTACCGCCTCCCGGAGCCGATCCGCACCGCCGATCGGCTGGCCTCGCGCGGCGGCTGACGGAAACCAAGGAGTTCTCATGAATCTCGAGAAGGTCGTCTTCGGCTTCTTCATCCTGCTGGCGCTGACCCTGAACTTCGGGTTCGTCTACGGGACGATCGACAACCCGGACCACCACGCCGCCTGGGAGCTGTTCGCCGCCATCGTGGTCAACCTGATCGCTACGGTGCTCAAGTTCGGCGAGCGGACGCAGATCGGCGCCATCCTCCTGGCGGCGAGCCTGGTCGCCGACCTGCAGCTGATTGCCGCCGCCGTGCTCTGGGGTGTGGCGGTCTACGGCACCGGCGTGGGCCTGACCGACATGACCATGGCCAGCATCGTCTCCCTAGCCAGCGGTGCGCTGGTGGCCAACGTGGTCTCGGTGACCCTGCTGATCATCGAGACGGTGAAGATCCACCGCTAGGCGCAGGACCGATCCATGGGCAACGCCGCCTTCTACATGGTGCTGCGCCGCATGCGCGGCCCGCTGCTGGTGCTCATCGGCAGCTATGCGCTGGGCATCCTGGTGCTCATGGCCATCCCCGGCGAGCACCCGGACGGCGAGCCGTGGCGGATGAACTTCATCGACGCCCTCTACTTCCTGACCTACACGGCGCCGACCATCGGCTTCGGCGAGTATCCGCACGAGTTCAACTACGCGCAGCGCTTCGGGTACATGCTGGCCATCTACCCGCCGGTGATCGCCTGGTTCTACGCCATCGTGACCATCGTCGGGCTGATCCAGGATCCGATCTTCCGCCGCACGGTGGAGGCCGGGCGCTTCCGGCGCCGGGTGCGGCGCCTCGCCGACCCGTTCTGGATCATCTGCGGCTACGGCGACACCGGCTCCCTGTTGGTCCGCTCGCTCACCGAGCGCGGCTGGGAGGCCACCGTGCTCGATGTCGACCGCGAGCGCATCGCCGAGCTGGAGACCCGTGACCTGCGGCTGTTCGTCCCCGGCTGGCAGGCCGATGCCAACGTCACCGACAACCTGCGCGCTGCCGGCCTCGACCACCCGCAGTGCGCCGGTGTGCTGGCGGTGACCAACGACGACCACACCAATTTGCAGATCGCCATCACGGTGCGGTTGCTGCACCCGGAGCAGCGCGTCATCTGCCGCGCCGAGAACCGCGCCACGGCGGACAACATGGCCTCGTTCGGTACGGACCACGTGGTCGATCCGTTCTCCTCGTTCGCCGACCGTCTGGCGCTGGCGATCACCAAGCCGGAGATGCATCGGGTCTACGAGTGGCTCTCCGGGATGCCCAACACCCCCCTGTTCGAGCCACCCCGCCCCCCTTCGGGCCGGTGGCTGATCTGTGGCTACGGGCGCTTCGGCAAGGCGGTCTGCCGGCGGCTCGACAAGGTCAACGTGCCCTACACCGTTATCGAGCGGACCCCGGAGCAGACCGGCGCGCCGGAGGGCACCATCTATGGCAAGGGGACCGAGGCGGTGACCCTGCGCGAGGCCGGCGTCGAGCAGGCCGAGGCGGTGCTCGCCGGCACCGACGACGATGCGGACAACCTCTCCATCGTCATGACCGCGCGGGACATCAAGCCGGACCTCTACCTCGCCGCCCGCGAGAACCAGATGGCCCATCGGCCGCTGTTCAAGGCGGCGCAGCTGCAAATGCCGGTGGAACCGAGCTACCTGATCGCCACGCGCATGCTGAGCCTGATCACGGCACCGCTGCTGCCGGAATTCCTACGCATCGCACGCGGGTTCGACCGCAGCTGGCACGCCGCGGTGGCCCGACGCATCCGCGAGGTCAGTGGTGGCCGGGTTCCGGAGATCTGGACCCTGGAGGTGAGCGAGCGCCGCAGCCCGGCGATCCTTGAACTCCGTCACGAGGGCGCCGAGGTGGCCATCGGCGACATCCTGGCTGACCCCCAGCAGAGCGGCCAGGGCATGAACACCGTGGCGCTGCTGTTGGTCCGCCCGGAGGCCGTGGTCCCCCTGCCCGATCTGCAGGTGCCGCTGGAACCGGGGGACCGGCTGCTGTGCTGCGGGACCACCGAGGCGCGCGCGCAGCTGCGCTGGACCCTGTTCCACCGCAACACGCTGCGCTATCTGACCACCGGCGAGCAGCGCCCCGACGGCTCCATCTGGCGCTGGCTGGGGGAGCGCCGGTGAGCGAGGAGGCAACCCCCACCGCACCGGCCGAGCGCAACAGCTACGCCGGGCTGCGGGTCTATCTGCACCCGCGGGTCATCGCCATGGCCTTCCTCGGCTTCTCGGCGGGGCTGCCGCTGCTACTGGTCGGCGGCACGTTCACCGCGTGGCTCCAGGACATGGGCGTCGAGCTGGCCGCCATCGGCTTTCTCAGCTGGGTGGGGATCGCCCACAGCATCAAGGTGGTCTGGGCGCCCTTCGTCGATCGCCTCACCCTGCCGGTGCTCGGCCCCTGGATGGGGCGGCGCCGCTCCTGGATGCTGCTCGCGCAGCTGATCGTGGCCAGCTCACTGCTCGGTATGGCACTGACCGACCCCACCGAGTACCTGGGCCTGGTGGCCGTGTTCGCCGTCGCCGCCGCCTTCGGCTCGGCCACCCAGGACGTGGCCATCGACGCCTACCGGGTCGAGGCCGCCGCCCGCCATCGGCAGGCGGCCATGGCGGCCACCTATGTCTTTGGCTACCGCATCGCCCTGCTCGCCGCCGGGGCCGGAGCGTTGCACCTGGCCGCCTGGGGCAACTGGACCCTGGCGTACAGCGGCATGGCGCTGCTCATGGGCGTGGGCCTGACCACAACGCTGCTCATCCGCGAGCCGCAGGTGGCCGTCAGCCGCGACACGCGGCAATTGGAGCAGCGGGTCGTCGACTACCTGGAGCGGACCCCGCACCGGGGCCTGCGCCGGCGGATTACGGCCTGGCTGATCGGCGCCGTGCTCTGCCCCTTCGCCGATTTCTTCAAGCGCTTCGGCCTCCCGGTGGCCATCATCATCCTGCTGTTCGTCGCCACCTTCCGCGTCAGCGACATCGTCATGGGCGTGATGGCCAACCCGTTCTACCTGGACCTGGGCTTTACCAAGGACCAGATCGCCAACATCGCGGCGGCCTTCGGCCTCGCCATGACCCTTTTCGGCGCCGCCCTCGGCGGCGTCATGGTCAGCCGCGTGGGCATCGCGCCGATGCTCATCGCCACCGCCATCCTGGCGCCACTGACCAACCTCACCTTCTCGTGGCTGGCGACACTGGGTCCGGAGATCCACGGCCTGATCGCGGCCATCGTGGCCGACAACGTCACTGGCGGTATGGCGATCGCGGTCTTCCTCGCCTACCTGGCGAGCCTGACCAACACCGCCTATACGGCCACACAGTACGCGCTGTTCAGCTCGCTGATGACGTTGCCGGGTCAGTTCCTCGGCGGTTTCACCGGGGTCGTCGCCGAGCAGGTGGGCTGGGTCCACTTCTTCATGATCTCTGCCGCCGCCGGGCTCCCGGCGATCGCCCTGGCCCTGGTCCTGCTGCGCTACGCCCACCCGGACCGCATCCACCGACCGGGGCGCGACGGCGTAGAGACACCCTTGCAATAGCGCTAACATATCCCCGGCCGCGCGCGCCGGGCGTGCGGTGCATCCACCCCTGGAAACAGACGAGTCGTGACCCCATGGCCCAACAGAGCAAGCATTGCAACGTGCTGATCCTCGGCTCCGGCCCGGCCGGCTACACCGCGGCCATCTACGCCGCGCGGGCCAATCTCGATCCGGTCCTGGTCACCGGCATGGAGATGGGCGGCCAGCTGACCACCACCACGGAGGTCGACAACTGGCCCGGCGAGCCGGAAGGCATTCAGGGTCCGGAACTCATGGACCGCATGCGCCGCCAGGCCGAGCGCTTCAACACCGAGATCATCTTCGACCACATCCACACCGCAAGCGTGGCCGGGCAGCCGATCACCCTGGAGGGCGACCAGCATCGCTACACCTGCGACGCGCTGATCATCGCCACCGGGGCGAGCGCCAAGTACCTCGGCCTGGCGTCCGAGAAGCAATTCATGGGCAAGGGCGTGTCGGCGTGCGCCACCTGCGACGGCTTCTTCTACCGCAATCAGCCGGTTGCGGTGGTCGGCGGCGGCAACACCGCCGTCCAGGAGGCGCTGTACCTGGCGAACATCTGCTCCCACGTCACCCTGGTGCACCGACGCAACAACCTGCGCGCCGAGAAGATCCTCCAGCGCCAACTCATGGAGCGGGTCGAGCAGGGGCGCGTCGATATCTGCTGGAACCGGGCCCTGGAGGAGGTCGTCGGTGACGACAGCGGCGTGAACGGCGTGCGCCTGCGCCATACGGAAAGCGGCGAGATCGCTGAACGCGAGGTCTCGGGCGTCTTCATCGCCATCGGCCACTCCCCCAATACCGGGCTGTTCGAGGGTCAGCTGGCCATGTCCGGCGGCTACATCCGGGTCAACAGCGGCCTGGACGGCAACGCCACGGCGACGAGCGTCCCGGGTGTGTTCGCCGCCGGCGACGTCTGCGACCACGTCTATCGCCAAGCGGTCACCTCGGCCGGCACCGGCTGCATGGCCGCGCTGGACGTGGAGCGTTACCTGGAGCGGCTCGCCCATTCTTGATTGGCCCCGGGGGCTGATTGAGAATAGAGCCCGTTTGTCACAGGCGCCGGGACCGCGGCCAAAAGCCGGACCGGCCACGCGCCGCCGAAAGGAAATCCAGCGGGAGGAGCCATGAGCCAACAAATCCAGTACCCCGAGGGCGGCCAGAAGATCACCGTCGGGTCCGACGGCCGACTTCAGGTCCCGGACAACCCGATCATCGGTTACGTCGAGGGCGACGGCATCGGGCCCGATATCAACCGCGCCTGCATGCGCATCTGGGACGCCGCGGTCGAGAAGGCCTATGGCGGGCGGCGCAAGATCCACTGGGCCGAGCTGTACATGGGCGAGAAAGCCGCCGCCCTGTACGACGGCAACTACTTCCCCGATGAGACCAAGGCCGCCCTGAAGGACGTACTCATCTCCATCAAGGGGCCCCTGACCACGCCGGTGGGCGGCGGCTTCCGGTCGCTGAACGTCTCCCTGCGCCAGGAGCTCGATCTGTACGCCTGCGTCCGCCCGGTGCGCCACTACGCCGGTGTCCCCTCGCCGCTGCAGCGCCCCGAGGACATCGACGTGGTGATCTTCCGCGAGAACACCGAGGACGTCTACGCCGGGATCGAGTACCAGGCCGGCAGCGCCGACAACGAGAAGGTCGCCCGCTTCCTGCGCGAGGAGATGGGCGAGACGTTCTTCGACGGCGCCGGTCTCGGCGTCAAGCCGATCAGCCCGTTCGGGACCAAGCGCCTGGTGCGCAAGGCGATCGAGTACGCCATCGAGCATAACCGCGAGAGCGTTACCCTGGTGCACAAGGGCAACATCATGAAGTACACCGAGGGGGCTTTCCGCACCTGGGGCTACGAGGTCGCCCGCGAGGAGTTCCCGGACCAGACCATCACCGAGGAGGAGCTCTACGCCACCTACGGCGGCAAGCGCCCCGAGGGCAAGATCGTCATCAAGGACCGCATCGCGGACATCATGTTCCAGCTCATGCTGCTGCGGCCCAACGAGTTCGACGTCCTCGCCACCATGAACCTCAACGGCGACTACCTCTCGGACGCCATCGCCGCCGAGGTCGGTGGCGTGGGCATCGCGCCGGGCGCCAACATGTCCGACAACGTGGCGGTATTCGAGGCCACCCACGGCACCGCGCCGAAGTACGCCAACCAAGACAAGGTCAATCCCGGCTCGCTGCTGTTCTCGGGCGTCATGCTGCTCGAGCACATCGGCTGGAGCGAGGCAGCCGACCTGATCCGCGCCGCCTACGAGAAGGTGGTCGGCGCCGGGATCGTCACCTACGACTTCGCCCGCTCGCTGCAGGGCGCCACCGAGGTGAAGACCAGCCAGTTCGCCGACGCGCTGATCGATCAGATGCACGGCACCATCGACATCGACCGCATCCAGCGCGAGCGCGAGGAGGCGATCGAGGCCGAGCGCCAGGCCCGCGAGCAGCGCCGGGTGGTCGCTCCACTCGAGGAGATGGTCGCCTCGGGCCGGGTGCCGCACACGGTGGCCGACCTCATGAACCCGAACCTGGTCACCATGTCCGGCGATACCAGCGTCGAGGACGCCATGCACCTGATGCGCGAGCGGCGGATCTCCTCGGTGGTGGTCCAGCCCGCGCCGGACGAGGCCGACGGCATGGGCATCATGACCCAGCGCGACGTCATCAGCCGGGTGGTCTCGGCCACCAAGCAACCGAGCCAGGTACGCATCTCGGAGGTGGCTACGCGGCCGCTGATCACCGTACCCGAGGACACCTCGCTGCTCGACTGCGCCGAGCGCATGGGCGCGGAGAACATCCGGCGCATGGTGGTCATCGACACCCAGGGCCGGCCGATCGGGATCATCTCCGATACCGACATCTTCGCCAGCGTCGAGCAGTTCGGGCTGCCCGAGTAGGCCGAGTGACCACGCAACCACCCCAAGCAGGCGGGGCGCAACGGCATGGAAGAGCATCAGGATAGCGACAGCGCCCTGCGCGAAGACATCCGGGACCTCGGCGAGTTGCTCGGTGCCACCCTGCGCGAGCAGGGCGGCGCCGAGCTCTACGAGACCGTCGAGCGCGTCCGGGTGCTGGCCAAGACGGCCCGCGCCGGGGACGACGAAGCTGCGCAGGAGCTCGAACGGACCCTGTCGGAACTGCCGCCCGAACAGGTCACCCCGGTGGCCCGGGCCTTCTCGCAGTTCCTGAACCTGGCCAACATCGCCGAGCAGCATCACCGGGTGCGGCGCAGCCGCGAGTGGGCCCGTACCCCCGAGGCCCGACCGCTGTTCGGCTCCCTGGCCGAGACCGTCCCCCGACTGGCCGCCGACATGGAGCCCGAGCAGCTCCACGAGGCCATCTGCAGCATGGACATCAACCTGGTGTTCACCGCGCACCCGACCGAGGTGCAGCGGCGGACCATGCTGCAGAAGTACAACCGCATCGCCGGGCTGCTGGACAACCGCGACCGCTTCGGCCAGACGCCCACGGAGGTGGCCGAGACGCGGCTGGCGCTCAAGCGCGAGATCACCGCAGCCTGGCACAGCGACGAGATCCGCCGCCGCCGCCCCACCCCGCAGGACGAGGCCCGCTGGGGTCTAGCGGTGGTCGAGCAGACACTCTGGGACGCCGTGCCGCGCTACTTGCGCAGCCTTGATCACACCCTGCGCGAGCACACCGGCCGCCCGCTGCCCCTGGACTGCGCGCCGATCACCTTCGGCTCGTGGATGGGCGGCGACCGCGACGGCAACCCCAACGTCACCCACCGGGTCACCCGGGACGTGGCCATCCTCTCGCGCTGGATGGCCGCCTACCTCTACGAGCGGGACATCCAGCGGCTGGTCTCCACCCTGTCGCTGCAGGTCTGCGACGATGAGCTGCGCGAGGAGGTCGGCGGCGAGGCGTGGGAGCCGTACCGGGTGGTGCTCAAGCGGCTCCGGGCGCGGCTGCGCCAGACCATGCGCTGGGCCGAGGCCAAGCTCCAGGGCGGTCGCCCCCCGGAGAGCGACATCCTCTCCGACGTCGAGGACCTGCGTCAGCCGCTGCTGCGCTGCTACTACTCGCTGCAGCGCGTCGGCGCCGGGGTGGTCGCCGAGGGCGAGCTGCTCGATACCATCCGCCGGGTGAGCTGTTTCGGGCTCACCCTGATGCCCATGGACATCCGCCAGCACGCGGAGCGCCACACCGCGGTGCTCGACGCCATCACCCGCGCCGTGGGACTGGGCAGCTACGCCGAGTGGGACGAGCCAACCCGCCAGCAGTGGCTCTTCCAGGAACTCTCCCACCGCCGCCCGCTGATCCCGCTGGACTTCAAGCCGGAGCGCGAGGTCCAGGAGGTGCTCGACACCATCCGCATGCTCGAGGAGATCGGCCCCGACGCGGTGGGGGCGTACATCGTCTCCCACGCCGCGAAGCCCTCCGACATCCTCGCCGTGGAGCTGCTGCAGAAGGAGTGCGGTCTCACCCACCCCACCCGGGTGGTGCCGCTGTTCGAGACCCGCGACACGCTGGCCGAGGCGGCCGACACCATGGAGGTGCTCTTCGAGAGCGACTGGTACCGCCAGCGCATCGCCGGCCGCCAGGAGATCATGATCGGCTACTCCGACTCCACCAAGGACGCCGGTCACCTGACTTCCACGTGGACGCTCTACCAGGCCCAGGAGCAGCTGGTCGCCCTATCCCGCCGGCAGCGTATCGATCTGACCCTGTTCCACGGGCGCGGCGGCAGCATTGGCCGTGGCGGCGGCCCGACCCACGCCGCCATCCTGGCCCAGCCGCCGGGCTCCGTGGACGGGACGCTGCGCGTCACCGAGCAGGGCGAGGTGATGCAGGCCAAGTTTGGACTGCCCGGGATCGCCCTGCGCAACCTGGAGCTCTACACCACCTCGGTGCTCGAGGCGACGGTCCGCCCGCCGGAACCACCGCCGCAGCGCTGGCGCGAGATCCTAGACCGGCTCAGCGCCCGGGCCATGGCGGCCTATCGCGACACGGTCAAGGAGCGCCCGGAGTTCATGGACTATTTCCGGGCGGCTACCCCCATCGACGAGATCTCGCGGCTGACCATCGGCAGCCGCCCGGCCAAGCGCTCGCCGGATCAGATGACCGTGGACAGCCTGCGCGCCATCCCCTGGGTCTTCGCCTGGACCCAGACCCGGCTGATGCTCCCGGCCTGGCTGGGTGTTGGCGAGGCGCTCGAAGAGGCCATCGAAGAGGGGCTAACCGAAGAACTACAGGAGATGTTCGCCCACTGGCCCTTCTTCGAGGCCTTCCTCGACATGGTCGAGATGGTCGTGGCCAAGGCCGAACCCGGCGTCAACCGGCTCTACGAGCACGCCCTGGTCCCCGAGGAGCTGCGCGGGGTGGGCGACGAGCTGCGCGAGCGCTTCGCCCGCACCCGCGACGCCGTGCTGACCGTCACCGGGCACGAGCAGCCGCTGTCGGACTTCCCGGTGGTCAAACGCGCTGTGGAGGTCCGCAACCCCTACGTCGACCCGCTCAACCTGTTGCAGGTCGAGCTGCTGCGTCGTTCCCGGATGTGCGAGGACGACTCCCTGCGCCGCGGCCTGCAGGTGGTCATCAACGGGATCGCGGCGGGCATGCGCAACACGGGATAGACCGCCATGTACGATTACCAGGAAGAGTTCATCCGCTTCGCCCTCGACCGCGGGGTGCTGCGCTTCGGGCGCTTCACGCTGAAATCCGGCCGCGAGAGCCCCTACTTCTTCAATACCGGGCTGTTCAACAGCGGCGAGGCCCTGAGCAGGCTCGGCCGCTGCTACGTGGAGGCCCTGGCGAGGGCACAGGTTGACTTCGACCTGGTCTTCGGCCCCGCCTACAAGGGCATCCCGCTGGCCACGGCGCTCAGCATGGCGTTGGCCGAGACGCGCAGCCGCGACGTCCCCTACGCCTTCGATCGCAAGGAGGCCAAGGACCACGGCGAGGGGGGACGGCTGGTGGGTGCACCGGTGGATGGTCGGCGCGCCGTGATCGTCGACGACGTGATCTCATCGGGCGGATCCATCCGCGAGGCCGCCGAGCTGATCACCGCCGAGGGCGGCCGCGTGGCCGCGGTGGCCATCGCGCTCGACCGCAAGGAGCGCGGCGCCAACCAGGTCTCCGCCGTCCACGAGGTGGAACAGGCCCTGGGCGCCCCGGTGGTCCCGATCATCACCCTGGATCACCTGGAAACCTACCTGGCCGAGCACGGCGGCAAGGGCGAGACCCTGGACGCCATCCGCCAGTATCGGAGCCGCTACGGCGCGGCGTAGCCGCGCCGCCGGCTGGCGCTGCTCGGCCCGGCTGGATACGATAGGTGGAGTGCCTGAACCCCCCATCACCTTCAAGGAACGCCATGGACGTGCGGCCCCACCATGCGCCCGCGCCGCTGCTGCGGACGGTGACCCTGCTGGTCACCGGCCTGGCCCTGGTCACCGGCTGCGGCGATCCGGGTACCGAGCAGCCCCCCGAGGAGCGGCCGCGCCCGGTCCAGACCCTGGTCCTGGAGGATCCCGACCGCCTCGCCGAACGGCGCTTCACCGGCCGCGTCGAGGCGCAGCACCGGGCCTGGGTGTCGTTCCGCGTAGGTGGCGAGCTGGATACCATCCACGCCGATGTGGGTGACCGCGTGGCCGCCGGCGAGCGCCTTGCCGAGCTGGACGACTCCGACCACGCCCGCGAGGTCGAGGAGCTGGAGGCACAGCTCGAGGCGGCCCGCGCCCGGCAGGCCTACGCGGCCACCGAGTACCTGCGCGCCGCACAGCTGGTCGAGGAGGAGGCCATCACCCAGTCCGAGTACGACCAGGCCGCCCGCCAGCGTGACGAGGCCCGCGCCGAAGCCGCCTCGCTGCAGGCCGGCCTGGCCCTCGCCCGCGACCGGCTCGCCTACACCCGGCTGAGGGCCCCGTTCGAAGCGGCGGTCGCCGAGCGCCGCTTTGACGCCTACGAGGCCGTGCCGCCCCAGGAGCCGGTCTACCTCCTTGAGGACCTCTCGCAGCTGGAGGTCGAGGTCGGCATCCCCGAGGAGTTCATGGTCTACCGGGAGCACCTGCAGCAGGTGCAGGTGCACGTCCCGGCCCTCAACGCGGTCTTCCCGGGGCGGATCCGCACCGTCGGGGTCGACGTGCTCCCCGAGCGCCAGACCTACCCGGTTCAGGTCACCCTGGCCGACCCCGACGACCGGGTGCTGCCCGGGATGACCGCCGAGGCGGTCTTCCGCGCTGACCTCGGCCCCGGCGAGGGGTTCCGCGTCCCACTGACCGCCGTCCACAAGCACGACGGCGAGCCCCACGTCTGGCTGCGCGGCGAGGACCACCGGGTCCGGCGCCAGGCCGTGGAGCTGCTCGCCCTGGATCGGGGCAGCGCTCTGGTCGGTGACGGCTTGGAGACCGGCGACGAGGTGGTGACCGCCGGCGTCCACCACCTGGCCGAGGGTCAGCCCACCCGGCGGATGGATGCGGAGGCGCCGTGAGCATCGGCGGCTGGAGCCTGGCGCATGCCCGGCTGATTGTCTTCGCCACGGTGCTGCTCGGGCTCTCCGGCATCTGGGCCTACGGCCAACTGGGGCAACTCGAGGACCCCGACTTCACCATCCACACCGCCCTGGTCCAGGCCGAATACCCCGGCGCGCGGGCGCAGCGGGTGGAGGCGGAGGTCACCGAGGTCCTCGAGCGTCACATCCAGCAGCTCGAGGAACTCGAAGAGATCGAGTCGATCAGCCGCGACGGCGAGGTGGTCATCTATGTCGACGTGGATGAGCGCTACTCCGGGGCACGGCTGCGCCAGATCTGGGACGAGCTGAACAAGAAGGTCCAGCGGGCTTCCCGCGAGCTGCCGGACGAGGTGCGCGGACCGGTGGTCGACGACGACTACGGCGACGTCTTCGGCCTGCTCTATGCGGTCACCGGCGAGGGCTACGGCCTGCGCGAGATCGACGACTATGCCGATGAGTTGCGCCGCGAGCTGTTGCGCGTCCCCGGCGTGGCCCGGGCAGAGCTCTTCGGCCGCCAGGGCGAGCGAATCTTCATCGAGATCAGCCGCGAGCGCCTGTCGGCTCTCAACCTACACCCCGGGCAGATCGCCGAGACCCTGCAACGGCAGAACGTGGTCGCGCCGGCGGGCGCGATCGATCTCGACGACGATCGGGTTGGGCTGTTCGTCTCGGGGGCCTTCGACAGCGTCGAGGATGTGCGGTCGCTGTCCATCCGTAACCCGGAGACCGACGAGCGCATCTACCTGCGCGACATCGCCGATGTCCGCCGCGGTTTCGCCGATCCTCCCGAGCGCGTGTTCCGCCATGACGGCGAACCGGGCGTAGCGCTGGGGGTCTCGCCGGCTCCAGGGACCAACGTGGTCGAGCTCGGCGAACGCATCGAACAGCGCCTGGCCGAGCTTGAGCACGACCGCCCGGTGGGCATGGCGCTGCACACCGTCAACGACCAGGCTGAGACGGTCCGCGAGGCGATCACCGAGTTCGTCACCAACCTGGCCACTGCCGTGGCCATCGTCCTGGCCGTCCTGCTGATCGCCTTGGGCTGGCGCACCGGAGTGATCGTCGGCGCCGGCGTACCACTGACCATCCTCGGCACCTTCCTGGTGATGTGGGTCACCGGCATCGACCTGCACCGCGTCTCGCTGGGGGCGCTGATCGTGGTCCTGGGCATGCTGGTCGACAACGCCATCGTGGTCGCCGAGCTGACCATGACCCGCATCCAGCGCGGCGTCGAGCGCGCCCGGGCGGCGCGACAGGCGGTCAGCGAGACCGCCGTACCGCTGCTGATCGGCACGGCCATCGCCGCACTGGCCTTCTCGCCGATCAGCTTCACGCCGACGGCAGTGGGCGAGTTCACCAGCTCGCTGTTCTGGGTGGTGGCCTTCGCCCTGGGCCTGAGCTGGATCCTGGCGGTGACCTTCACCACGCTGCTGGCTTACCGCTTCCTGCCCGCACCGGCCGAGGGCGAGGCAGGGGATCCCCACGACACCGTCTGGCACCGCACCTACCGGCGGGCTCTGGGTACGATGCTGCACTACCGCGCCAGCAGCCTGATCGTCGTCCTGCTGGTAGTGGGCATCGCGGTGGCCGCATTCACCCTGGTGCCGCGGATCTTCTTTCCCGCCGCCGACCGGGACCAGTTCCTCATCGACCACTGGCGCAGCGAGGGCACGCGCATCGAGGCGGTGGCCGCCGACACCGAGCGCATCGAGGCCTTCCTGCGCGAGCACGACGACGTCGCTCGGGTGACCACCTTCATCGGCGAGGGGGCTCCGCGCTTCTACCTGCCGATGATCCCGGAGCTGCCCAACCCGGCCTACGCCCAGCTGCTGGTAGGCACCGAACCGGGCAGCGACCTGGATGCGGTGATCGACGATGTGCGCGACTGGCTCGAGGGCCGCTTCGCCGACGCACAGCCGCGGGTGCGGCCGATGATGCTGGGCGATCCGGTGCGCTACCCGGTGGAGCTGCGCGTGGCCGGTCCGCGTGATCACGCGGAGCTGCGCCGGGTAGCCGAGGAGCTGCGCGACTGGCTGGCGGCCCAGCCGGAAACCGAAGGCACCCGGCACAACTGGCGCCAGAAGGCGGTGTCGCTGGATGTCGAGGTCGACCAGGAACGGGCCCGCGCCGCCGGGCTCTCCTCGGCCGAGGTAGCCGAGACCCTGGAGATGGCCTACGACGACGGCCCCATCGGTGTGCTCATCGACGGGGACCGCCACCTGCCGATCCACTGGTATTTGCCCGAGGCCGAACGCGGTGACCTGTCGCGGCTCGATACCCTGGAGATCTGGCCGCGGGACGCCGAGCAGCCGGTCCCGCTGCGCCAGGTGGCGAACCTGGAGCCGGCCTGGGAAGAGCGCAGCATCTGGCGCCAGGACCGGGTGCCGACGGTGACCGTCCAGACGGACCTGGCCGAGGGGGCCACCGCCGAAGGGCTAGTGGCCCGCCTCGACCCGGAACTCGCCGAGCTGGACCTGCCCCCTGGCCTGGAGCTCTCCTGGGGCGGCGAGGCCGAGGCCTCTTGGGAGGCACGGGCCGATGTGCTGGCCTTTGTTCCGCTGGTGCTGGCGGTCATGGCCCTGCTGCTGGTCGCGCAGTTCAACAGCCTACGCGATGCCGCCGTGGTGGCCCTGACCGTGCCGCTGGGGCTGATCGGGGTGGTCGCCGGTCTGCTCGCCTTCCGCCAGCCATTCGGCTTCATCGCCCTGCTCGGCGCCATGAGCCTGGCCGGCATGCTCATCCGCAACGCCATTGTCCTGGTCGAGCAGATACGCCTGCACCGCGATGATGGCATGGCCGTGCAGCCGGCTATCATGGAGGCCGGTGTCGGGCGCATGCGCCCGGTGCTGCTCACCGCAGCCACCACCATTCTGGGGATGATCCCACTGGCTCTCTCCGGGCCTTTCTGGGCGCCCATGGCCATCGCGGTGATGTCCGGCCTGGCCTTCGGCACGATCCTCATCCTCGGGGTCGTGCCCGTGCTCTACGCCCTCTTCCACCGCGCCGAGCATTAGCCGGCGCACCCGTTCCCGTCCCGAAAGCCACCCTCAGCCCGTCCATGCCCATTGCCCAGCTGCTGATCACCATCTACTGCACGGTCCTCGCCTTCTCGGCCATCCACGCCCCGCAGCCGCTGCTGCCGACGCTCCAGGCCGCTTTCTCGGTGAGCGAGCCGAAGGCCTCGCTGCTGCTCACCGCCACGCTGCTGCCGTTGGCCATTGCGCCCATCGCCTACGGCTTCGTGCTCCAGCGCGTATCGTCGCGACAGATGCTGGTGGTGGCCTCGGGGCTGCTGGCCGTGACCCAGCTGGCGGTGGCCATGGCGCCAAGCTTTGAGATCCTCCTCGGGCTGCGCCTGGTTCAGGGCCTGCTGATCCCGGCCATCCTCACCGCGCTGATGACCTACCTGGCCGCCAGCGCCGCCCCGGGGCGGACCACGCGGGTGATGGCCGGCTACGTGGCGGCCACGGTGCTGGGCGGCTTCCTGGGTCGGGCCATCGCCGGCGCGGTGACCACCGCCGCGAGCTGGGAGGCCGCCTTCCTGCTCTTCGGCGTAGCGCAGCTGCTGTGCACCGCCCTGCTGCTGCGTCTGGACGCCGATCCGCAGGCTGGCTTCGGCCGCCTGGACCGCCGCGCCGTCGGCCAGATCCTGCGTCAGCCCCGGGCGCTGCGGGTCTACGGCGCCATCTTCTGTGCCTTCTTCGTCTTCCTATCGCTGCTCACCTTCCTACCCTTCCGCCTGGTGGAGCTCGAGACCGGGCTCAGCGATCTGGGCATCGCGCTGATGTACACGGGCTACCTCATGGGGGTGGTCACGGCACTCAGCGCCCTGCGCGTGGCCGATCGCATCGGCGGCGTGGTCAACACCATGCTGCTGGGCATCGCCATCTTCGCCGCCTCGCTGGCGATGTTCCTCGGACCGTGGCTGGTGGTGATCTTCGCGGGGATGTTCGTCTTCTGCGCCGGGATGTTCCTGCTTCACGCCCTGGCACCGGGGTACCTCAACCAGGAGGTGGAGGGCGAGACCGGCGTAGTCAACGGCCTCTACATCGCCTTCTACTACGCCGGCGGCGCGGTGGGCTCGTGGCTGCCGGGCTACCTCTACCACGGCCTGGGCTGGGAGGCCTACGTGGCCTCCCTGGCCGCCATGCTCGGCCTGGCCGGGTACTGGATCTGGGGGCTGCGCGACCGCGGCGCGGGCCCCGCGCGAACGGGCTAGTCGGGCTGGCGCCGGATCAGCGTGCCCACGCCCTTGTCGGTGAACAGTTCGAGCAACACCGCGTGGGGGACGCGACCATCGATGATATGCGCGTTGCGCACGCCGCCGGCCACGGCGTCCAGGGCGCAGCGGATCTTGGGCAGCATGCCGCCGGCGATGGTGCCGTCGGCGATCAGGCCGTCGACCCGCTCGGGGCTCAACCCGGTGAGCAGATTGCCTGCGCCATCGAGCACGCCGGGGGTATTGGTCAGCAGCAGGAGCTTCTCGGCGTCGAGGACCTCGGCGATCCGGCCGGCGACCAGGTCCGCGTTGATGTTGTAGGACGTTCCGCGCTCATCGACGCCGATGGGCGCGACCACCGGGATGAACTCCCCGGAGTCGAGCATCTCCACCACCGCCGGGTCGATGTGATCGACCTCGCCGACGTGGCCGATATCGATGATCTCGGGGACCTGGTTCTCGGGCCCGGGCTGTTCCACCTCGAGCTTGCGGGCCCGGATCAGGCCACCGTCCTTGCCGGTCAGCCCCACGGCACGGCCACCCTGGGCGCTGATCAGATTGACGATCTCCTTGTTCACCAGGCCACCGAGGACCATCTCCACCACGTCCATGGTCTCGGCGTCGGTGACCCGCATGCCCTGGACGAACTCGGTCTCCTTGCCGATGCGATCGAGCAGGTTGCCGATCTGCGGGCCGCCACCGTGAACCACGACGACGCGGAAGCCGACCAGGCGCATGAGCACGATATCCCGTGCGAAGGCCACCTTCAGCGCCTCGTCCACCATGGCATTGCCGCCGAACTTGACGACGATGGTCTGCCCGCGGAAGCGGCGGATGTAGGGCAGGGCCTCGACCAGGACCTGGGCGGTGAGATCGGGATCGATGGGGTGTTCGGTCATATTGAATTCAGGGTGCGGATTGCTGGGTCAGGGTGCAGGGATGGCCAGGCCGGGGCGCACGCTGGCAAGCAGGGCCTCGAAGGCCTCGCGGATACGGGCCAGGCCGTCGGCGTCGTTGGCCTCGAAGCGCACCACCAGCACCGGCGTGGTGTTGGAGGCGCGGATCAGCCCCCAGCCATCGGGCCACTCCACGCGGATACCGTCGATGGTGTGGATGGTGGCCTCGGTGAAGCGCTGCCGCCCCTCCGCCACCAGCGCATCCATGAGCTCGGCCTGCTCGCCCTCCTGGATGTGGACCTTGAGCTCGGGCGTGGACACCCCCTCAGGCAGCTCGGCGAAGACCTCGGCACTGGGTCGGCCATCGGCGGCGACGATCTCCACCAGCCGGGCACCGGTGTAGAGCCCGTCGTCAAAGCCGTACCAGCGCTCGGCGAAAAAGGTGTGGCCGCTCATCTCGCCGGCCAGGGGCGCACCGCTCTCGCGCAGGGTGGCCTTGATCAGCGAGTGCCCGGTGCGCGACATCTGCGGCCGCCCGCCGGCCGCCTCGATGACGTGCTTGAGGTGCATGCTGCATTTAACGTCGAAGACCACTGGCTCACCGGGGCGACGGCTGAGCACGTCGCGGGCGTAGAGCATCAGCTGGCGGTCGGGCCAGATGATGTTCCCCGCCGAGTCGACGACGCCGAGGCGATCCCCGTCGCCGTCGAAGGCCAGCCCGAGATCGGCACCGCTGTCACGGACGCGGGCGATGAGCGTCTCCAGGTTGTGCGGCTCCGCCGGGTCCGGGTGGTGGTTGGGGAAATCGCCGTCGACCTCGCAGAAGAGCGCCTCGACCTGGCAGCCGAGGGCCTCGAAGAGGCGCGGCGCCACCGCCCCGGCCACCCCGTTGCCGGCATCCAGGACCAGGCGCAGCGGCCGCGCCGGGCGGATGTCGCCCGCGATGCGCGCCAGGTAGCGTTCCACCAGGTCCGTGCGTGTCTCCACGCAACCCTCGCCCTCGGCCAGGCAACCGTCCTGTATGCGCCGGTAGAGCGCCGTGATGGCCTCACCGGAGAGGGTGTCGCCGGCGACCATGATCTTCAGGCCGTTGTATTCCGGCGGGTTGTGGCTGCCGGTGATCATCACCCCGGAGCCGGTCTCCAGCTCGTGGGTGGCGAAGTACATGACCGGGGTGGGGGCCTGGCCGATGTCGATGACGTCGCAGCCGGCGTCGTTCATGCCGGCCGCCACCGCCGCGGCCAGCTCGGCGCTGGAGTGGCGGCCATCGCGGCCGACCACCAGGCGGCGGACACCGCGTTCGCGCGCCTCGCTGCCCACTGCCCGCCCCACCCAGCGGACGATGTCGGCATCCAGGGTCTCGCCCACCACGCCGCGGACGTCGTAGGCACGAAAGATCGATGCGGGTACCTGCGCTGCGCTCACGGGCGCCTCCTTGTCATCGTCATCCTGCGGGGATGCCCCCGCGTCATAGCGTACCGCTGTGGCCGAAGCCACCCTCACCTCGCTCGGTGGTGGCGGAAAAGCCCGAGACGTAATCCAGCGTAACCTGCACCACCGGCTGGAAGAGCAGCTGCGCGATGCGCTCCCCCGGCGTGATCGTATACGGCTCGGTCCCGTCGTGGGCAAGGATCACCCCGATCTCCCCATGGTAGTCGGAATCGATGACCCCGATACCCTGGGCCACACGCAGACCGTGCTTGAGCGATAGCCCCGAGCGCGAGGCCACGACGCCGACCAGGCCCGGGTCGTGGATGTTCACGGCCAGCCCGGTGCCGATCAGCTGCCGCCCGCGCGGCTCGAGCACCAACGGCTCGGACAGGCAGGCGCGCAGATCGATGGCCGCCGAACCGTCGGTGGCGTAATCGGGCAGCGGGATCTCGCTGCCGAGGCGTGCGTCGACGATGCGTGCTTCGATCTTACGGTGCATGGGTGCTCCTCGCTGCCTCCGCGAACCCGGCGCGCTCGGCCACGATCTGCAGCAGCTCCCGGGCAAGGGCCGTCTTGGGCTGCTCGGCCAGGGCGACGCCGCCGTCGGGCCAGAGGACTTCCAGGGCGTTGTGGTCGGTATCGAACCCCTGCCCCGGACCGACGCGGTTGGCGGCGATCAGGTCGAGGTCCTTGTTGTTGAGCTTACGCCGGGCGTATTCAGCAACGCGCTCGGTCTCCGCGGCAAACCCCACCACGAAGGGGCGCGGCCTGCGCGCCGCCACGGCGCGCAGGGTATCCGGCGTCGGCTCCAGGGCCAGGGTCAGCGCGTCACCGCCTTTCTTGATCTTCTCGGGCGCCTCGTGCTCGGGCCGGTAGTCGCTCACCGCAGCGGCGGCGATGAAGCAGTCCGCCTCGTCGATCCGGCCGAGCACAGCGTCGTACATCTGCCCGGCGCGTTCGACATCGATACGCTCCACGCCCGGCGGCGTGGCCAGGGCGGCGGGCCCGGCAACCAGGATCACCCGGGCTCCAGCCTCGCGGGCGGCCGCCGCCAGCGCGAAGCCCATCCGCCCGGAGCTGCGGTTGGTCAGGTAGCGCACCGGATCCAGGGGCTCGCGGGTCGGGCCGGCGGTGATCAACACGGTGCGCCCGGCCCACGCGCCCCCCGGGGCACCGCCGGCATCGAGCAACGCCGCGGCGATGCGCGCCGGATCGGACATGCGCCCCTCGCCGAACTCACCGCAGGCCTGCTCGCCGTACTCGGGGCCGATGCACGCCACGCCCCGGCGATGCAGCACCGCCAGGTTCTCGCGGGTCGGCACCGCCTCCCACATGACGTTGTTCATGGCCGGGGCCACGGTGATCGGCGCACGGGTGGCCAGGCACAGCGCCGCCGGCAGGTCGTCTGCCCGCCCCTGAGCCAGTCGCGCCAGGAAATCGGCGGTGGCCGGCGCGACGACGATGCGATCGGGCCAGCGCGCCAGCTCGATGTGGCCCATGGCCGCCTCGGCCTCCGCGTCGAGCAGATCCGTGTGGACGCGCTGACCGGAAAGGGCCTGAAAGGTCAGCGGCGTGATGAAGCGCTGCGCGGCGGCGGTCATCGCCACACGCACTTCGGCGCCGCCGCGGCGCAGTTCGCGGACCAACTCGGCGGCCTTGTAAGCGGCGATCCCGCCGCTCACCACGAGCAGGATGCGGATGGTTCGGCTCGGCAAAGACATACGCGTATTGTCGCAGATCCGTGCAGCCAGCGCGCTACTGCGCTACACCGCTAGCGGGCGGGGTTGAATCCCGACCCGCATTCTATAGTGTCATCCCAGTGGGGACAGGGGATTAACCCGAGGAGGCACCATGAGTCGAGAGCACGCGCACGCTGAGCAGACCCAACAAGACGACCATTCACCGGAGGTCGGCACCGCGCCCGCACAAGGGCAGGAGGCCGAAGGCAGCGCCCTGGGGCGAATGTTCGGGGCGACGGACGAGAACGCCTTCGACAGCTACGAGGAACTGGATGCCCACATCAAGCGCACGGAGTCCGCGGCGATGGTGCGCCTGATCGGCGCACCGGCGGCGGCCATGGTGGTCCTGCTGGGCCTGCATCTGGTCGGCGCCCACCAGCTGGCCATCGCCCTGGCCTTCCCGGTGCTTTTCATCGTGGCGATCTTCATGATGACGGCCAACATCAACCGCTACCAGGCGCGGCGCCTCAAGCGCGTACGCGACAACTGGGCAGCGGAATAGCCGCGGGGGCGTCGCCGCGCCGCGGCGGCGCCCGCCGACAATTCGTTCACACGACGCCGCCAGGGAGGGCAGTGTCATGTCGATCCGTTCGTGGCCGCGGGACGAGCGGCCCCGCGAGCGGCTCATCCAGCGCGGACCCCAGGCGCTTTCGGATGCGGAGCTGCTCGCCATTTTCCTGCGCACCGGGCGCCGCGGCCAGTCCGCGGTGGAGCTGGCCCGCGAGCTGCTCGCTGCGTTCAGCGGCCTGCGCGGCCTGCTCGAGGCCGATCGCGAGACCTTCGCCGCCCGGCCCGGACTGGGCGACGCCAAGTACGCGCAGATGCAGGCGGCCTTGGAGATCGCCCGGCGCCACTTGGGCCAAGCGTTACAGCGTGGCCCCACCCTCAGCAGCCCGGCGCAGACGCGCACCTACCTCACCGCACTGCTGCGCGACCACCCCAGCGAGGTCTTCGGCGGGCTGTTCCTGGACAACCGCCACCGGGTGATCGGCTACGAGGAACTCTTCCGCGGGACCATCGACGGCGCCAGCGTCTATCCGCGCGAGCTGGTGCGACGCGCCCTGGCCCATAACGCGGCAGCGGTGATCGTCGCCCACAACCACCCCTCGGGCGTCGCCGAGCCGAGCGCGGCGGACGAAGCCCTGACGCACCGCCTGCGCGAGGCCCTGGGACTGGTGGACGTCCGTCTACTGGATCACTTCGTGGTAGGGGACGGCGAGCCGGTCTCCCTCGCCGAGCGGGGTGTGCTTTAGCGGATGGACGAGGTGCCGCGGGGCGGGAGGCTCCGGAGCTCGACGGCTCAGGCGCTGACCGCCCCGCGCAGCTTGCCGATGGCGTTCTTTTCGAGCTGACGGATGCGCTCGGCGGACACGCCGTAGTGGTCGGCCAGTTCCTGCAGGGTCTGGCGCTCCTCCTCCAGCCAGCGGGCACGCAGGATGTGCCGGCTGCGCTCGTCGAGCTGCGCCAGCGCCTGATGCAGGGTGTCGTCCTGGTGGGTCCCCCAGTCGCTGCTCTCGACCACCTCGGCCGGGTCGAAGCGGCGGTCCTCCAGGTAGGCCACCGGGGCACGCACCTGCTCCTCCTCGTCCTCGGAGACCAGCGGGTCGAAGCCGAGGTCCTGCCCCGAGAGGCGCGACTCCATCTCGAGGACCGTCTCCGGCTGCACGCCGAGATCACGGGCCACCGCATTGACTTCGTCGCGGTTCATCCAGCCCAGCCGCTTCTTGGCACCGCGCAGGTTGAAGAACAGCTTGCGCTGCGCCTTGGTGGTGGCCACCTTGACGATGCGCCAGTTGCGCAGGATGAACTCGTGGATCTCGGCCCGGATCCAGTGGACCGCGAAGGAGACCAGGCGGACACCGACGTCCGGATCGAAGCGCTTGACGGCCTTCATCAGGCCAATGTTGCCCTCCTGGATCAGGTCGCCGAGGGCCAATCCGTAGCCCCGGTAACCCCGGGCCACGTGGACGACGAAGCGAAGGTGCGAGAGCACCAGCTGCCGCGCTGCTTCGAGATCCCCTTCGTACTGGCAGCGCCGCGCCAGCTCGTACTCCTCGTCGGCATCAAGCACCGGGATCTGGCTCACCGCCTGGATGTACGCGTCTTCGCTGCTCGTCGGCAGCGGCAGATTCGCGTTACCCGCCGTAACCAGTGCCGTGCTCATACGCGCCTTCTCCTCCAACCTGACCGAGTCTCCTCTTTTGTTTTGCCGGGTTTCGCTGCCCGCACCATTCTTGGGGCAACTGGGGTCGGGACCGGAGGATTTCAAGGGACGGCCCCGCGACCGGATGCCGCATATTATAAAGCATTCAGCGGGCCATGACGATTCACCGCGGTTCGATGGCGCTCAGGTGGCGGGCCACGGCGGTCCACGCCCCCAGTACGCCGAGGACGGCGCCGCCGAGCAGCAGGAGCAGGCCGTTGGCCAGCCCCAGCCCACTGAGGGTGAACTCGGTGCCGTAGGCGGCCGCCAGCCGGCTGGCCGGCCCGGCCAGGGCCCAACGACCGAGTTCGGTGAGCACCCAGGCCAGCACCCCGCCGAGCACTCCGTAGCCGAGGCCCTCGTAGAGGAACGGCCGGCGCACGAAACCGTCCCCCCCGCCGATGAGCTTGATGATCTCGATCTCGTGGCGCCGGCTCTCGATGGTGAGGCGGATGGTGTTGCCGATGACCAGGATCACCGCCAGCGCCAGCAGCACCCCGACCGACCAGAGCGCCCGCTCGGCCAGGGTCATCATGGCGTGCAGACGCTCCACCCACTCCTGGTCGAGGCGCATGCGCACCACGGCCGGGTCGTCGGCCAGCGACTCGGCCAGCTCGGCCACCGCCCCGGGATCGAGGCCGCGGTCAGCGGTCACCACGAGCACCGGCGGTAGCGGGTTCTCGTCAAGCAACTCCAGCGCGGCATCGAAGTCGGTGCCGGCCCGAAACTCCTCCAGCGCCGCATCCGGTGTCACCGGCTCCACGCCGGTCACGCCCGAGCGTTCGGCCGCCGCCTCGGCCTGCTCACGCAGAGTCTCCGGCCCGGCATCGCGGGCCAGGAAAAGCGAGATCTGCGGCGCCCCGTCTTCCCAGCCGCCGGCCACGCGCTCGGCATTTTCCAGACTGAGCATGAAGGCCGCCGGCAGCGCCAGGGCGATCCCCACCACGGCGCTGGTCAGCAGGCTGTGCAGGGGCGCCCCCTGGGTCCGCTGCAGCGCCGCCGTCAACGCCTGAGCATGGCGAAACAGATAGAGCAAGGGGCCCGCCAGCAGCTGTGCGCCGGCACCGGCGTCACTGCGCCGGCTGGCACGCACCGCCTTGCGCTGCGCGCGTGCCTCGGCCCGGCTCTGGCGACGCCGGGGCGTCGCCCCGCGCTCTGGACGACGCGCCATCAGGCTGCCTCGCGGGCCGGCCGGTCACCGACCAGCTCGCCCTGGCGCAGGGTCAGGGTGCGGCGGCCGAGGCGCTCGACCAGCTCCAGGTCGTGGCTGGCGATCAGCACCGTGGTGCCGATGCTCACGAACGAGGTAAACAACCGCATGATCTCCTCGGAGAGTCCCGGGTCCAGATTGCCGGTGGGCTCGTCGGCCAGCAGCACCGGGGGCCGGTTGACCACCGCGCGGGCGATGCCCACCCGCTGCTGTTCGCCACCGGAGAGGGCTTCAGGAGCGCTCGACTCCTTGTGCAGGAGGCCGACCTTATCCAGGGCCGCCCGGACCCGGCGCGCCGCCTCGCGGCGGGGCACGCCCGCGATCTCCAGGGGCAGGGCGACGTTGCCGAAGACGCTGCGGTCGGCCAACAGACGGTGATCCTGAAAGGTGACCCCGACCCGCTGGCGCAGCAGCGGGATCCTGCGCCGGGGCAGCTGGCCCACATCGACGCCGGCGACCACCACCCGTCCTCCGCTGGGCTGCTCCAGGCGGGGGATCAGGCGCAGCAAGGTGCTCTTGCCAGCGCCGGAGTGACCGGTGATGAAGACCAGCTCCCCCTGCCCGATCTCCAGGCTGACGCCGCGCAAGCCGTCCTGGCCAGCGCGCGGGTAGCGCTTGCTGACCCGGTCGAAGTGGATCATTCCGCGGTCAGCGCCTCCGCAAAATCGGCCGCGCGGAAGGTGCGCAGGTCCTCAACCCTCTCGCCGACGCCGATATAGCGCACCGGCACCTGCAGCCGCTCGGCCAGCGCCAGCAGCACGCCACCGCGGGCGGTACCGTCCAGCTTGGTCACGGCCAGGCCGGTGACATCCACCGCCCGGCCGAACTGCTCGGCCTGGGCCAGGGCGTTCTGGCCATTCCCGCCGTCGAGGACCAACAGGGTCTCGTGGGGCGCCTCATTGTCCTGACGGCCGAGCACGCGGCGGATCTTGCGCAGCTCCTCCATCAGGTTGTCCTGGGTGTGCAGGCGACCGGCGGTGTCGGCGATGAGCACATCCACACCCCGGGCCCGCGCCGCCTGGTGGGCGTCGTAGACCACGGAGGCCGGATCCGAGCCGGTGGGCTGGGCGATGACCGGGCAGCCAACCCGCTCGCCCCACTGCTGGAGCTGATCCACCGCAGCAGCCCGGAAGGTATCCCCGGCGGCGACCATCACCGACTGCCCCTCGCTCTGGAAGCGGGCCGCCAGCTTGCCGATGGTGGTGGTCTTGCCGGCGCCGTTGACCCCGACCGTGAGGATGACGTAAGGGCGCTTGGCCGGATCGACCTGCAGCGGCTGCTCCACCGGCTGAAGCACCTTGACGATCTCGCCGCGCAGGGCCTCGAGCACCGTCTCGCCGGAGCCACCCGCGGAGCCGCCGAGGCGCTCGACCAGCCCATCGAGCACCTTCTGCGTCGCCTCCATGCCCACATCGGCCTGGAGCAGCCGCATCTCGAGTTCCTCGAGCAGCTCGTCGTCGAGTTCACGGCGGCCGACGAACAGCGTCGCAAGCCCTTCGGTGAGCCCGCTGCGGGTGCGCCGCAGCCCGTTGCGCAGCCGCCCCATCAGTCCGGGGCGCTTCTCGGTCTTCTCGCTTTCGCTCATGGCCTTCGGCACGATTGTGGTCTCAGGGATGCCGCGGGGTTCGATGGGCAACGGCCGCCCGCGACTTGTGCTGTCGGGTATCCTACCATTGGATCGGAACCCGGCGGCGACCCGACCCAGAGGAGCCATGGCCCCGCTCAGACTGCTCACCACCCTCCTACTCTTCGGCCTGGCGTCCGCCGCGGCGGCGGACCGGATCCACCACCACGAGCTGGACAACGGCCTGACCGTCCTTGTTCAGGAGGACCACCGCGGCGGCGTGGTCGCCTCGATGCTCTGGTATCACGTCGGCTCCGGACACGAGCATCGACCGATCACCGGCATCTCCCACGCCGTCGAACACATGATGTTCAAGGGCACTGAGGTGCGCGGGACCGGCGAGTTTGCACGCCTAATCGCCCGCGAGGGCGGGCGGACCAACGCCTTCACCGCCCGCGACTTCACCGGTTACTTCCAGCTGCTGGCCGCCGACCGCCTGGAACTGGCCCTGGAGCTCGAGGCCGAGCGCATGCACCGGCTGGTCTTCGACTCCGAGGAGTTCCAGCGCGAGATGCAGGTCATCCATGAGGAGCGCCGCCAGCGCGTGGACGACCCGCCCGAGGCCCGGGCCTTCGAGCGCTTCACCGCCACCGCGCACATGGCCAGCCCGTATCGCCACCCGATCATCGGCTGGCGCAAGGACCTGGACCGCCTGCGTCTCGAGGAGCTCGAGGCCTGGTATCAGCGTTGGTACACGCCGGGCAACGCCACCCTGGTGGTGGTCGGTGCCGTGGAACCCGAGCGGGTCTTCGAGCTGGCCGAGCGCCACTTCGGCGCGGTCCCCGCGGGCGAGGTCGAGCCGCCGCCGGAAGGGCGCGAGATCGCGACCGGCCCCGGTGAGCGGCGCATCGAGGTGCGCTTCGAGGATGCCCGCGTGCCGCTGCTCTTCCTCGGCTACAACGTCCCCTCGCTGGCCACGGCAGCCGAGCCCAGCGACGCCTACGCCCTGCTGCTCGCCGCCGAGCTGCTCGATGGCGGACGCTCCGCCCGGCTGCCCGAGGAACTGGTGCGCGGCCCCGGCCTGGCGACCAGCGCCTCAGTCGGCTACTCCCCGGTAGCACGCCTCGACACGCTGTTCTCGCTGGTGGCGAGGCCGTCCGAGGGCCACGACCTGGACGAGCTGGAATCCGCCCTGCGCGAGCAGGTTCGCCGGCTCCGCGACGATCCGGTGGAGGACTCGGAACTCGAGCGCGCCATCACCCGCCTGCTCGCGGCCGAGGTCTACGCCCAAGACGCCCCCATGGGGCGCGCCCAGCGCCTGGGCCGACTGGCCAGCACCGGGATCGGCTGGGAGGAGGCGCAGCGCTTCGAGGAGCGGGTGCGCGCGGTCACGCCGGAGGACATCCAGCGCGTCGCCCGCACCTACCTAGAACCGGAACGGCTCACCGTGGGCCGCCTGCTGCCCGGCGAGGAGGAGTGATGCGTCTGCTGGATCGATTGCGCGCCGCTGCCGTGGCCGCCACCACCCTGCTGGCCGTCCCCGCGCAGGCCGATCCGTTCGGACCTGAGGTGCAACGCTGGGACGGCCGCGAGGGGGCTGCCGTCTACTTCATCGAAGCCCGCGAACTCCCGATGGTGGACGTCCGGGTGATCCTTGACGCCGGCAGTGCCCGCGACCGCGGCACACCGGGCCTGGCCGGGCTCACCGCGCGCACCCTGGACCAGGGGGCCGGCGACATGGACGCCGGCGAACTGGCCCGCCGCCTGGAGGATGTCGGCGCGCGGCTGAACACCTCCGCCGGCCGCCACCAGGCCGAGGTCCATCTGCGCAGCCTCTCCGAAAGCGCTGCCCTGGACGCCTCAACGGAGCTGCTCGAGCAAGTGCTCGGCGCGCCGAGCTTCGACGACGCCGCCGTCGAGCGGGAGCGCAGGCGCATGCAGCAGGCCCTGCGGGCCGAGCGGCAGTCGGCCTCGCGCATCGCCCTGCGCTCGCTCTACGCGGCCATGTACGGCGATCACCCCTACGCCACTCCGGCCTCGGGCACCGAGGCGGGGCTGGACAGCCTGGACGCGGCGCGCGTGGCGGCCTTCCACGCGGAGCACTACGTCGCCGCCAACGCCAGCGTTGCCATCGTTGGTGATCTCGACCGCGAGGAGGCCGAAGCGCTGGCCGCCCGGCTCCTCGGCGCCATGGAGGCCGGCGAACCCGCGCCCTCGCTACCCGCCCCCCCGAGCGAGCCGAAAGAGACGGAGGTCCGCATCGACTTCCCCGCCTCGCAGACCGCGCTGATGATGGGCCTGCCCGCCATCGCCCGCGGCGAGGAGGAGCTGGAGTACCCGCTGCGGGTTGCCAATCACGTCCTCGGCGGCGGGGGCCTGGTCTCGCGGCTCTACCAGAGCATGCGCGAAGAGCGCGGCCTCTCCTACGCCTCTTCCTCGAGTCTCAACATCATGCCGCAGCGTGGCCCGTGGCTGATCCGTTCCACCGTCGAGGCTGGCCGCAGCGAGGAGGCCCTGGAGGTGCTGCGCGGGGAGATCGAGCGCCTGGCCCGGGACGGGCTGGACAGCGAGGAGATCGACGCGGCGGTGCGCCATCTAACCGGCGCCTTCCCGCTGAGCGTGGCGAACAACTCGGCCCTGGCCGGGCAGCTCAGCGTCCTGGCGGCAAACCGCCTGCCCGCCGATCACCTGGCGCGCTACATCCCGCGCATGGAGGCCGTCGATGAGCAGGCAATCCGCCGGGCCCTGGACGAGCGGCTGGACCTGGCGCGGATGGTCACCGTCCTGGTCGGCCCGGGGGTGGAGGACGCCGACGTGGAGATGGATCCGCCGTGAGCCGCCGACGCGGGAGCGAGCTGCGCATCATCGCCGGGCAGTGGCGGGGCCGACGCCTTCCGATCCCGGCCCAGGCCGGGGTCCGGCCGACCGGCGACCGGGTCCGCGAGACGCTGTTCAACTGGCTCGCGCCGATGCTGCCGGGGGCGCGCTGCTTGGACCTGTTCGCCGGCACCGGGGCACTGGGCCTGGAGGCGTTGTCGCGTGGCGCCGCCGAGGTGGTCCTGGTCGAGCGTGACCGGCGCATCGCCGACGGCTTGCGGGGCAACCTCACCACCCTGGCGGCGACGGGCGCCCGCATCGAGGTGGCCGACGGCGCCGACTACCTGCAGGGGCCTCCTGCAGCGCCCTTTGAGATCGTCTTCCTGGATCCGCCCTACGGCAGCGGGCTTCTGGAGGTGTGTTGCCAGCGGCTAGCCACGGCGGGATGGCTGACGCCCGGGGCGCAGATCTATATTGAAGACGATCGGAATGCGCCGACACCGGAACTGCCCGCCAGCTGGTCCGTGCACCGGGAAGGCCAGGCCGGACGCTGCCGCTTTCGGCTGCTGCGCGCGGACGGAACCAACCGAGATGAGGACTGAGGAGCCATTGATGGGCGTAACCGCCATCTACCCGGGGACCTTCGACCCGATCACCCACGGGCACACCGATCTGATCCAGCGCGGGGCGCGACTGTTCGACCGCCTGATCGTCGGCGTTGCCGCCAACCCCAGCCCCTCGAAGACCCCCACCTTCGCCGTGGAGGAACGCCTGGAGCTGGCCCGCACCGCGTTGGCCGGCGTCGACAATGTCCAGGTGGAGGCCTTCACCTCCCTGCTGGTGGACTTCGTAGCGCACCACGAGGCACAAGTCATCGTCCGGGGCCTGCGGGCCGTCTCCGATTTCGAATACGAGTTCCAGCTGGCAAGCATGAACCGCCAGCTGCGCGCCGACGTCGAGACTGTCTTCCTCACCCCGGCGGAGCAGTACGCGTTCATCTCCTCGAGCCTGGTCCGTGAGGTCGCCGCCCTGGGCGGCGATGTCTCGCGCTTCGTCCACCCGGCCGTGGCGGAGGCGCTGCGCCTGCGCGTCCGCCGCGTTCCCTGACCCGCACCCCGCGAAAAGGAGGGCGCCATGGCCTGGTCGTGGTTCAAGCCGCTGGTCTACGACAACAGCGTGCTCGAGGCGGCACAGCTGCTGCAGATCTCCGAGTACGACTTCTTCGCCCTCGCCCACTGGCACCAGTTCCGGCGCATTGCCAGGCGCGAGGACCTGGACCGTCTCTTCGGGCTGTACATGCGCGACCAGGACCGCACCCCACCGTGGGCGCGGGAACTGGCCCGGGAGATCATCGCCCGGGCCGACGAAGGGACCCTCGACCCACGGGACTACGGCGTCCGGGCCCCGGTCCCCAAGCTCGACGACCTGTTCCGGATGCTGCGCGACGTGTTCATCATCCTGCTGTTCATGACCCTGTTCGCCATCGGCCTGTGGCTGGGGCAGCCGGCGCTCTGAGCACGCTCAGCGCTGGCAGCGGGGGCAAAACCAGGTCCCGCGCTGCGCCACCCGGAGCTGGCGCAGCGCACTGGCGCAGGACGGGCAGCTGGAGCCGCCGTAGACCGACAGATCGACGGCGAAATACCCCGGCCGCCCCGCGCCGTCGGTGAAGTCGCGCAGGGTGGTGCCACCGGCCGCCAGCGCCGCCTCCAGAACCTCCCGCACGGCCCCGGCCAGGCGCTCGTACCGCACCCGCGCGATGCGCCCGGCGGCGCGATCCGGGCGGATCCCGGCACGAAAGAGCGCCTCGTTGGCGTAGATGTTCCCGACCCCGACCACCACGGTGGCATCCATCAGGAAGGCCTTCACCGCCACCCGGCGCCCCCGGGCGGCGCGGTGCAGATACGCGCCGTCGAACGCCGGCCCCAACGGTTCGGGCCCCAGGCGGGAGAGCAGCCGATGGGCCTCGGGGTCGCCCTCGCCGAGGAGCAGGCAGCCGAAACGCCGCGGGTCGGTCAGCCGCAGGGCGCGGCCGTCGTCGAGCACCAGATCGACGTGGTCATGCCGCCCGGGCGCATCGGTCGCCGCCACCAAGCGCAGGCTCCCGGACATGCCCAAGTGCAGCAGCAGCCAGGCGCCACCGGCGAGGCGGATGAGCAGGTACTTGGCGCGGCGTTCCAGGGCCACCACCGGCTCGCCGGCAACAGCGGCCTCCAGCCCGGCCGGGACGGGATAGCGCAACCGCGGCTGGCGCACCACGACGCGCTGCAGCGCCCGTCCGACCAGGTGCTCCTCCAGGCCACGGCGGATGGTCTCCACCTCGGGCAGCTCAGGCACGCGGCGTCTCCACCCGAATCACGACGACGACGGCGAGCCGCGCCGCCGCGGCGGGAGTCGATCGGCGCGCTCGGCCCGGGAGAGATGGGCCAGCCAGGCCCACTGGGCGTCCGCCCAGCGCAGCGCCTCGAGGTAGTGGTGATTGACCTGCAGCGGCTCGATACCGCTTCCGGCCAGGCGCTCCCAGTCGCCGCGCTCTTGGGCCAGCACCGCCGCGAGGATGCCGCCGTAAGGGCCTTCAAGCTCGAGCAGAGCCTGACGCACCTCGGTGCTCAGCGGCAACTCGGCACAGATGACCGACAGCGGCGCATCGAGCACCGCATCGAGCCCCGAGAACAGACCGATGGTGAACGCCGCTCCGGGGTCCGAGCCACCGTGGCGGTGCCGGACGAGCTGCTCGCAGGTGCGCGCACGCACCAGTAGGGCCACGATGCGCTCGGAGGGTTGATCGCCGTAGGAGGTCATGGCCAGCAGCACGGCCCAGTTGGCCAGCTGCCGCCGCCCCAGATAGAGCACGGCGGCACGGATGCTGTCGATATCCCGCGTGGGGAACAGCGGCGAGGCCAGGTAACGCAGGATCTTGTACGACAGCGAGACGTCCTGGCCGATGATCCGCTCGATCTCGCGGACATCCAGCTCCGGGCGCTGCAGCGAGGCGATCAGGCGCAGCAATGGCAGGCGGTTGTGCGGCACCGAGCGCCGCGAGAGGGTCGACGGCCGCGACAGGAAGAAGCCCTGGAAGTAATCGAACCCCGCGGCGCGGCAGAGCTCCATAACCTCCCGGCTCTCGATCTTCTCGGCGAGCAGGGCGGGCACCCCCTGGCGCTGCAGAGTCCGAGCGTGGCGGACGATCTCCTGCGGCGCCATACCGAGCACGTCCACCTTGACCATGTCCACGCAGGGCAGCAGGCGCTCCCGCCCCGAGCCGTCGAGCAAATAGTCATCCAGGGCAATGCGGTAGCCCTGCCGTGACAGCCGGCACAGCGCCCCCCTCAGCTCGGCGTCCGGCTCAATGTCCTCCAGGACCTCAAGGACCACCTCGTGCTGCGGGAACGGGACGGGCTGCTGCAGGAGGAATCGTCGGGTGAGGTTGAGATACGCCGGCTGCCCGCCGGTGACCGCGCGGAGCCCGATCTCCATGAAGGCGTTGAGGATGACCGTGGCAGTGGCGGCGTCGCCGTCGACAAAGCGGGCCGAGTCCTCGCGCCCTCCGCGGTAGAGGAGTTCGTAGCCGCAGACTCGCAGTTCGCGGTCGAACACCGGCTGACGAGCCAGGAAGACCTCCGACATGGCAGGGACTCTCCACGATGCAGCGTTGGGGGGCTGGCTGCAAGGGTCTTCGAGCCAGGCGGACCGGTCAAGCGCGATCGGAACCCCGAAACGACACGGGCCCGGTGCCGAAGGCAGCCGGGCCCGTTCGCCACACGGCGCATGGGGACACCGTCGGTGTTACTTGAGCTTGGTCTCGCGGTAGGTCACGTGCTTGCGCACCACCGGATCGTACTTCTTCATCTCAAGCTTGTGCGGGGTGTTCCGCTTGTTCTTGTCGGTGGTGTAGAAGTGGCCCGTGCCGGCGCTCGACACCAGCTTGATCTTTTCGCGTGCGCTCTTCCCGGCCATTAGACCCTCTCCCCACGGGCCCGCATGTCGGCGAGCACCGCGTCAATGCCGCGTTTATCGATGATCCGCATGCCCTTGGCGGAGACACGCAGCCGTACCCAGCGATTCTCGCTCTCCACCCAGTAGCGGTGATCGTGCAGATTGGGCAGAAAACGCCGGCGCGTCTTGTTGTTGGCGTGGGAAACGTTGTTTCCCGTACCCGGACGCTTGCCGGTGACTTGGCAGACCTTGGACATAACTACGCTCCTCAATCCCAGCTCGCCGGCAGCCGCCGGAAAAGGCGGTTTTTATACCAGCATCCGGCGGACAACGCAAGGAGTGCTTGCCGCGCCCGACCAGACCCCCTACGATTGCCCTGCCCATCGCTCCAGGGATGAGGGGAGGAGATTATAATGACACAAAGCGTGACTGATTCGGCACGCGACAACATGATCCGCCGCCAGATCCGCCCGTGGAACGTGCTCGAGCCGCGGGTGCTGGAGGTGCTGGAGGAGATCCCCCGAGAAGCGTTCGTGCCGGAGCACCTGCGCGGGATGGCGTACAGCGACCTGCAGCTGCCACTGGGCAACGGCGAGGTCATGATGGAGCCCCGCCTGGAGGGGCGGATGCTCCAGGAACTGGACCCGGCCCCGGGCGAGAAGGCGCTGGAGATCGGCACCGGCAGCGGCTACGTCACCGCCTGTCTGGCCCACCTGTGCGGCCACGTAACCAGCGTCGAGCTCCAAGCCGACCTGCACCGGCAGGCGCAGCAGCGGCTCGGGGCCGCCGGGCTGGGCGAGCAGATCGAGCTGGCCCAGGGCGACGCTGCCAGCGGCTGGCACGATGGCCAGCACTACGACGTGATCGCCGTCACTGGCTCCCTGCCGGAGCTCCACGACGGCTTCCACAGCTCGCTGACCATCGGCGGGCGTCTGTTCGTCATCGTCGGCAGCGGCCCGATGATGGAGGCCCTGCGCATCACGCGCACCGGGCCCAACGCCTGGTCCACCCAGAGCGTCTTCGATACCGCGGTACCGCCGCTGCGCGGCCTGACCAAGAGGAACCCATTCAAGCTTTGAGCGACACCGTGACCGCCCCCAAGGGCCGGCGCCGCGGGGCCCGGCCCACCCCGAAGGACGACCGCCTGCTGCAGCTGCGCTTCCTCCATCCGCGCTTCTGGGGGGTGTGGCTGCAGCTGGGTCTGCTGCGGGGCGTGGTGGCCCTGCCCCACCGGGCGCGCATGGCCATCGGCGCCGCGATCGGCGAACTCGCCTGGCATCTGGCGGGGGAGCGGCGCCGGCTGGCCCTGCGCAACCTGGAGCTGAGCTTCCCGGAACTCTCCGCCCAGCGCCGGCAGACCATCGCCCGGGAGAACTTCCGGCTGATGGGCATCGGCGTGGTGGAGACGGCCATGGGCTGGTGGCTGCCCATGGAGCGCATCGCCGAGCTCTTCGAGGTCCACGGCCAAGAGCATCTCGAGGCCGCACGCGACAGCGGTCGCGGCGTCCTGCTGCTGACCTGCCACATGCTTGGCCTGGAGCTCAGCGGCGCCCGGGTGCGTCAGATCACGCCGTTCAAGGCCCTTTACCGCGAGGACCGCAACCCGCTGGTGGCCACCCTGATCCGGCGCAATCGGCGCCGCCGCATCGAGGATGTGATCTCCAACCAAGACATGCGCGGCATGATCCGCGCGCTCAAGGGCGGCGACATCATCTGGTACGCGCCGGACGAGAACATCGCCCCGCGGCGCGGCGGCATCTTCGCGCCGTTTTTCGGCATCCAGGCGGCCACCACACCAGCCACCGCGCGACTGGCCGAGCGCACCGACTGCATCGTGCTGCCCTACTACCCGCAGCGGCTGCCGGGTGGGCGCTACCGGCTGGTCTTCGAGCCGCCACTGGAGGCCTTCCCCAGCGGCGACATCCACGCCGACACCGCGCGCATCAACCAACTGATCGAGCAATGGATCCGGCACCAGCCGGAGCAGTACTTCTGGGTACGTAAACGCTTCAAATCCCGACCCGAGGGTGAGCCCCCGCGCTACTGAACCGATGCTCAAACCCGTCTATACCGCCCTGCTCTACGGCCTGTCACCGCTGATCTGGCTGTGGCTGGTGCGCAGCACTCGCCAGCGCGGCGGCGCCCGCATGCGCCGCGAGCGCCGCGGATACTACGGACTGACCGAGGCGGACCAGCCGCTGTGGCTGCACTGCGCCTCGGTGGGCGAGGTGCGCACCGCAGCCCCGCTGGTCCACGCCCTCGCCGCGCGCCGACCCGGGCTGCCACTGCTGGTCACCACGGCCACCGCCACCGGCGCCGAGACCGCTGCCCACGTACTGCCCGCCGCCACCCGCCACGCCTACCTGCCACTGGACTGGCCCGGGGCGGTGCGCCGCTTTCTGGACACCTTCCAGCCGCGCGCGGCGGTGATCCTGGAGACGGAGATCTGGCCGAATCTCTATGCCGCCACCGCACGGCGAAGCATCCCGCTGCTGCTGGCCAACGCCCGGCTCTCCGATCGCACCGTCGAGGGGGCCGCGGTGATCCGGCGACTGCAGGGCAAGGCCCTGGCCCACGTCGATCTCATCCTGGCCCGCAGCACCCTGGACGCCCGGCGCTTCGCCGGCTTCGGCGTCCCCGCCGAGCGTCTGCACACCCTCGGCAGCCTGAAACTGGCCCCGCCGATCACCCCACCCCCGGAGCCGTTCGCCTTCCGGCGCCCGGCACTGGTGGCCGCCTCGACCCATGATGATGAGGAGATCCGCATCGCCAATTGCTGGGCCGAGGCGCGCAGGGAGCGGGACGTGCCGCAGCTGCTGGTCATCGTCCCGCGCCACCCAGAGCGCGGGCCGGCGATCCGTCAGTCGCTGCAGCAGGCCGGTTTCCGGGTGGCGCTGCGCTCGGCCGGCGAGGACTGGCAGTGGGCCGACATCTACGTAGCCGACACCCTGGGGGAGCTGGAGGCCTTTATGGCCGGCGCGGAGACGGTGATCATCGGCGGCTCGCTGATCCGCCGCGGCGGGCAAAACCTGGTGGAGCCGGCCCGGCTGGGCAAGCCCATCCTGTTCGGGCCGCACATGAGCAACTTTGCCGAAGAGTCGGAGCGGTTGCTGGCCGCCGGCGGGGCGCAGCGGTTCTTCGATGAGACCGACCTGCGCCACGCCATCGCCGAGCTGGCACAGGATCCCCGGACCCGCCGGGAGATGGGCGAGCAGGCGGCAGCCACGGTGCAGGCGGCGCAGGACACCGCCGGCCTCTACGCCGACGCCATCCTCGCCCACGTTGAGTCGCGCGCCGGAGCGCCGCCGACCGGGGACTAACCCGGCGGTTCGGCGCGGAACGGCGGGCAGCGCTGGGGGCGTAGTACCCCGCGGATACGCGGATAGCAGGGCAGTCCGCGCTCGAACGGCGGATAGTCCTCGCCCTCGATCAGCGGTCGCAGGTAGTCGCGACAGGCGGCGGTGATGCCGTAGCCGTCCGGCGAGATGAACGAGGGCGGCAACCCGCGCTCGATGCTCGCCACCTCCTCGAGCGGTACCCGGTCGATGGACCAGCGATACGGCTGGTCCGATTCACGGCGGATCACCGGCATGAAGCCATGCCGGCCGGCCACCACCCCTTCCACGGCAGCCCGCCCGACGGCGTAGGCCTGCTCGACATCGGTGCGCGAGGCCAGATGCCGGGCCGCCCGCTGAATGTAGTCCACCACCGACCAGTGCAGCTTGTGCCCCGTCTCCTGGCGGATGATCTCGGCGAGCCGCGGCGCCACGCCGCCGAGCTGCGTATAGGCGTAGATGTCATGGCTCTGCGCCACCGAGAACAGGGAGCCATCCGGGTTCTTCAGCCCCTCCGAGGCAACCACCACGCAGTAGCCGTGGGTGCGGATCGCCATCTGCAGCTGGGTCAGGAAGTCACCCAGATCGAAGGGGCTCTCGGGGAAGAGGATCAGCATTGGCGGCCGGCCGTCATACTCCTGAGCCAGTGCCGCCGCCGCCGCCAACCACCCGGCGTGACGCCCCATCACCTCGAGGATGAAGACCCGGGTCGAGGTGGTGTGGGCCGACTCGACGTCGAGGCTTGCCTCGCGGACCACGGTGGCGATGAACTTCGCCGCCGACCCGAACCCAGGGCTGGTATCCGTCATGCCCAGGTCATTGTCGATGGTCTTGGGCACACCGACGGCGGTGATGGGGTAACCGAGTTCGTCGCCGATGCGCGCGACCTTGTGGGCGGTATCCATGGAGCCGCCACCGCCGTTGTAGAAGAAGTAGCCGATGTCGTGGGCGTGGAAGACCTCCACCAGGCGCTCGTACTGCGCCCGGTCCGCGTGGAGATCGCCGAGGTCGAAGCGGCACGACCCGAACGCGCCACCGGGCGTGTGGCGCAGCGCGGCGAGAGTCAGCGGATCCTCCTCGTCGAGGTCGATGATCTCCTCCTCGAGCACCCCGAGGATCCCGTTGCGGGCCGCATAGCAGGTGCCGAAATGGGCCGGATGGCCGCGCACCGCCTCGATGACGCCCCAGGCGCTGGCGTTGATGACCGCCGAGACGCCGCCGGACTGAGCATATAGTGCGTTCTTTGGCATGCGATCAGACTTGTGTGTTGACGCTTATGGGCTTGCGCACCAATGTACCGGAGGAATGCGCCGAACGCTTGCCGCCGCCGCGCCATCGGCGGCGGATGTCCTCGGTTGATATTAAAGAAGCCATGGAAACCGCACGCCAGGGGAGAAAACCATGCACATCGGTACGACTCTGACCAACTACATCATCGAGACGCAGCGCAACCTGCCGGAGGCCACCGGCGAATTCACCGGCCTGCTCAACGACATCTCCGTCGCCTGCAAGCGCATCGCGGACCTGGTCAACAAGGGCGACCTGGTCGGCATGCTTGGGTCGGCGGACTCGGAGAACGTCCAGGGCGAGACCCAGAAGAAGCTCGACGTGGTCACCAACGAGGTCTTCATCGAGGCCCTGACCCAGAACGGCCACATCGCCGGGCTCGTCTCCGAGGAGATGGACGACATCTACCCCCTGCCCAACCCGTCCCAGCGGGGCCGCTACCTGCTGCTGTGCGATCCGCTCGACGGCTCGTCGAACATCGACGTGAACGTCTCCGTGGGCACGATCTTCTCCATCGTCCGCGCCCCGCAGGGCAGCGAAAAGCCCTCGACCGGGGACTTCCTCCAGCGCGGCACGGAGCAGGTGGCCGCCGGCTACTGCCTCTACGGGCCGTCAACGATCCTGGTGCTCGCGGTCAAGGGCCAGGGCGTGCAGATGTTCACGCTCAACCGCGACTTCGGCGAGTTCATCCTTACCCGCAAGGACGTGCAGATCCCGGAGGACACCAAGGAATTCGCCATCAACGTCTCCAACCAGCGTCACTGGGAGGAACCGGTCCAGCGCTACATCGATGAGTGCCTCCAGGGCAAGGAGGGGCCGCGGGGCAAGGACTTCAACATGCGCTGGGTGGCCTCGATGGTCGCCGAGGTCCACCGCATCCTCTGCCGCGGGGGGGTGTTCATGTACCCGCTCGACGCCAAGATCAAGGCCAAGGGACAAAGCGGCCGCCTGCGCCTGATGTACGAGGCCAATCCCATGAGCCTCATCGTCGAGCAGGCCGGCGGCGCCGCGACCACCGGCCGGCAGCGGATCCTTGAGCTCGATCCGACCGACATCCACGAGCGGGCACCGGTGGTCCTCGGCTCCAAAAACGAGGTGGAGCAGGTTACTAGCTACCACCGGGAGGGCTGACGCGCGCCCGAACCGGACGCCCTGCGCCCCGCCCGGAGGCGCAGGGCGTTCACGCCCAGTCGCGGGGGACCAGATACGCCTCCGTCAGACGGGCCTCCGGACTCCCGGGTTCTGGCTCAAAGCCGTACTCCCAGCGCACCCGGGGCGGCAGCGACATCAGGATCGATTCGGTCCGCCCCTCCGACTGGATCCCGAACCGGGTCCCGCGATCCTGCAGGAGGTTGAACTCCACGTACCGGCCCCGCCGGTAGAGCTGGAACTCCCGCTCGCGCTCACCGTAGGGATGGTCGCGGCGGGACTCGACGATGGGACCGTAGCCGTCCAGGAACGCCCCACCTACCGCCTGCACGAAGCGGAAGCTCGCCTCGAACCCCCAGTCGTTGAGATCGTCGAAGAACAGCCCGCCGATGCCGCGCTGCTCATCGCGGTGGGGCAGCCGGAAGTACTCGTCGCACCAGCGCTTGAACGTCGGATAGACGGTTTCGCCGAACGGCTCGCAGGCCGCCCGGGCCTGGCGGTGGAAGTGGCGGCAGTCGTCGTCGAAGGGGTAGTACGGGGTCAGATCGAAGCCGCCGCCGAACCACCACTGGGCGCCGCAACCCGGCTCGCCGGCGACGAACAGGCGCAGGTTAGCGTGGGTGGTCGGCACATACGGGTTCCACGGGTGCAGCACCAGCGATACACCCACCGCCTCGTAGGGCTGGCCGGCCAGATCAGCGCGTCGCTCGGTGGCCGTATCGGGCAGCGCATCGCCCCGGACGTGGGAGAAATTCACCCCACCCTGCTCGATCACCCGCCCGCCCTTGAGCACGCGGCTCTCGCCGCCACCGCCTCCGGGGCGCTGCCAGCGGTCGGCGTGGAAGGCACCGCGTCCGTCCCAGCTCTCGATGGCTCTGCAGACCCGCCCCTGCCAGGTCACCAGCCAATCGTGCACACGCTGCAGGCCGTCAGCCGGCATCGCATCCGTCATTCCACGCTCCGTTCCAGGCAGGCGTAGAAGAAACCGTCCATGCCCTGTTCGCCGGGCAGGATCTGGCACCCGGCGCCGGTGCGGCGGCCAACCGCCGGCAACGGTCCCCGCGAGGCGTCGGGCTGCTCGGCCAGGAACCCGGCCACCACCGCTTCGTTCTCTTCGGGAAAGATCGAGCAGGTGGCGTAGACCAGCCGCCCGCCCGGCGCCAGGACCCGCCAAAGGGCGTCGAGCAGCTGGCGCTGCGCCGGGGCCATGCGCGCCGGATCGTCGGCCCGGCGCAGCCATTTGATATCGGGGTGGCGGCGGATCACGCCGCTGCCCGTACACGGAGCGTCGAGGAGGATGCGCTGAAACGGCTCGCCGTCCCACCAGGCATCGGGATTGGCGGCGTCGGCGGCCACGCAGTGGGCCTCGTGGCCGGCGCGGGCGAGGTTGTCGCGCACCTGCCGCAGCCGGCGCGCCGAGCGGTCGAGTGCGGTCACCGTCGCCGCCGGGGCGTGTTCGAGCAGGTGCACCGTCTTGCCGCCGGGGGCGGCACAGGCGTCGAGCACGCGATCGCCGGGCTGCGGGTCGAGCAGGGGGGCAGCGAGCTGCGCGGCCTCGTCCTGCACCGATAGCCACCCCTCGGCGAACCCGGGCAGGCGGGCCACAGGTACCGGATCGTCGAGAATCACCGCGGTGGGTGCGACGGCCCCGGGCTGTGCCGCGACCCCGCGCTCGGCCAGCGCTTCCAGGCACGCCGGGCGGGGGATACGGGCGCGGTCCACGCGCAGGGTCATCGGCGGGTGGGCATTGCCGGCCTCGGCCACCGCGGGCCAATCCTCCGGCCAGGCGCCACGCAGGTGCTCGGCCAGCCAGCCCGGGAGTGCGTACCGCGTGGCCTCGTCCGTCGGCAGGGGCGGAGTGGCCTTGTGCAGCTTGCGCAGTACGGCATTCACCATGCCGGCGGCCCGGGCCCGACGCAGCCTGCGCGCCGCGTCGACGGACTCCGAGACCGCCGCGTGGGCCGGTGTGGCAAGCCCCTGGGCCTCCCACGCACCAAGCACCAGCAGAGCGCGCAGCAGCGGATCCCGTCGCCAGTCATCGCGGGGGGTGAGGGTGGCCACCTGGGCCTCCAGCCGGGTCAGCCAGCGCAGCGCCCCGTAGACCAGCGCCTGGAGCAGCGGCCGGTCGCGCTCGGCGACGCGGGTGAACTGCCCCTCAAGGGCCTCGTCCAGGGTCTCGCCGCGCTCCAGCACCCGCTCGAGGACGTGCACCGCGGCCACCCGCGGAGGGGTACTCACTGAACGCGCTCTCCCGGCGCCAGGCGGCGCCCGTTGAGGTAATCGGCAGCGCTCTGCTCACGGCCACCGGCTGGCTTAAGCCGCGTGATACACAGCCGCCCCTCGCCGGTGGCGACCTCGATGCCACTGCCACTGGCCGCCGCCACGGTACCGGCCTGATCGTCGGGGCGGCCGGGGCAAGCCCGCGCCGCCAGCACCCGCACCTGCGTCCCCCCCAGATGGATCCGCGCCCCGGGCACCGGCGCCAGTGCGCGCACGCGGCGTTCCAGCTGTTCCGCCGGCTCGGCGGGGTCGAGCCAGCTCTCGGCCTGGGTCAGCTTGGCGGCGTAGGTGGCGCCCTCCTCGGATTGGGGCTCCGGGGTGATGGCTCCGGCCAGGATGTCCGCCAGGTGCGCGACCAGCAGGTCGGCGCCGATCCGGGCCAGTCGATCGTGGAGGGACCCGGCGGTCTCGTCGGCGCTGATGGGAGTCCCCTCGCGGGCGAGCATCGGTCCGGTATCCAGGCCCTCGTCCATCTGCATCAGGGTCACGCCGGTCTGCTCGTCGCCGGCGAGCAGGGCGCGCTGGATGGGCGCCGCCCCCCGCCAGCGCGGCAGCAGCGAGGCGTGGACATTCACGCACCCGCAGCGTGGTGCATCCAGCACGTTGCGCCGCAGGATCTGGCCGTAGGCCACCACCACCATCAGGTCGGGTGCCAGCTCACGGATCCGCGCTGCCTCCTCGTCGCCGAGGCGCTCGGGCTGGTGAACGGTCAGCCCGTGCCGGTCGGCGGCACGCTTGACCGGCGGCGGCGTCAGCCGGCGTCCCCGACCGGCGGGGCGATCAGGCTGGGTGAAAACAGCCACCGGCGGCACGCCGGCCTCGACCAGAGCATCGAGGCCGGGCACCGCGAACTCCGGCGTTCCCGCAAAGATGATCCGTGCCGCCATCAGCCCGCCGCGCTGAACCGCTCACGCTTCTCCATACGCTTGCGCACCCGCTTGCGCTTGAGCTCGGAGAGGTAATCGATGAACAGCCGACCTTCGAGGTGGTCGATCTCGTGCTGCAGGCAGACGGCCAGGGTGCCCTCAGCCTCGTCCTCGACCACCCGGCCATCGCGCTCCAGCGCCCGGTAACGCACCCGCGTTGCCCGCGCAACGTCGTCGTAGTAGCCCGGAATGGACAGGCACCCCTCCTCGCCACTGGCCTCACCGGTGGCCTCGAGGATTTCCGGATTGACCAGCACCCGCGGCTCGTCGCGCTCCTCGGAGACGTCGATCACCACCACCCGCCGGCGGTCCCCCACCTGCGTGGCGGCCAGCCCGATGCCGCGAGCCTCGTACATGGTTTCAAGCATGTCGTCTGCCAGACGGCGGACGGCGTCATCGACCTCCGCGACGGGCTCGGCCCGCTCGCGGAGGCGGGGGTCGGGGTAAACAAGGATATCGAGGAGGGCCATGAGCGATGCTGCGCCTATTGTTGAGTGACGCATCGATTGTAACGCACCGGCGCACGGAGGGCAGCCACAACCTGGAATGCTTCTACGGCGCATCCGAGAACCGCTTCCGCAGCAACCCCGCCCTTGCGCCCGCCCGCCGCCGCCGGGCAACGTATCGGTCCCTTGCCAAGGACGGTGAGCAACGACATGGACGACGACACCTACCACGCCCTCGCCCTGGCGCGGGTTCCCGGCGTGGGCCCGCGCACCTGGTCCCGGCTGATGGCGGCCTTCGGCGGGCCGGAGGCGGTCTTCCGGGCCGGGCGCAGCGCCCTGCGCAGTCTGGGTCTCGACGCCACCACGGAGGCCGGTATCCTCGCCCCGGACTGGGCCGCCGCCCGGGCCGATGCCCGCTGGCTGGACGACCCGGGGGCGCGCCACCTACTGCGCCTGGCGCGGCCGGGCTACCCGGGGCAGCTGGCCGAGATCCCCGACCCGCCACCGCTACTGTTCGTCGCCGGCGACCCGGCGACCCTGCACCACCCTCAGGTGGCCATCGTCGGCAGCCGCCACGCCACCGCCGCCGGGCGCGACCTGGCCCACGACCTGGCCGCAGGCCTGGCACGAGCCGGGGTCGCCACCACCAGTGGCCTGGCCACAGGCATCGATGCCGCTGCCCACCGCGGTGCCCTGGAGGCTGGCGGCACCACGCTGGCGGTCGTCGGCACCGGCCCGGACCGGATCTATCCGGCCCGCCACCGCCGCCTCCACGCCAGGATCCTCGCCTCCGGCGCCGTCCTCGGCGAGCTGCCCCCCGGCTGCGGACCGCTGGCGGCCCACTTCCCGCGGCGCAACCGCATCGTCAGCGGCCTGTCGCTGGGGGTGGTGGTCGTTCAGGCCGGCCGCCACAGCGGCTCGCTGATCACCGCCCGGCTCGCCGCCGAACAGGGCCGCGAGGTCTTCGCCGTACCCGGATCCATCCACGACCCGTTGGCCCGCGGGTGCCATGCGCTTCTGCGGGAGGGTGCCAAGCTGGTAGAATCGGTGGACGATATCCTGGAAGAACTCCCGGGCACGGTCGGCAGCGCCCCCGTGAACGCCCCCTCGGATTCGACCAGTCCAGCCGCGGATCCGGACGAGGCGCGCATCCTCGCGGCCCTCGGCCACGATCCGCTCACCCTCGACACCCTCCAGCAGCGGTCTGGATTGACGCTCGATAGGCTTTCATCCATTCTGCTAACCATGGAGCTGAAAGGCCTGGTGACTGCGATACCCGGGGGCCGGTATCAGCGGCGCGGGCCAGAGGGCTTAAGATGAAGCAGAACGTTTTCGAAGTCCTGATGTACCTGTTCGAGAACTACCTCTACAACGACGAGGAACCCGGCGATCGGGACTCGCTCGAGAGCGAGCTCCACGAGGCCGGCTTCAGCGCGATGGAGATCCGCAAGGCGTTCGAGTGGCTCGACGCCCTGGCCGACTCCCGCGTACTGCCGGCCGCCCCGTCGGGCAAGTCGTCGATTCGGTTGTTCGGCGAGCCCGAGCTGGCGCGCCTGGACACCGAGACGCGCGGGTTCATTCTCTACCTGGAGCAGGTCGGCATTCTCACCGCGGAAAGTCGCGAGCTGGTGCTCGACCGGATCCTGGCGCTGGATGACCACGAGGTGGATCTCGATACGGTCAAATGGGTCATCCTCATGGTCCTGTTCAATCGCCCCGGCGAGGAAGAGGCGTACAACTGGATGGAGAACCTGATGTTCGACGTCCCGACGCACCTCGTCCACTGACGACGGGTGGCCGCCGCGCCCCGGCGCGGCGGCCGGTTCCACGGCCCGGCACCGCCCTTCGGTCGCCACCCGACCGCCCTCCTCTACATACACGAACGGCTCTGCATGGGTAAAAGCCTCGTCATCGTCGAGTCGCCTGCCAAGGCGCGCACGATCAACAAATACCTGGGTTCCGATTACGAGGTCATGGCCTCCTACGGCCACGTCCGTGACCTCGTCCCCAAGGAGGGGGCGGTGGATCCGTCCAGCGGCTTCGCCATGAAGTACGCGCCCATCGACAAGAACCAGAAACACGTCGATGCCATCGCCAAGGCGGCCCGGAAAGCCGATGCCCTCTACCTGGCCACCGACCCGGACCGCGAGGGCGAGGCCATCTCCTGGCACCTGGTGGAGCTGCTCCGCGACAAGGGGATCCTGGACGGCAAGCCGGTCTACCGGGTGGTCTTTCACGAGATCACCAAGGGCGCCATCCAGGAGGCCATGGACCACCCGCGGGACATCTCCGAGGAGCTGGTCAACGCCCAGCAGGCCCGCCGCGCCCTGGACTACCTGGTCGGGTTCAACCTCTCGCCGCTGCTCTGGCGCAAGATCACCAGCGGCCTCTCCGCCGGGCGTGTGCAAAGCCCCGCGCTGCGCATGATCTGCGAGCGTGAGACCGAGATCGAGCAGTTCGAGCCCCAGGAGTACTGGAGCGTCGAGGCGGATGCGGCCAAGGCGCAGCAGCCCTTCGTGGCCAAGCTCTCGCAACTCCACGGCGAGAAGGTCCGCCAGTTCACCATCACCGACGAGGCCCACGCGCAGGAAGTGGACCGCACGCTGCGCGAGGCGGCCCGGGCCCAGGCGGACCCGTCCCGGCTGGGCCCCGTCGGCGATGGCGACACCGAGGTCATCGGGACGCTGCGGGTCGCCTCGGTGGAGCGCAAGCAGCGCCGCCGCAATCCGGCAGCACCGTTCATCACTTCGACCCTGCAGCAGGAGGCATCGCGCAAGCTCGGCTTCACCGCCAGCCGGACCATGCGCATCGCCCAGCAGCTCTACGAGGGCATCGACGTCGGCGAGGGCAGCGCCGTCGGCCTGATCACCTACATGCGGACCGACTCCGTGAACCTCTCCGGCGAGGCGATCACCGAGATGCGCCAGGCGATCACGGATCGCTACGGGGCCGACAGGCTCCCGGACAAGGCGCAGGTCTACAAGACCCGCTCGAAGAATGCCCAGGAGGCCCACGAGGCCATCCGGCCCACGTCGGCGGCACGCCACCCGGACGATGTGCGTGCCTACCTCAACGACGAGCAGCGCAAGCTCTATGACCTCATCTGGAAGCGGGCGGTCGCCTCGCAGATGAAGCACGCCACCATCCACACGGTGGCCGTCGACCTGGCCGCGGACGCCGACGCCCGCCACCTGCTGCGGGCCACCGGCTCCACGGTGGCCGATCCGGGCTTCATGGTCGTCTACCGCGAAGGCAGTGACGACGGCAAGGACGACTCCGGCGAGAAGTTCCTCCCGGAGCTCGAGGAAGGCGAGCAGGTGGAGCTACACGCCATCCGCGCCGAGCAGCACTTCACTGAGCCGCCGCCGCGCTACACCGAGGCTAGCCTGGTGCGCGCCCTGGAGGAGTACGGCATCGGCCGGCCGTCCACCTACGCCTCGATCATCTCCACGCTGCAGAACCGCAACTACGTGGAGATGGACGGCAAGCGCTTCATCCCCACCGACATCGGGCGCACGGTTAACAAGTTCCTCACCGAGCACTTTGACCGTTATGTCGACTACGACTTCACCGCCCGGCTCGAGGACGACCTGGACGCCATCTCCCGCGGCGAGCAGGACTGGGTGCCGGTCCTCGAGGCGTTCTGGGAGCCCTTCCGCGAGCGGGTCGAGGAGAAGAAGAACGTCTCGCGCCAGGAGGCCGTCCAGGCCCGCGAACTCGGCACCGACCCGAAGACCGGCAAGCCGGTGACGGTACGCATCGGCCGCTACGGGCCGTTCGCCCAGCTCGGCTCCCGGGACGACGACGAGAAGCCGCGCTTCGCCGGCCTGCGCCCCGGTCAGAGCATCGACACGATCACCCTCGATGAGGCCCTGCAGCTGTTCAAGCTGCCGCGGGATATGGGCGAGACCGAGGAGGGCGAAGACGTACAGGTCAGCATCGGCCGCTTCGGCCCCTACGTGCGCTACGGCAAGAAGTTCGTCTCCATCCCCAAGGACGAGGACCCGTACACCATTACCAAGGAGCGGGCCCACGAGCTGGTCCGGGAGAAGAAACAGGCCGACGCCAACCGGATCATCCACGACTTCGGCGACGGGATTCAGATCCTGCGCGGGCGCTACGGACCGTACATCACCAACGGCGAGAAGAACGCCAAGGTGCCCAAGGACCGGGAGCCGGACTCGCTCACCCACGAGGAGTGCCAGGAGCTGATCGCCAAGGCACCGGCCCGCAAGGGGCGCCGCGGCGGCACCTCCAAGGGCGGGCGCGGGCGCAGCAAGGCGACTACCTGAGTTCGGCCAGCGGCCAGCGTGGGCGCACGCTGAAGTCGAGATCGTCGCGGTGGCCGGCCTCCAGGCGACGCAAGCCGGTGTAGGCGATCATCGCGGCGTTGTCGGTACACAGCTCCAAGCGCGGGTAGTGGGCGGTGAATCCGCTCGCGCGCCCGGCCTCGTCGAGCCGCTCGCGCAGCCGGGCGTTGGCCCCCACCCCGCCCGAGACCACCAGCCGGCCCGCGCCGGTCTGCTCGAGCGCACGCCGGCACTTGATCACCAGGGTATCCACCACCGCCTCCTGGAATCCGTGGGCGATGTCCGCCCGCCCCCGGGGGTCGTCCCCGGCAGCCTCGACGGCATGCAGGACGGCGGTCTTCAGCCCGCTGAAGCTGAAATCGAGCCCCGGCCGGTCGGTCATCGGCCGCGGCAGGCGCACCGCGCCCGGAGTCCCTTCCGCGGCCAGGCGGGCGATGGACGGACCACCGGGATACGGCAGCTGCAGCAGCCGGGCGGTCTTGTCGAACGCCTCGCCGGCGGCGTCATCCACCGACTCCCCAAGGACGCGGTAGCGGCCAAAGTCCGCCACCTGCACCAGCATGGTATGCCCCCCGGAGACCAACAGGGCCACCAGCGGCATCGCCGGCGGATCCGGCTCGAGCAGCGGAGCCAGCAGATGCCCCTCCATGTGGTGGACGCCGACGGCGGGCAGGCCGCGGGCCCAGGCCAGAGTCCGCGCGAAGGCGGCCCCGACCATCAACGCCCCGGGCAGGCCGGGGCCGCGGGTCCAGGCGACGCCGTCGAGCTCCGCCGGCGTCAGGCCGGCGTCACGCAGCACCCCGTTGACCAACCCGGGCAACTTGCGCACGTGATCCCGTGAGGCCAGCTCCGGCACAACCCCGCCATAAGCGGCATGGTCGACCACCTGGCTGTGCACGGCGTGCGCCAGCAGACCCTCGCGGCGGCAGTAGACCGCCGCGGCGGTTTCGTCACAGGAACTCTCGATACCTAGTACGCGCACAGGGGAGACTCCGATCCGGACGGATTCAGAAAACGGCGGCTCAGCGTCTCAGGTACGCCCCGCTGCGCCCGTCCCGGATGGGGGTGGGGCGCCCCAGCCCGCCCAGCCGACCAGGCACCAGGGCATCGATCCGCGTGCCGAAGTAACGCCGCACCTGCGGTGCGCTCCGAGCGGGCCGCCCGGCCGAGGGGTTGGCGCTGGTGGAGACCAGCGCACCGCCGAAGGCCCGGCACAGGGCCGCGGCCACCGGATGCGCGGTCACCCGCACGGCCACCGTGTCGCGTCCACCACTGACCCACCTCGGCGCCCGGGGCGAGGCCGGCAGCACCCAGGTCATCGGCCCCGGCCAGCTGGCGCGGATCTCCTCGGCCCGCTCCTCCGGCAGCGGTGCCAGGAAGCCGCCGAGCTGCTCCGGCTCGGCGGCGATCAGGATCAGGCCCTGACGCTCGGGACGACCCTTCAGCGCCAGCAGGCGCGCCACGGCGTCGTCGCGCCGCGGATCGCACCCCAGCCCCCAGACCGCCTCGGTGGGATAGGCCACCACCCCACCGCGGCGCAGGACGGCAGCCGCGTGCCCGATCCGGAACGGGCTGCTGCCGGCCGCACGCTCGCTCATGAGCCCGAGGAGCCGATGCGGCTCTCCTCACCGGCGGCGAGCCGGACGATGTTCTCGCGGTGGCGCCAGACGATGGCCACCGTGAGGATGGCCGTCGCCGCGGTGAGCACCGGCGAGCCCGAGAGCCAGAGCATGTAGATCGGCGCCATGGCGAAGGCCACCACGGCGGCCAGCGAGGAGTAGCGGAAGGCGCCGGCCACGGCCAGCCAGGTCACCGCAGTGGCCAGCAGGGCCAGCGGAGACCAGGCCAGGATCACCCCCAGGCCCGTGGCCACACCCTTGCCCCCCTGGAACCGGAAGTAGACCGGGAACAGGTGGCCAAAGAAGGCCGCCAGACCCGCGGCGCTGGCCACCACCGGATCCTCGGTGGCCAGCCAGGCCAGCAGCACCGGGAGCGTCCCCTTGAGCCAGTCGCCAACCAGGGTAATGCCCGCCGGCACCTTGCCGGCCAGGCGCAACACGTTGGTCGCCCCGGGGTTGCCGGAGCCGCCCTGGCGCGGGTCGCCGAGATTCATCACCCGGCAGACCACGATCGCCGAGGAGATGGAACCGATGAGATAACCGATGATTACAAGGATGACATCCAGCATGGCGCAAGTCTCTGTCGATCAGTGGCGCGTTGCAAGTTTCAATCAGCTCCGGGCGGCGCTGCCGCCCTCCACCGTATACCGGAAACGCGGCACGGACGATACGCCTTGCCACGCGGCGCGTTGCCCCTGAAACTCTCGGGCATGACCCGAGACAACCCCGCCCTGGACCTCGACCCGACCGCCCTGGCGATCAGCCACCGCCTGAGCCAGCGCCTGCGTACGGCCATGGACGAGGCCGGCGGTGCGCTGACCTTCGAGGCCTTCATGGACCGGGCCCTGTACGAGCCCGGCCTCGGCTACTATCGCGCCGGCGCGGCCCGTTTCGGTGCCGGGGGCGACTTCGCCACCGCCCCGGAACTCAGCGCGCTGTTCTCCCGCACCCTGGCCCGGCAGGCCGCGGAAATCCTCGACCACCTGGGTGGCGGCGACGTCATCGAGCTCGGCCCGGGCACCGGACGCCTGGCGGCCGCTGCGCTGGCCGAACTCGAGCACCTCGGCCGTCTGCCGCGGCGCTGGCGCATGCTCGAGGTGAGCGCCGCCCTGCGCCAGGAGCAGGAGCAGACCCTCGCCGACCTCGTCCCCCACCTGCTCGAGCGCGTCGAGTGGCTCGAGACGCTGCCCACCGACAGCCCGCGGGCGGTCTGGGTCGCCAACGAGGTCCTCGACGCCCTGCCGGTGCGCCGCTTCGTCAAGCGCGGCGACGGGATCCGCGAGCTCGGCGTGCAGCCCGACGGCGACGGCTTTGCGTGGAGCGAACAGCCCGCCGACACCGAGCTGCAGCGGGCCGTCGCCGCCATCGAGGCACGCCTGGACGCGCCCCTGCCCGAGGGCTACGTCTCTGAGGTCTGCACCCGCCTCCAGCCCTTCCTCCGCGGGCTGTCCGAGGCGCTGCCGCACGGCGTGATGCTGTGGCTCGACTACGGCTACCCCCGCCGCGAGTACTATCTGGCCGAGCGCCACCGCGGCACCCTGCTCTGCCACTTCCGCCACCGGGCCCACGACGATCCGTTTTTTCACCCCGGGCTGCAGGACATCACCGCCTTCGTCGACTTCACGGCGGTGGCCGACGCGGCCCTCGACTGCGGGTTGGAGATCCTCGGCTATGCACCGCAGGGGCCGTTTCTCATGGGCGCCGGCCTTGCCCAGGTCGCCGAGTCGGCCATCGACGGCGCCGATGCGGCCGGCCAGGTGGCCGTCAGCAACGAGGTCCAGCGCATCACCCACCCCGGCGACATGGGGGAGCGTTTCAAGGTGATGGCCCTGGGGCGCGGCTACCATGGCCCGTTGAGCGGCTTCACCCTGGCCGACCGACGCGCCACGCTCTAATCCGGATCCGCCGGCGGCGTGCCGGCGGCCGTCCCGCCGCGCTCCGGGCGCGGGACCTGTGCCATCGCCCGGCAGCGCGCCTCGCGCACCGCTTCGCCCACCTCCGGCCCACGCAGGCCCTGCTCGACGAAGACGCGCGCCGACACCCCGCGGCACGCCTCGAAGGCGTCGCGAAGGAAGGCCCCGGCGGGCCAGTCGGCCACCTCGTTGCCGGCACGGCCGCGGTAGTCCGCCAGGCAGGCCTGGAGGAACGGCTCCAGGCGCTCCGGGCGCCGGAACAGGTCCAGGGCCTCGAAGAGTTCCACCAGCGCCCCGGGGCGCAGCTCCGGCGCGCGGTGGGCGCGCATGTGCCAACGTGTGACCAGGATGGCCAGGTCCCGGCACGCCCGCGGCGCCTTCAAACGCTCGCTGGCCTCCCGCGCCGGCTCGACCCCGGCGGCCTCGTGGCCCGGGTGATGGGGGAGCTCCTCGGCCGGCGTGAGCGCCTTGCCCACATCGTGGAGCAGCACGGCAAAGCGCACCTCCAGCGGCGCACCGTTGCCCGCCGCGGCGTCCAGGGCCTTGAGAGTGTGGGTGCCGGCATCACCCTCGGGGTGGTACGCAGGCGGCTGCGGCACACCGAACAGGGCATCCACTTCGGGCAGCACGCGGGCCAAGGCGCCGGCCTCACGCAGGACCTCGATCATGCGCCTGGGCGCGGGCTCCATCAGGCCCCGAGCCAGCTCCTGCCACACCCGCTCCGGGACCAGGGCGTCGACCTCGCCAGCATCGACCATGCGCTGGCACAAGGCCATAGTGTCCTCGGCGACGACGAAACCCGCATCGGCGAAACGCGCCGCGAAACGCGCCAGGCGCAGGATGCGCACCGGGTCCTCGGCAAAGGCTTCGGTGACATGGCGCAGCCGACGGGCCTCGAGGTCGGCCCGGCCGCCGAACGGGTCGATGAGGTTGCCCTCGGCATCCTCGGCCATGGCGTTGATGGTCAGATCGCGCCGGGCCAGGTCCTGCTCCAGGGTGACATCCGGCGCCGCGTGGAAGGCGAACCCGTGGTATCCCACCGCCGTCTTGCGCTCGGTGCGCGCCAGGGCGTGCTCCTCGCCGGTCTGCGGGTGGAGGAAGACCGGGAACTCCCGGCCCACCGGGCGATAGCCGGCCGCCTCCATGGCCTCGGGCGTGGCTCCGACCACCACCCAGTCCACCTCGTCCACCGACCGCCCCAGGAGGCGATCGCGGACCGCGCCGCCGACACGATACCGTTGCACGGGCTAGCGACCGGCCTCGCGCCGGGCTTGCTGATACTGCGCCTGCCGCCCGGCCGTGCCCAGGTAGGTTGGTGCGATGGCCTCGAGCGCGTTCGCCTGGATGCCCAGTGCCGCCAGGCCGTCCTCGGCGCAGCAGCTCGGGGTGGCGCTGAGCCGGTACTGATCCAGGGTATACGGTCTGCCGGGCATCCAGCCGAGCACTCGGGCACTGGCCTGGGACAGGCTGTCGTTCAGGCCGACCACCCGGCGGCGCAGGCCGCGCAGCTCGGCGACGTACTCCACCAGCTCGCGCAGGGTATAGATCTGCGGTCCGCAGAGCTCGTAGGCACGCCCGGCCGTACGCGGATTCTCCATGGCGTTGATCACTGCCTGGCCCACGTCGCCGGCGAAGACCGGCTGGAAGCGGGCGTCCGGCGTGGGCAGGAAGAAGACCCCGGGGGCGAAGCGCAGGAGCCCGGCGAAGCGATTCAGGAACCGATCGCCACTGCCGAAGATCACCGACGGTCGCAGCACCGTGGCACCGATCTGCTCCGGATCCGCCGCCCGCACCAGCTGCTCGCCTTCGCCCTTGGTGCGCAGGAACAGGCTGTTGGCGTCCGGGTGCGCGCCGACGGCGCTCATGTGCAGGTAGCGTGGCACGCTGGCCCGGCGAGCGGCGGAAAGCACCCGCCGGGCCAGGTCGACGTGGACCTCGCGATAGGCACCCTCGCGCGGGCCATTGCGGCCGGTGTGGGCACCGGCCAGGTTGATCACGGCGTGGCAACCGCTGAAGTGGCGCACCAGCTGCCGCTCGTCGTGGACGTCGGCCTCGATCAGTCGCAGCCCGGGGAAGGGCAGCAGGTCGCGGCCACGGTAGTAGCGGCGGGTCAGCGCCCGTATCGCGTACCCCCGCCCGGCGAGCCGGTTGGCCACGTGCATCCCGACGAAACCGGTCCCGCCGACGATACAGACGGTCTTCGCGTCCATGAACGGTCTCCTGAAGAACCGAATAACGATCGCTACGGTGCGATACCGTGGCCTTTTATGCGCAACTTTTCAACGACGCCGGGCCACCCCTTGCACCGCGGGCTGATCCCGCCGACACTCGGCCGGTGCTCGAATTGCTGATCTACCTCGGTGCCGGCTGCCTGGCCGGTGCGACCGCCGGGCTGTTCGGGGTCGGCGGCGGGATCGTGGTGGTCCCCGTCCTGCTGCTGATCTTCCCGGTACTCGGGGTCGCCCCGGCGGTCGCCACCCACCTGGCCATCGGCACCTCGCTGGCTACGGTGGTGGTCACCTCGCTGGGCTCGGCACGCGGCCACTACCGGCTGGGGGCCGTGGACATGCCGCTGTTGCTGCGCCTGGGGGCCGGCATGGTTGCCGGGGCGGTGCTGGGCACGGGGCTGGCTGGCTACCTGGACGGTGTCGCACTGCAGCGACTGTTCGGAACCTTCCTACTGGCGGTCTCGCTCTACATGCTCTCCGGCTGGCAGCCACCGCGGCGCGGTGGTGGCGGGGGGGACGGCGTGCTCGCCGGAGTCGGGGGCGGCATCGGCACCCTGTCGGCCATGGTCGGGGTCAGCGGCGGCACGGTGACCGTCCCGTATCTGGTCTGGCGCGGCCTGGCCATGCACCGGGCGGTGGGCACCTCATCGGCCACCGCGCTCCCGCTGGGGCTGACCGGGGCCCTGGGCTACCTGGTCGTCGGCTGGGGTGAGCCGCAGCTACCCCCGGGAGCCACCGGCTACATCTACTGGCCGGCATTCGCCGGGATCGTCACGGCCAGCCTGCTCGCCTCGTCTCTGGCGGCGCGGCTGGCCCACCGGGTCCCGGCAAGGCGGCTGCGGCGACTGTTCGCGATCCTGCTGCTGTTCGTGGCCCTGCGCCTGCTGCTCAGCTGAGCTAGAACCGAACCCGCACGCCGAGGTGGAGGTTGTTGTCCAGGGTCTGGTTGCTGGCGCTCGACATGTGCAGGCGAAGGTAGCGGAAACCCAGATAGGCGCTGGCCCGAGGGGTGAAGTCCAGCTTGTAACGTATATTCCCCTCGAAGACCCGCTTGGCGCGGCCAAAGGCGGTGATGTTCGGCGCCACATGGCCGCGGATGACCAGCGCCTGGGGCACTTGGGCCGGTATGCTCAATCGCGCGGAACCGCCCAGAGCCAAGGCGCCGACGGTGCGTTCGGGCTCGTCGGCGTAGATGATGTAACCCTTGGCCCCGGCCCCGAACTGAAGCGGGCTGAACCCCTCGGCCGGCGGCCCGGTGACGTGGACGATGCCGCTGAGGGCAACATCCCCGTCGTCGTTGAAGAACAGGCTGCCGCCCAGATCGGCATCCTCGACGTACATCTCCTCGGTGGGCGGGAAGTAGAACCCGACCTCCGCGGCGTCGTCGTGAAGATTGATGTCCAGCTCCCGCGCCATCGGGGCTGTCGCCCAAAGTGCCAGGGCCGCCACCGCCGCGATCCGCTTGATCATGCTCGTCTCCCCGCTGGGGTCTGCCCGCCTGCGCCCATTACAGGGCGTCGCCGCACCGTGGTGCAAGCCTTAATCGAGGGCGAGCTTCTTCTCCAGATAGTGGATGTCGGTCCCGCCGGCGCGGAACGCGGCATCCCCGATGATCTCCTGCTGCAGCGAGATATTGGTGCCGATGCCGCTGACCACGATCTCGGATAGCGCCGTGCGCATGCGGGCCAGCGCGCTGTCCCGGCTCGGACCATGGGTGATCAGCTTGCCGATCATGGAGTCGAAGTACGGCGGCACGGCGTAGCCGGTGTAGACGTGGGAGTCCACACGCACCCCGGGGCCACCCGGGGCGTGGAAGTGGTCGATGGTGCCCGGGCACGGCATCAGGGTCTTCGGATCCTCGGCGTTGATCCGGCACTCCACGGCGTGGCCGCGCACCTGGATGTCCTCCTGGCGCCAGCTCAGCGGCTCGCCCGAGGCGATGCGGATCTGCTCGGCGACCAGGTCGCAGCCGGTGACCATCTCGGTGACCGGGTGCTCGACCTGGATCCGCGTGTTCATCTCGATGAAGTAGAACTCGCCGTTCTCGTAGAGGAACTCGAAGGTGCCCGCGCCGCGGTAGTCCATCTGCCGGCACGCCTCGGCGCAGCGCTCGCCGATATCCTGGCGCTGCTTTTCGGTGATCCCCGGCGCCGGCGCCTCCTCGACCACCTTCTGGTGACGCCGCTGCATGGAGCAGTCGCGCTCGCCCAGATGGATGGCGTTGCCGTGGTGGTCTGCGAGCACCTGCACCTCGATATGGCGCGGCTTCTCCAGGTACTTCTCCATGTAGACGGTGCCGTCGCCGAAGGCGTTCTCGGCCTCGCCGCGCGTCAGCGACACGGCATTGAGCAGCGCCGCCTCACTGCGCACCACGCGCATGCCGCGGCCGCCACCGCCGGAGGCCGCCTTGATCATGATCGGATAGCCGATCTCCGAGGCGATACGCAGCGTCTCGTCGGGATCGTCCTCGGGCACCGGACCGTTGGAGCCGGGCACACACGGTACGCCGGCCTCCTTCATGGCGCGGATCGCCGAGACCTTGTCACCCATGGTGCGGATGCTCTCGGCGCGCGGGCCGATGAAGACGAAACCCGACTGCTCCACCCGCTCAGCAAAGTCGGCATTCTCCGAGAGGAAGCCGTAGCCGGGGTGGATGGCGGTGGAGTCGGTCACCTCGGCGGCGGCGATGATCGCCGGGATGTTGAGGTAGCTGTCGCGGACGTTGTTCGGCCCGATGCAGACCGACTCGTCGGCCAGGCGCACGTGCTTGAGCTCGCGATCAGCCGCCGAGTGCACGGCGACACTGCGGATGCCCAGCTCACGGCAGGCGCGCAGGATGCGCAGCGCGATCTCGCCGCGGTTGGCGATGAGGATCTTCTGCATGGTGCTCACTCAGTCGGAGATCAGGAACAGCGGCTGGTCGTACTCGACGGGCTGACCGTTCTCGACCAGGACGGCGGTAATCACCCCGTCGCGGTCGGCCTCGATCTGGTTGAGCATCTTCATTGCCTCGACGATGCACAACGTGTCGCCGGCCTTGACCCGCTGCCCCTCCTCGACGAACGGCTTGGCCGTCGGCGACGGAGCCCGGTAGAAGGTACCGACCATCGGCGAGCGGATCGGCTCGCCCTCCGGCTCATCGTCGCCGGCCTCCTCGGGCTCGGCGGCGCCGGCGGCGGCCGGCGCTGCGGCTGCAGCCGCCGGCGGGGCCGCGGCGGGCGCCGGTGCCGGCGCAGCATACGCCGGCTGCGGCTGCGGAGGCGGGTTGGGCGCGTTGCGCGTGATCCGGACCGACTCCTCGCCCTCGGCGATCTCAATCTCGTGGACGCCGGACTCGTCGAGCAGCTCGATAAGACGTTTGATCTTGCGAATATCCATAGATCGACGAAACCCTGTATTCAGGCCTGCCCGCCCATGCGCCGGATGGCTGCACGGACCGCGAATTCATAGCCGTCCGCGCCGAGGCCGGTGACCACCCCCTCGGCGATGTCGGACAGAAAAGAGTGTTGCCGGAACGCCTCGCGGGCGTGGACGTTGCTCAAGTGCACCTCGATGAACGGCAGCGCGACGGCGAGCAGCGCGTCGCGCAGTCCGACGCTGGTGTGCGTGAGGGCCGCGGGATTGATGACGATGAACTCGACGCCCTCGTCCGCCGCGGCGTGGATTCGATCGATGAGCTCGCCCTCGTGATTGGACTGGGCGCTGTGCAGCTGTACATCGGCCGCATCGCAGATGGACCGCAAGCGGGTTTCGATGTCCTGAAGCGTCAGCCGTCCGTAGCGTTCCGGCTCGCGGGTTCCCAGCCGATTCAGATTGGGCCCGTGGATTAACAGCAGCTTAGGCATCTGACGCGCTCACCCGACTCGCACCGTCCGCGATTCTGACTGAGCGCCGAAAGATTGTCCAGTTTTACGGCGATCGCAACACATTCGCCGCCGTTTCCCCGGGGATGGCTGCGACGTATTGCCCGCGCCGACCGGCGCTGAACCCTGCCGGCCGGCGCGGATTCCAAAGGAGCCGCGGGCCGGCCGATCAGCCGCCGAAGGCTTCGCGGGTGCGCTCAGCGAACGCCTCGGCATCCTTGAAGCCGGCCACCCGATGCTCCGAGCGCTCCTCGCCCTCGCCGTCATAGAAGAGGATGGCCGGAGGCAGATAGACGCCGTACGCCTCCATCAGCTCGCGGTCCGCGTCGCTCATGTCGGTGACGTCGATGCGCACCTTCTCGGCGCCCTCAAGGGCCTCCTGCACCCGCTCATCCGGGAGCGTGCGTTCCTCGAGCTGGACACAGTAGACGCACCACTCGGCCGAGAAGTCGATGACCACCGGCCGGCCATCCTCGCGGGCCTCGGCGAGCAGCGCCTCGAGTTCGTCGAGGGTCTCGACGTGGTGCCACTCCTCCAGCACGCGAGCCCGGGCCTGGGCGTACGGATCGCCGGTGATCCCGACCCAGGGCCGCAGCGGATCGCCGGCACCGGTAGCCGCCCCCAGGACCTGCGCCCCGCCGGCCACCGCCAGCAGAACGGCCAGCGTGGCCCCCGCCGCCCGGATGGGCAGCGAACCGCCCCCATCACGGCTGCGCAGCAGGCGCCAGACGAGCCACGCGGCGGCGGCCAGCAGCAGCGCCGCCCAGCCGGCCAGCACCAGCCAGTCCGGCATCAGACGGGCGGACATCCACCAGGCCACCCCCAGGAAGATGAAGCCGAAGACCTGCTTGACCGACTCCATCCACGGCCCGGAGCGCGGCATCCAGCGCCCCGCGGCCGTGCCCACGGCCAGCAGCGGTGCCCCCATACCCAGCGCCATGACATAGAGCGCCCCGGCACCGAGGACCACCTCGCCGGTGTTGCCGATGAACGCCAGCGCGGCTACCAGTGCCGGCCCTGAGCACGCGCCGACAATCAGCGTGGAGAGCACACCCATGGCCGCCACTCCGGCCGTCTGCCCGCCCGGCAACCGGCTGGAAGCGGCCTGCAGCCGGCCCTGGACCGAGGCCGGCATCTGCAGGTTGTAAAGCCCGAACATGGCCAGCGCCAGGGCGACGAACAAGGCACTGAAGGCCACCGTCACCACCGGCCCCTGCAGGTCGGCCTGGATGGCGCGCCCGGAGAGCCCGGCCAGGGCGCCGGCCAGCGCGTAGGTAATCGCCATGCCTTGGACGTAGACGAAGGACAACCAAAGCGCGCGCCCGGTACCGGGCCGGCCTCCGCCGGGCTGACTGCCGACGATCAGCCCCGAGAGGATCGGGATCATCGGGTAGATGCAGGCGGTGAAGGCGAGCAGCAGCCCGGCGACGAAGAATCCCCCGAGGATGGCCCAGAGGTTGCCGCCGCCGAGCAGCGCCTGCAGGTCCCCCATGGGCCCCTGACCACTGCCGGCCCCGCCGGCGGGGCCGCCGGAGCCATCACTGTACTGCACGGCACCGGAGCCGAGGTCGGCCTCCAGGCTGCTTGGCGGGTAGCAGAGGGAATCGGGCTCGTTGCAACCCTGGAACTCGGCGTAGAGCTGCGCCCCCTCGCCGATCGGCTCCGCGGTCTCCAGGTGCACCTGCAGCGTGCCCCGGTAGATGACCACATCGCCGAAGAACTCGTCGGAGAACGACTCGCCGCTCGGGTACGCGACCTCGACGATCTCGTTATCACCGTCGCGCAACTCGAAGTCGAAGGCGTGGCGGTAGAGGTAGTGGTCCTCAGCCACGTCCCAGCGTGCGACCAGGCGATCCTCGCCCACCTGTTCGACGGTGAACGGGAAGATCTCCTGCTGATCCACCATTCCCTGTGCCGGGGCGGCCGCAATCAGCAGACCCAGCGCCAGCCACAGCGCCGCGATCAGACCGCCTCGGTCGTAACGCATCCTGCCCTTCATCGGCTTACACCCTCCTACCGGGTTTCATCGCGTATCCAGTCCAGGAAGCCTGCCAGGCCCTTTTCGATGCCGACCGCGATGACCTCTGGAAGTTCATACGGATGCCGCTCCACAAGCATCCCCTCCAATCGGGTGTAGGCAAAATCCGATGTCTTGATCACCAACAGGCACTCGGTCTCCGCCTGCGCCTGTCCCTCCCAGTAGAAGACGGAGGTCACCCCCGGGACGATGTTGACGCAGGCGGCCAGCCGCGCCTCCACCACCTCGCCGGCGAGCCGGCGGGCGGTCTCCTCATCGGGGCAGGTGCACAGGACGACCAGTTCTCGACTCGACATGGCTGCACCTCCTCGGTCGTTGAACAGGGGTTGAATTCTACCATCGGCGTCCTCATCCACCGGGTACCGGCAGGGAACGTCACCCGAAGCAGGTGTCGGAAGCCCTTGACGGAGAAGAACCGAACGATATGATTAGCACTCACGGTTACCGAGTGCTAACAGCTAGCAGGCCGCGGGAAGCGCGGCGAACCAGATCCCAGAGTCCACGACCAAAGAGAGAGGGAGAGAGGACCGATGAGCATCCGTCCCCTGCACGACCGAGTGGTCATCCAGCGCCTTGAAGAAGAGCGCACTTCCCCGGGCGGCATCGTCATCCCGGACACCGCGGCCGAGAAGCCGATGAAGGGCAAGGTCATCGCTGTCGGCAACGGCAAGATGCTCGACAACGGCGAGCGTCGCCCCGTCGAGGTGAACGTCGGCGACCAGGTCCTGTTCGGCAAGTACGCCGGCACCGAGGTCAAGATCGACGGCCAGGATTACCTGGTGATGCGCGAGGACGACATCATGGCCGTCTTCGAGGGCTGACGCAGCGCCGACTTCCAACGCGCAGCGAGCCAGACACCCGAGACCCGAACACCGAATCGAGCAGAGGAGCCAACCATGGCTGCGAAGGAAATCCGTTTCTCCGATGATGCGCGCCAGCGCATGATGAGCGGCGTCAACCAGCTGGCCAACGCCGTCAAGGTCACCCTCGGCCCGCGCGGCCGTAACGCCGTCCTCGAGAAGAGCTTCGGCGCCCCCACCGTCACCAAGGACGGCGTCTCCGTCGCCAAGGAGATCGAGCTCGAAGACCACTTCGAGAACATGGGCGCGCAGATGCTCAAGGAGGTCTCCTCGCAGACCTCGGACGTCGCCGGTGACGGCACCACCACCGCGACCGTCCTGGCCCAGGCCATCCTGCGCGAGGGCATGAAGTCCCTGGCCGCGGGCATGAGCCCGATGGAGCTCAAGAAGGGCATCGAGAAGGCCACCGAGACGGCCTCCAACTACCTGGCCAACGAGCTGTCCAAGCCCTGCGAGGACGACAACTCCATCGCCCAGGTCGGCACCATCTCCGCGAACTCCGACGAGGCCGTGGGCCGGATCATCGCCGATGCCATGGGCAAGGTCGGCAAGGAAGGCGTGATCACCGTCGAGGAGGGCTCCGGCCTGGAGAACGAGCTGGATGTTGTCGAGGGCATGCAGTTCGACCGCGGCTACCTCTCCCCCTACTTCGTCACCGATCAGCAGACGATGAAGGCGGAGCTCGAGGACGCGGCGATCCTCCTCCACGACAAGAAGATCTCCAACATCCGCGATCTGCTGCCGCTGCTCGAGGGCGTGGCCAAGCAGAACCGGCCGCTGCTGATCATCGCCGAGGAGGTTGAGGGCGAGGCCCTGGCCACGCTGGTGGTCAACAACCTGCGCGGCATCGTCAAGGTCGCCGCGGTCAAGGCGCCCGGCTTCGGTGACCGCCGCAAGGCCATGCTCCAGGACATCGCCATCCTCACCGGCGGCACGGTCATCTCCGACGAGGTCGGCATGACCCTGGAGAACGCCACGGTCGACGACCTGGGCACCGCCAAGAAGGTGCAGATCTCCAAGGAGGAGACCACCATCGTCGGCGGCGCCGGCCGTCACGACGACATCATGGCCCGCGTCGAGCAGATCCGTGCGCAGATGGAGGAGTCCACCTCCGACTACGACAAGGAGAAGCTCCAGGAGCGCGTGGCCAAGCTGGTCGGTGGCGTTGCCGTGATCAAGGTCGGCGCGGCCACCGAGGTCGAGATGAAGGAGAAGAAGGCCCGCGTCGAGGACGCCCTGCACGCCACCCGCGCTGCGGTGGAAGAGGGCATCGTCCCCGGTGGTGGCACGGCCCTGATCCGCGCCCTGGCCGCCCTCGAGGGCCTGAGCGGCGCCAACGAGGAGCAGACCCAGGGCGTCGCGCTGGTCCGCCGTGCCATGGAGGAGCCGCTGCGCCAGCTGGTGACCAACGCCGGCGAGGACGCCTCCGTGATCGTCAACAAGGTCAAGGAGGGCAGCGGCAACCAGGGCTACAACGTCGCCACCGGCGAGTACGTGGACCTGGTGCAGGCCGGTGTCCTCGACCCGACCAAGGTCACCCGCTCGGCCCTGCAGAACGCTGCCTCCGTGGCCGCGCTGATGCTGACCACCGAGGCCATGGTCGCCGACCTGCCGAAGAAGGACGACGAAGGCGGTGGCGGCGACATGGGTGGCATGGGCGGCATGGGGGGCATGGGCGGCATGATGTAAGCCGTCCGGTTCCCGGCGCCCTGACGCCGCAACCGAACCCCCGTCGGGCCTCGCCCGGCGGGGGTTTTTTCATGGCTACGGGGGCAGCTTGCGAGCCGGCCGCCAGCGGCCCAAACTACGCCCCGAGCCGCCCCATTCACCCGCAAAGAGCACGAATCCGCTGGTGAGCGATAAGAAAAAACGCCGCAAGGGCCGGAAGAAGAAACCGCCGACCCAGATCTATCACCCCGCGTACTGGCCGACCTGGCTGGGACTCGGTCTGCTGCGCCTGCTGGCGCTGCTGCCCATCCCGCTGATCGGCCGGCTCGGGGACGGGCTGGGCATGCTGCTCTGGGCGGTCGTGCCGAGCCGGCGTCACATCGTGCGCACCAATCTGGGCCTGGCCTTCCCAGAGCTGGGCACACGGGGACGGCGCCGCCTGGAACGCGGCCACTTCCGCTCGGCCGCCCGCGGCATGCTGGAGGGCGCACTGGCCTGGTGGGCACCCATCAACCGCCTGGCGCCCTACTACACCATCGATGGCCTGGAGCACCTAGAAGCGGCCCGGGAGCACGGTCGCGGGGTTATCCTGCTGGGGCCGCACTACACCAGCGTAGAGATGTGCGGGAAGATCATCGGTGCCCACGTGGCAGATTTCTACCCGGTCTACAAGCCGGCCAAGGACCGCGCCTTCAACGCCGCCATGGTGCGCGCGCGCCGCACCGGCGTGGTCGATGTGCTGCCCAATACCGACATGCGTCGCATCCTGCGCGTGCTGCGTGAAGGCAACGTCGTCTTCTACGCCCCGGACCAGGACTTCGGCCGCCAGGGTTCGGTCTTCGCGCCGTTCATGGGCGTCGAGACCAGCACCCTAACCATGACCGCGCGCCTGGCGCGGAGCACCGGCGCCCGGGTGGTGCCGCTGCACTGCCGGCGCCTAGCCGGCAACCGCTGGCACGTCTTCCTGGAGCCGGCGCTGGAGCCGTTCCCGACGGGCGACGACGTCGCTGACGCCACGCGGATCAATTCGGTCATCGAGGCTCAGGTGCGCGACGCCCCGGAGCAGTACCTGTGGCTGCACCGCCGTTTCAAGACGCGCCCCGACCCGGACGCCCCCAACCCGTACGCCCGCGCCGGGCGCAGGGACTAGTCGGCCAGGGGCACGGAACGACGGATGGAGGGGTGGCCGGTGAAACCGGCCCAGAGATCGCGGAAGCACTCCCCGTTGACCGGGTGCCGGGCCTCGGGGGCCAGCTCGGCCAGGGGGCGGAGGACAAAATCGAAGCGGAGGATCTCATCCCGGGGCAGGGTCACCGGATCGCCCTCGAGGACTGCATCCCCCCACAGCAGCAGATCCAGATCCAAGGTCCGCGCGGAGAACTTCTCGCCGGCCCGATGCCGGCCGTGGGCATCCTCCAACTCGCGCAGGGTATCCAGGACGTTCTCCAGCGGCTCCTCGGCCCGGAAGCTCGCCACCAGATTGTAGAAGTCCTCGCCCTCGAAACCCACCGCTGCGGTCTCGTAGACGGTGGAGAACACCATGTCCGGCCAGCGCGTGCGCAGCTCCGCCATGGCGGAGCGGATGTTGCGGTCGCGGTCGATGTTACTGCCGATGCTCAGATACGCCTGTCTCAAATCCGCTCGCCTCGCTCGATGGTCACGCCCACATCGTCCGCGCCGCGCAGCGCGCCGGGCTTGCTCACCGAAAGCCGCAGCCACGCCATGCCGAATTCGTCGCGAACGATCTTCGCCACTTCCTCGGCCAGCGTCTCCACGAGCAGGAACTCACTCTCCCCGACGAACCCAATGATCCGCTTGCCGATGGCCTTGTAGTCGAGGGCGTCGTCGATGGAGTCGGTCGCTGCAGCCCGGGCGATATCGGCGGACATCTCTAGGTCGATGCGCACCCGCTGGTGGATGCGCCGCTCCCACTCAAAGATGCCGATAACGGTCTCGACCTGCAGGCCGCGAATGAAGACGGTATCCATGGCCGCCCAGTCTCCGTCCGCAGCTGGCAAGTTGCAAGCCGGCCCGCCGGGGCGCTCCCAGCAACAACCCGCAGCAGGCAGTTCCGGCTAGAAGCCACCCGGCGACGATGGTACGCTTCCGGCCATTTCCGACACCCGGCTGGCAGAAGCGCATGAACCTCCATCCCAAGAGCCTTTACAACTCCGTCGTCCATGAGCGGCACAAGGCGCGCCAGGCGCTCGGCATCCTGCTGCTGATCGTCATCGTCGTCGTCAGCGCCCCCACCGTAGGCTGGCTGTACACCCTCGGCGCGATCATCGCCGGTGCCGGCATCCTCTTCCGCCTGTGGGCGGCCGGCTACCTGAGCAAGGACAAGGAACTGGCCCAGGACGGCCCCTACGCCCTGGTCCGCCACCCGCTGTACGTGGGCAACTTTCTGATCATCGGCGGCTTCCTCATGGCTGGCCAGGTCCTGTGGCTGGTTCCGGTCGCCCTCGCCTTCGCCATCCTCTACTACCCGCCGGCGATCCAGAAGGAAGACGCCAAGCTGCGCAAGAAATTCCCCGAGCAGTGGGAGCCGTGGCATGCCAAGACCTCGGCGCTGATCCCCAATCTCAACCCGGATCGCCCGCTGAACGTCACCAGCTGGTCGTTCCGCCAGAGCCTCCAGCCCAACGGCGAGCCGATCATCGCCACGCTGCTGACCATCGGTCTGATCATCATGGGGCTGCGTCTCGGCTGACGCCCCGCAGCCATGGCCGAGCCCCCCGCCGACGCGACGCCCCCGCTCACCGAAGAGCGCATCGCCGCCCTGCTGCGCAGCGGCGGCGATGCGCCTCGGGGGACCACCGCCAATCAGAGTCAGGTCCATATCTTCGCGGACCACGACCCGCCGCTGGTGATCAAGACACCTCGACCCGGGCTGGCGTATGCGGCCAGCCGCTGGGCGATCCGCCGCGAATACCGCATCTACCAGCGCCTGGCGGGCGTACCCGGCATCGCCCACTGCTACGGCCTGTACGCAGGTGCGTGGCTGGTCCTGGCGTACCAGCCGGGGTGGAAGATCCGCTTTCCCTACGTGCGCACACCGGATGCTGCCACCCCACACCCCGCGGTGGTCGGCCTGCGCCGGACCATCGCCGGCATGCACGCGCGCGGCGTGGCCCACGCCGATCTCAAGCGCCACGACAACATCATCCTCACCCCAGAGCACGAGGCGGTGGTGATCGACTTCGGCACCGCCCTGCTGCGCGACCCGGATCGCCGCGGCGGGCCGCTGTGGCGCTGGGCGGCGCAGCAGGACTGGAACGCCTGGGCCCGCTACGGATGGGGCAAGGATCCGGCCCGCATGCCCCCCGCCGTCGCCCGGCTGCAGCGACGAACGGTCATCGAGCGCGTGGCCAAGGGGCTGCGCCAGCTGGGCCGCCTGGGCCGCCTGGGCCGCTGAGACTGGACACCGCCCCGCCCCGGCGCCGAAACTGCGGGCATGGATGCCCTACCCGATTCCCTGCACGAGCTCGCCGAGCGCCACCTGGCCACCCTGCACGAGGCCGGGGCGGTGCCCGACGACGAACGCATCACCGCCAGCCTGCCCCGGGTCGTCGCCGCCAGCGACTTCGTCGCCCAGGCCGTCGCCGAACGGCAGCCGGAGCTGCTCCACGACCTGGCCGAAAGCGGCGACCTATTCACCGCTTACGGCGAGAGCGGACACCGGCAGCGCCTGCGCCCATGCCTCGACGCCGCCACCGAAGAGGCCGAGCTCTACCGCGCCCTGCGTCGCTTCCGGCGCCGCGAGATGGTGCGCATCGCCTACCGCAGCCTGGCCGGCTGGACCGGACTGGAAGAGACCCTGGAGGAGACCAGCGACCTGGCCGAGGCGTGCATCGATCTGACCCTTGGCTGGCTCCACCGCGCCCTGTCCGAGCGCTGGGGCTCCCCGCGCAGCCCCGACGGCGATCCCCAGCACCTGGTGGTGCTGGGCATGGGCAAGCTCGGCGGACGCGAGCTGAACTTCTCCTCGGACATCGATCTGATCTTCGCCTTCCCCGAGACTGGGGAGACCGACGGCAACCGGCCACGCAGCAACGACGAGTTCTTCGTCAAGCTCGGCCGACAGCTCATCGGCGCGCTCAGCGAGATCACTCCCGACGGCCAGCCCTACCGCGTCGACATGCGCCTGCGCCCCAACGGCGACGCCGGCCCCCTGGCCCTGCCTTTCTCCGCCGTCGAGACCTACTACGAAAGCCAGGGGCGGGAGTGGGAGCGCTACGCCATGATCAAGGCGCGCTGCGTCGGTGGGGATTACACCGCCGGCGACGAGCTGACCCGCAGCCTGCGCCCCTTCGTCTACCGCCGCTACCTGGACTACGGGGCCCTCGAGCAGATCCGCGAGATGAAGGCGATGATCGCCCGCGAGGTGCAGCGGCGCGGGACGGCACGCAATATCAAGACCGGCCTGGGCGGAATCCGCGAGGTGGAGTTCGTTACCCAGGCCTTCCAGCTGATCCGCGGCGGCCGCGATCCGGCGCTGCGCTCGCGGCGGCTGATGACCACCCTCGAGACCATCGCCGATCAGCAGCTGCTGCCCGAGCACGCGGTCGAGGAGCTGCGCGGCGGCTACCGGTTCCTGCGCCGGGTCGAAAACGCCGTGCAGATGCTCGCCGACGAGCAGAGCCACACCGTGCCCGAGGACCCCATCGGCCGTACCCGGGTGGCACTGGCCGCCGGTTACGACGACGCCGACACCTTCGAGGCGGAGCTCGAAACGACCCGGCGGCACATCCACGACCACTTCGACCAAGTCTTCGCCGCCCCGCAGGCCGAGGACGCCGAGGGCGACGAGGACCCCGCCGAGTTGCTGTGGAACGGCCACCTGGACCCCGACGAGGCCGCCGAACGGCTTCACGGTCTTGGCTTCCCCGAGCCCGGACACCTCGCCCGACGCCTTGAGCGCCTTCGCGAGGGCGCCGAGGTGCGCGCGCTGTCGGCCCGCGGCCGCCACCGCCTGGACCGGTTGATGCCCCTGGTGATCAACGCCTGCGTGCGCGCCCGCCGCCCGGATCTGGCCCTGGAGCGGATCCTCGACCTGATCGAGACGGTGGCCCGGCGCACCGCCTACCTGGCCCTGCTGGTCGAGCACCCCATGGCGCTCTCGCAGCTGGTCCAGCTCTGCGACGCCTCGGCGTGGGTGGCGCGCTTCCTGGCGGCACACCCGCTGCTGCTCGACGAACTCCTCGACCCCCGCACCCTCTACGAACCCCTCGGGCGCGAGGCCCTGGAAACGGATCTGGACAGCCGCCTGCGGCGCATCGCCGAGGATGACCTCGAGCAACAGATGGAGGCGCTGCGCCAGTTCAAACAGGCCAACCAACTCAAGGTGGCGGCCGCCGATGTCTCCGGCGCCGCACCGCTGATGGTGGTCAGCGACTACCTCACCCAGATCGCCGAGACCGCCTTGGAGCGAGCGGTATCCATCTGCCGCGCCCACCTGGTCCACCGCCACGGCCGGCCCATGTGCACCGATGACGGCAAGCGCCGCGAGGCCGGGTTCGCCGTGGCCGGCTACGGCAAGCTCGGCGGCCTGGAGCTGGGCTACGGATCCGATCTGGATCTGGTCTTCCTCCACGACAGCCGCGGCGAGGCGCAGCATACCGACGGCGAGCGGTCCATCGACAACCAGGTCTTTTTCGCCCGGTTGGCCCAGCGCGTGGTCCACGTCCTCAACACCGTCACCCCCGGGGGCATCGTCTACGAGGTCGACACCCGACTGCGCCCGTCGGGCAATGCCGGACTGATGAGCACCACCCTGGACGCCTTCCGCCAGTATCAGCACGAGGGTGCCTGGACGTGGGAGCACCAGGCCCTGGTGCGGGCCCGCGGCGTCGCCGGCGACCCCGGACCACGCGAGGCGTTCGAGCGGATCCGCGCCGAGGTGCTCTGCCAGGGACGCGACACAGCGGCGTTGCGCGAGGCCGTCGCCGGCATGCGCGAGCGCCAGCGCAAGGAGAAAGGCAGTCGCCGCGCCGGGCGCTTCGACCTCAAGAACGACCGCGGCGGGCTGACCGATATCGAGTTCATCGTCCAGTACGGCGTCCTCGACGCCGCCCACGACCACCCAGAGCTGACCCGCTACCCGGACAACATCCGCTTGCTGCGCGAGCTCGCCCGGGCCGGTCGGCTGGACGAGGCGGACGCCAACCGCCTGGCCGGCGCCTACCGCGCTTACCGGCGCCGCGTCCACCAGCTCGCCCTGCAGGATCAGGACGCCGCGGTCGACAGCGAGGAGCTCGCCGACGAGCGGGCGGCCGTAAGCGGAATCTGGGAGCGGATCATGGAGGGTTAAAGGCGCCTTCGCGCCGGCAGCGGGCGGCATCGGCCGGGCAAGTATGGCAAACTGCGGCGCTGCACCCAGGTCCCGATGACTACCGACGGAGATTCATTCCATGTCCTTCGCCGATCGCGACGGTTCCATCTGGCTCGATGGTGAGATGCTGCCCTGGCGCGAGGCCCGGGTCCACTGCCTGACCCACACCCTGCACTACGGCATGGGCGTCTTCGAGGGGCTGCGGGCCTACACCACCGATCAGGGGCCGGCGATCTTCCGCCTGCACGAGCACACCCGGCGGCTTTTCAACTCCGCCAAGATCCTCGGCATGGAGATCGCCCACACGCCCGAGACGATCAACCAGGCATGCATCGACGCGGTCCGCCGCAACGGCCTGAGCAGCGCCTACATCCGGCCCATGTCGTTCTACGGCTCCGAGGGCATGGGGCTGCACGCCGACGGCCTGCGGACCCACACCATGGTGGCGGCCTGGCACTGGGGCGCCTACCTCGGCGACGAGAGCCGGGAGCGGGGCATCCGCGTGCAGACCAGCTCCTTCACCCGCCACCACGTGAACATCGCCATGTGCCGGGCCAAGGCCAACGGCAACTACATGAACTCGATGCTCGCCGTGCAGGAGGCCGCCCGGGCCGGGTGCGACGAGGCGCTGCTGCTCGACGTGGACGGCTTCGTCTGCGAGGGCTCCGGCGAGAACTTCTTCATGGTCCGCGACGGCGTGCTCCACACCCCGGCGCTCACCTCGGCGCTTGAGGGCATCACCCGGGACACCATCCTGCGCCTGGCCGCCGAGGAGGGCATCGAGGTGCGCGAGCGGCGGATCACCCGCGACGAGGTCTACATCGCCGACGAGGCCTTCTTCACCGGTACCGCTGCCGAGGTCACGCCGATCCGCGAGCTCGACGGCCGCACCATCGGCCCCGGGCACCGCGGACCGATCACCGAGCGGCTGCAGTCGCGCTACTTCGCGGCGGTGGAGGGACGCGACCCGGCACACACCGACTGGCTCACCTTCGTCTGAGCCTGGCAGCGGTCACCGCCATGCCGGAACAGCCGCACTTTGTCTGGCACCAGACCCGCATCCGCCCCGAGGACCGCGCCGCGGCCCTCGGGCAACGGCCCGTGGCGGTCTGGCTGACCGGCCTCTCCGGCTCCGGCAAGTCGACCCTGGCCAACGCCCTGGAGCACGCCCTGCATGAGCGGGGGCGCCACAGCTTCCTGCTCGACGGCGACAACATCCGTCACGGGCTCAATCGGGACCTGGACCTCTCCGCCGCCGGGCGGCAGGAGAACATCCGCCGCATCGGCGAGGTCACCCGCTTGCTGCTCGATGCCGGCCTGATCGTGATCACCGCCTTCATATCGCCTTATCGCGAGGACCGCGCCCGGGTGCGCGAGGCCATCGGCGCCGAACGCTTCCTGGAGGTCCACGTCCGCGCCCCGCTGGCCACCTGCGAGCAGCGCGACCCCAAGGGCCTCTACGCCCGCGCGCGGCGCGGCGAGCTCCAGGGGATGACCGGCATCGACGACCCCTACGAGGCGCCGGACGACCCGGACCTGATCATCGACACCGACCGGGACAGCGTCGAGACCGCCACCGCACACCTCCTGCAGGCCCTCCAGCAGCGCGGGGCGATCTAGCGCCATGGGCTGGGAGGCGTACCTGACGGCCGCCGTCGTCGTCGCCCTGCTGACCACCCTAATCACAACGCGCCTGGCTCCGGACATGGCCTTCCTCGGGGCGGTGACCGTGCTCCTGGTCAGCAGCGTGATCGGGCCCAGGGAGGCCTTCGAGGGCCTCTCCAACCCCGGCGTGCTCACCGTGGCCGCGCTCTACGTGGTGGTGGCCGGCATCCGCGAGACCGGCGGGGTCCAGTGGGTCAGCACCCGCCTGCTGGGTCGCCCGCGCTCCCTGCTCGATGCCCAGCGCCGGCTGACCCTGCCGGTGGCCGGCTTCTCGGCGTTCCTCAACAACACCCCGGTGGTGGCCATGCTCATCCCGGCGGTGGGGGATTGGGCACGCAAGCACAACCTCGCCGAGTCGAAACTCCTCCTGCCGCTGTCCTACGCCGCCATGCTCGGCGGCACCTGCACGCTCATCGGCACCAGCACCAACCTGGTGGTCAACGGCGCGCTGGAGCAACGCACCGGCGAGGGGCTGATGCTCTTCGAACTCGCTTGGGTCGGCATCCCGGTGCTGATCGTCGGGCTGGCCTTTATGTTCGCCACCAGCCGCTGGCTGCTCCCGGATCGCCGACCGGCGGCGGAGACCCTCGAAGATCCGCGCGAGTACACGGTCGAGATGATCGTCGAGCCCAGCGGGCCGCTGGTCGGCCGGACCATCGAACGGGCCGGGTTGCGCCATCTGCCCGGCTGCTACCTGATGGAGATCGACCGCGGCGGCGAGATCCTGCCCGCGGTCTCGCCCCGGGAGAAGCTGCGCGCCGGCGACCGCCTGGTCTTCGTCGGCGTGGTGGACTCGGTGGTGGAGCTGCAGAAGATACGCGGCCTCCAACCGGCCACGGATCAGGTCTTCAAGCTCGACGGCCGCCGCTCCGACCGCCGGCTCGTCGAGGTGGTGGTCTCCGAGACCTGCCCGGTGGCCAACCGGACGGTCCGTGACGGCCGCTTCCGAACCCGCTACGACGCCGTGGTCATTGCCGTCGCCCGCAATGGCGAGCGGGTCGACGGCAAGATCGGTGACATCGTCCTGCGCCCCGGCGACACCCTCCTGATCGAGGCCGGCGAGGGGTTCGTCGAGCGCCAGCGCAACGCCCGCGACTTTCTGCTCGTCCGCGGCATCGAGGGCTCCGCCGTGCCGCGCCACGACCGGGCTTGGCTGGCGCTGGGGATCCTCGGCGTGATGCTCGGGGTCGTCGGCGTCGGATGGCTAAGCATGCTGGAGGGGGCACTGGCTGCCGGCGCCGCGCTGCTGGCCACCCGCTGCATGACGCTCAACGCCGCGCGGCAATCGGTGGACTGGTCCGTGATCCTGACCATCGCCGCCGCTTTCGGCATCGGCGCGGCGATGGACCAGACCGGGCTGGCCGCCGTCATTGCCGGGGGCCTCCTGCAGCTTGCCGGCGAGGTGCCCTGGCTCAACTTGGCAGTTGTCTACCTGGTCACCGTGCTCTTCACCTCCGTGATCACCAACAACGCGGCGGCCGTTCTGATGGTCCCCATCGCCGCGTCCGTCGCCGCGGATCTGAGTGTCAGCGTGGTCCCCTTTGCCGTGGCGATCATGCTAGCCGCCTCGGCGAGCTTCGCCACCCCCATGGGCTACCAGACCAACCTGATGGTTTACGGCCCCGGCGGCTACCACTTTACCGACTACCTGCGCGCCGGCCTGCCGCTGAACCTGGTCACCGGCGCCGTAGCGCTGGCCGTGATCCCGTGGGTGTGGCCCTTCTGAGCCGACCTCACGCCGGCCGCCCTGTCCCAACGCCCGCCGCTCGCTGGTCATATACTGGCCCTATGACCACTCGCAAGATCGGCACCGCTTCGGCCCCTTTGCCGGCGGGCCCCGGTGATGCGGCCCTGCTCAGCGCTTTCAACGACATCCTGGTGCCCGCAGCGGACTGGTTCCAGCCGGACCTGGTGCAGGTCTCGGCCGGCTTCGACGCACACCAGTTCGACCTGGCCCTCAACGCCACCTTCGCCGGCTTCGGCGCCCCGACCGGTGTGGTACAAGGGATCGCCGACCGGCACTGCGAGGGCCGACTGGCCTTTGTGCTGGAGGGGGGCTACCACCTGGAAGCCCTCGCCGGCGGCGTCCGGACCGTCCTGGAGGTGCTCGCCGGCGCCCCGCCCCCGATCCCCAGGGAGTGCGGCCTGCAGGAGGTCTCCGAGGCGGCGGCGTTCCATCTGCCGGGCTTCGCGCAGGACTGAATCCGCTCCTGCGCACCGGGTAATTGGCGGGACTCAGAATAGGCTCAATGAGGCCGTGGCTTTCAGCCACGGAATTCAGCCCCCTTGGAGACCCGCATACTGGGCGGTTTACAGCGGTGCCTTGCGAGCGGTCCCGCATACGACACTCTTCCGGGCTGCCCGGGGGATCGCCCACCACTTGACCCCTCGCCCGCCAGAGGCGCGTTAGCGCCCAGACCGACGCGTGGTTGCCGAGTAAAAGAGCAATGTCCCTTCCAGTGCGAGCAGGCAATCCCAAGGGTTAGTGGTAAGATCCCCGGAGTACCCCGCACCCTGGTTTGGGCCTCCAGCCATATCCGGGGCAAACTGACCTGGCAATTGGTCTGTCTGGGCATCCGGGACGCTAGCTCCAAGCAGGGCCGCATCCAGCGCTGTGTCGTGGACTCGCTTGTGCAGGCAATCCACGACCATCTGCCCAAAGCCGAAGAGGTAGCTACCGCTTCCCTCATTGCCGCCCGTCTCGAGCAACGGCGGAAAACGGCGCCAGTCAGCGGTCAGCGTGTAGCACGCATCCAACCACTGCACGAGCTCTTCGGGAAGCTCTGCACGGCAGAGACGCAGTAGCTCCAGCTTGCGATCGTCGCCGGGCTTTTCTGAAAACCCGTACCGCTTCAATAAGGCACGGACGTCCTGAATAGATTGGCGGAAGAATTCCAGGCGGGCGTCCTCGGTTGCCTCGATCGTTTCCAGGATCTTCCGCGCTCCCGACTCCGCCGACCCGGGGTAGAAGCCCGAACGGGCGCCCCAGGGGGCGAGCAGCGGCGTCGGCCGATATTCCTCCAGAAAGAACCGCTTCAGTTCCTCCGCATCCAGCCGGCTCTCCAGGACGAACTGCTCGTTCTGCCAGCAGCCGCGGGCCTCCGGATCCGCCTGCTCGACGACCAGGCGCAGAATGCCCAGGGCCTTGAGGTAACTCGCCAGAGGGACCGGCGTGCAGCCGGAGAGGACAAGGCTATGCTCCCTCGAGACAGAGATCCCGTCATAACCCGAAGACGGTTCGTTGACACTCCGTGAGGTACTTGCCTCCGTTGTGCTCGCGCGGGGTACAGCGGCCAGGTATTTTGCCGTTTGTTCGAGCTCGATCATGGCTTCCAGACGGCGCCGCGGAGACAGCCGCATGCTCCGCCGGATCTGGGCGCGGCGGGCGCCTTCAAAGGTGGCGGACTCCCAGGGATCTTTCGTATTCCTAGTCATCACCCGGCTCCTGGCGACGCTCCTCGATGATCCATTGCAAGTGCTGGATGTCATCGCGATCCCGGTCCCGATCAGCGATGCGCTTCATAGCGATCAGTGTTTCCGGGGTGACGGCGCGGATCTCGACACCCGACTCGATGGTGTAACGATCAGCCCGCTGGTACTCGTCCTCGAAGGAGAACGGTTCCGTAACGAATACATCGATGGTGGTTTCAGGGTGGGTATCGCTAAAGAGCGAGAACACCTGCATGTGTTTGTTCTGGATCCAGTCGTCGCGCTGCACCGGGTCCGCAAAGCTTTCCATGGACACAGGCACCCTTGGTCGGTAACCGAGCCACGCCAGGGCCTTGGCCAGCGCCCGCGCAGCCGCAGCGACGTGGTCCAGATGGTCGGCCAGCGCGACCCCATCCTGGCGGTGGCGGCGGAAGTCCACGGTATCGAGCCACTCCGCCTGCAGGGTGGCGGAGACCCAGATGCTGCGCGACGGGCCGGTCGTGCCCAGATCGCGCCGGAATGCCTCCAGCTGCGCGGTGGTGGGCAGGGCCGGACCCATCAGCTGGACCTCGTCGAACACCCACAGGGCGTCGTTGTGCAGCAGGGCATGGTGGACCGGCCACTGGTAACGGCTCATGCCGTAGCCGCGCATCAGCGCGCGGGAGAGGAGCATGTCCTGGGTGCCCACCAGCACGGCGTCCTGCTCCGGATAGGCCGCCCAAGCCCCGCGGCGCAGATCCGCCTCACCGCCCATCAGCGCATGCACGGCCACCCGATCCGGTTCCCCGGCATCGCCGAGCACGCCCAGGCGGCTGAGCCAGTCCCGGATGTTTCGGGCGGTCTGCTCGACCCGCACCCAACCCCCTGTGGGATCCACATTACCACCCACCGTCACAGGGATTAAGAACGCTTGCCCAGCAACGCAGCGGCTGCGGCGCGCAGGTCGTCCTCGGCGACGCCGAGCTCCTGGATCTCCTCCTTGACCCGCTCCTCTTTCTCCTGCGGGTTCACCGGCGAGAGCAGCAGCCGGCCCTTGCGGGTCACCACCACCTCGAAGTAATCGACATCCGAGAACTGCCCGGCGATCTCCGGCGGCAGGCGCACCTCGTTCCACTCCGTCTTGCGTGCGAGCACGGTCATGACGGCCTCTCCTGTTTCTGACCTGATCCTGCATCAAAACTTGGCACACCGCGCGCCGGCCGGGAAGTCCCCTGAGCCGGGGCACACTTGCTGGGGACACCCTTTCTTCAGACAATATTTATCGTATTGTTGTCTGAGGAAAGGACCGAAGAGGTGCCAATCATGGCTACCCAAGCGCCGCAAGAAGCCGACCCGGACCGCCGTGTCCTGACCGAAGCCGTGACCAACGCCGCCGATCTCCTCGGTTTGTCCAACCGCCAGCTCGCCGAGGTGATTGGCGTGAGTGCGTCGACCGTCTCGCGGATGCAAAGGGGGGCCTACCACCTCCAGCCCGGCACCAAGGCGTGGGAGCTGAGCCTGCTGCTTGTCCGGGTGGCGAGGTCGCTCGGGGCGATTTGCGCTGGCGACGAGCGGGTCATGCGCCAGTGGATGCAACACCCCAATCACGATCTGGGTTGTGTACCGTCAACCAGGATTCAGCACGTGGACGGCCTCGTGGAAGTCGTCGACTATCTTGATGCCCACCGTGCCGTGCTTTGAACGCCATGCCTCCAACGCTGACACTCCACACCGAAGACCTTCTCCAAGAAGCCGCGCCCCGCAGTGGCTGGGTGTGGCGGGCTGTTGAGAGCCAGCACTACCCCGCCACGCGGAGACTCGTCAGAAGCCATTCCGATCAGGAGCGCCTGGAGGCCCTTCTGGAGCAGAGCAAGCCAGCTTACCCGGCGGGCACCGAACAGCTGGACTACCTGCTCAAGACCCCTTTCCGCTATCGCCCCCCCAACCCCAACGGCAGCCGTTTCCGCCGACCGTTCTCGCCTTACGGTGTGTTCTACGCGGCTGAAGCGATCCACACGGCCCTGGCGGAGTTCGCCTTCCACCGCTTCCGGTTCTTCTTCGTCTCCGAGGGCACGGAGCCTCCGGCACAGGAGGCTCAACTGACCGTCTTTTCAGCAGGCTACCGAACCTCACTGGGCCTCGACCTCACCGCCGGCAATCTGGCTACGCATCGGGCCCTATGGACCGATCCGACCGACTACTCCGCGACGCAGTCCCTCGGAGAAACAGCGGCCCAGGCCGGAATCGGGGCAGTACGCTACGAATCTGTGCGTGCCCCCGGGACAGACGACCAGGGCCGTGGCGCGGGGCGCAACGTCGGGATCCTCGACCCGGCGGTGTTCCAGCCACGGCACCACTGCTCGCCGCAGGCCTGGTATCTGTACCTGGGCGAACAGGAGGCCAACGCCCGTCGAGCATTCGCCAACCCGGACGAGCAGCTAACCTTTCCGAAGACCGTCTTCCAGATGCCCGGCCCGGCCGGATAGACGACGCGACACGCTGACCCGGAACGGACACCATAAGGACATGGCCATCGGCTCTGACGCGACCGCCGAGCGATCCTTTACAATACTCGACCAACGCGGGCTTTCGGTCAGGTGATCAAGGGTATGGAGATCAGCGAGGCACGGCTCACCCACCTCAAGGAGCTTGAGGCGGAGAGCATCCACATCATCCGCGAGGTCGCCGCGGAGTTCGACAACCCGGTGATGCTCTACTCCATCGGCAAGGACTCCTCGGTGATGCTGCGCCTGGCGCTCAAGGCGTTCTACCCGGGCAAGCCGCCCTTCCCCCTGATGCACGTGGACACCACCTGGAAGTTCCGCGAGATGATCGCCTTCCGCGACCGCATGGCGCGCGAGTCGGGCATGGAGCTGATCGTCCACATCAACCAGGAGGGCGTCGAGCAGGGCATCGGGCCGTTCAGCCACGGCTCCAAGGTGCATACCGACGTCATGAAGACCCAGTCGCTCAAGCAGGCGATGGACCGGCACCGCTTCGATGCGGCCTTCGGCGGCGCCCGCCGCGACGAGGAGAAATCCCGCGCCAAGGAGCGCGTCTACTCCTTCCGCGACCGCCACCACCGCTGGGACCCCAAGGGGCAGCGCCCGGAGCTCTGGCAGCTCTACAACGGCCGCGTCCACAAGGGCGAGAGCATGCGCATCTTCCCCCTGTCCAACTGGACGGAGCTGGATATCTGGCAGTACATCTATCTGGAGGACATCCCCATCGTCCCCCTCTACTACGCCGCCGAGCGCCCGGTGGTCGAGCGCGACGGCACCCTGATCATGGTCGACGACGAGCGCATGCCGCTGGAAGAAGGCGAGCAGCCGCGCTACGAGAAGGTCCGCTTCCGCACCCTCGGCTGCTACCCGCTCACCGGCGCGATCCGCTCCGAGGCCGATACCCTGCCGGAGATCATCCAGGAGATGCTGCTCACCCGCACCTCCGAGCGGCAGGGGCGGGTCATCGACCACGACTCGGCGGGGTCGATGGAAGAGAAAAAACGCCAGGGGTATTTCTGATCATGTCCCACGCCTCCGATCTGATCGCCACCGACATCGAAGCCTATCTCAAGCAGCACGAGCACAAGGATCTGCTGCGTTTTATCACCTGCGGCTCGGTGGACGACGGCAAGAGCACCTTCATCGGGCGGCTGCTCCACGACTCGGCGCTGGTCTACGAGGACCAGCTGGCCGCGGTACGCCAGGACTCGAGTCGCTACGGCACCACCGGCGACGACGTGGACCTGGCGCTGCTCGTCGATGGCCTGCAATCCGAGCGCGAGCAGGGCATCACCATCGACGTCGCCTACCGCTACTTCTCCACCGACAAGCGCAAGTTCATCATCGCCGACACCCCGGGCCACGAGCAGTACACCCGCAACATGGCCACCGGTGCCTCGACGGCGCAGCTGGCGGTGATCCTGGTCGACGCCCGCCACGGGGTGCAGGTGCAGACCCGCCGGCACAGCTACATCTGCGCGCTGCTGGGCATCCGCCATGTCGTGCTGGCCATCAACAAGATGGATCTGGTCGACTGGGATCAGGGCGCGTTCGAGCGCATCCGTGACGAGTACACGGCCTTCGCGCGCCGGCTCGGCATCCCCGACGTGCGCTGCGTGCCGCTGTCTGCGCTTAAGGGCGACAACGTCGTCCACCGCAGCGAGCAGATGCCGTGGTACGACGGCCCGACGCTAATGGAATTTCTGGAGACGATCGAGGCCAAGGCCGACCGTAACCTGCGTGATCTGCGCCTGCCGGTGCAGACCGTGATCCGCCCCTCCCACGACTTCCGCGGCTTCGCCGGCACCCTGGCCGCCGGCACGGTCCGCCCCGGTGATGAGGTCGTCGCCCTACCCTCCGGGCTGCGCAGCCGCGTGGAGCGCGTGGTCACCTACGACGGCGACCTAGACGTGGCCTTCCCGCCGCAGTCGGTGACCGTCACGCTGGCCGACGAGATCGATATCTCCCGCGGCGACGTCCTCGCCAGCCCACGGCGACCGGCGACGGTGGACGACACCCTGGATGCGCGCATCGTGTGGATGGCCGAACAACCCCTGCTGCCCGGACGCCAGTACGACATCAAGCTGGGCACGGCCACCGTCCCGGCGGTGGTCGAGCGCATCCACCACCGCATCGACGTCAACACCCTCGAGCACCACCAGGCGGAGGAACTCGGGCTCAACGAGATCGGCCTGTGCCGCGTCCAGCTCTCGGCGCGGGTGCCGTTCGACCCCTATGAAGAGATCGCCAACACCGGTGCGTTCATCGTCATCGACCGGATGAGCCTGCACACCGTCGGCGCCGGCATGGTCACCCGCGCCGCCACCGAGGCCGCCGGCGCCGAGACCGACGTGCCGCGCCGCCAGCTGGCGCTGAGCAAGGCCCAGCGCGCCGGGCAGAAGGGCCAGCGGCCGTGCATCGTCTGGCTCACCGGCCTGTCCGGCTCGGGCAAGTCGAGCCTGGCCAACGCCCTGGAGCAGGCACTGTTTCGCCGCGGCTACCACAGCTACCTGATCGACGCCGGCAACGTCCGCCACGGCCTGAGCCACGACCTGGACTTCAGCCGGGACGCCCGGGCCGAGAACATCCGCCGCATCGCCGAGACGGCCACCATGTTCGTCGACGCCGGGCTGATCACCGTCTGCGCCAGCCTCTCGCCCTACCGCGACGACCGCGCCATGGTCCGCGAGCGGGTGGAGCCCGGCGAGTTCATCGAGGTGTACGTGGACGCCCCCATCGAGGCGTGCCGCGCTGCGGACCTGGACGGCCTCTACACCCGCGCCGACGCCGGCGAGATCCAGGGGCTGCCAGGCGTGGACATCCCCTACGAGGCGCCGGAGCAGCCCGAGGTCCACGTCGATACGGTGGCGGAGGATCTGGAGACCTCGGTTCGCCGGATCCTTGCCGCCCTGGAGGAGCGCGGGGTGCTGCGCTAGCCCGCCCCGCGCCTACCTACCCTTTGAGCACGCCGAGCGGACGCAGCCGGGCCACCCGGCGGCCGATGCCGGCGTGGGCGACCACGTCCACCACGTCGGCCACGTCCTTGTAGGCCTCGGCCAGCTCCTCGGCCACCGTATCCCGCGACGAGGCGCGCACCTCGATGCCGGCGGCGGCCAGCTCGGCATCCAGGTCCCGCCCCTTGGCCGCCCGCTTGGCCTGACGGCGGCTTAGCCGGCGCCCGGCGCCGTGGGCGCAGGAGCCGAAGGTCTCGGCGTAGGCGCCCTGGGTACCGAGCAGGACGTAGGAGTAGCGGGTCATGTCGCCGGGCAACAGCACCGGCTGCCCCAGCCCGCGCAGGTCCTCGGGCAGCTCCGGATGCCCCGGCGGGAAGGCGCGGGTGGCCCCCTTGCGGTGGACGCACAGCTCGCGCTCCTCGCCGTCGATCCGATGGCGCTCGAACTTGGCGATGTTGTGCGAGACGTCGTAGACCAGCTCCAGGTGTGCGGTCTCGCCGAGGACCTCGGCGAAGACCTGGCGCACTCGCTGGGTCATGGCCTGGCGGTTGACGTAGGCGAAGTTGGCGGCGGCCTGCATGGCCCCCAGGTAATCCCGGGCGGCGGAGCAGCTCAGCGGCGCACAGGCCAGCTGTCGGTCGGGCAGCTCGATGCTGTTGCGCCCGGTGATCCGCTCCATGGTCACCAGGAAGTCATCACAGACCTGGTGGCCGAGCCCGCGCGAGCCAGAGTGGATGAGCACGGTCAGCGTCCCCGCCTCCAGCCCCAGGCGCCGGGCAGCGGGCTCGTCGTAGACGGCGTCAACGCAGCCGATCTCGATGAAGTGGTTGCCGGAACCGACGGTGCCCACCTGATCCCGGCCGCGCTGGATGGCCCGATCGCTGACCGCCTCGGGGTCCGCACCGGGCAGCCGGCCACCGTCCTCGATCCGCCCCAGATCCGCGGGCTCGCCCAGCCCCACCTCGACGGCCCACTCCGCCCCCTCGCGCAGCAGCCGGCGCATGTCCCGGTTGCGCAGCAGGGTATCGCTGTACCCCCGCCCCACGCCGGCCGGAATGCGCTCGAAGAGCCGATCCATCAGGCGCGGCAAGTGGGTGCCGAGCTCCTCGGCACGCAGGGGCGTGCGCAACAACCGGATCCCACAGTTGATGTCGTAGCCCACACCTCCGGGCGAGATCACGCCCCCCTGTGCCGGATCGAAGGCCGCCACGCCGCCGATGGGAAAACCGAACCCCCAGTGGATATCCGGCATGCCGATGGAACGACCCACCACCCCGGGCAGGCAGGCCACGTTGGCCACCTGGCGGACGGCCTCGGTGTCGCGGATATCCTCGATCAGGGCGTCGCTGGCGAAGATCAGCCCGTCGACCTGCATGCGCCCCTGCCGCGGCAGCCGCCAGCGGCACCCGTTGAGCCGTTCCAGCACCAGGCCATCGGTAGCCTCGATGTGTTTCGCCATGCCCGCCTCCTCAACGGTTGCTGCCGTGCCCCGTGATCCCGGGCCGATCCCAGCCCCCAAGGTCGCATGCCCGGCCAGCCTCGTCCTCCCCCCTCCGCAAGGTTAGACCCTCGGGCGCGCACCATGGCGGTGCATTCGCCCCGGGGTGGTGCCCCCGCATCGGGCGCGCGGACCGGGCTGACCGGGACGACCCGGCTGCCTCGGCCCGTAACTGACTGTTTCCCCATGCCTCGCCGACCTGGCCCGCGTCTTGCTTGTGGTACAGGCAGCGGCAGTATCGACCGCGAAGGGCTACGGCTCGGAGGATCCGGCCCGACGCGTCACCGCAGACAATCTGGCCAAAAGGGCGACTAGGGTTCCGTCCGCACATCCGCGGGGCCTGGTCCGAGAGTCGCCGACCTCTCTCAGGGGGGTTACACGGAGGGACAAAAGCCCGGGAGATCGCGATCGATGCTCCCGCTTTGTACCCAACGGCAACCCCGAGGGAGAGATCCCATGAGCCGCAACCAGCACCCCCTGCGCCAACGACTCACCCACCTGTGTGCCGCCGCGGCCCTGTTTAGCACCGCCGCACTGCCCCTGGCCGCCTCGGCGGATGAACGCGACTCCTTCCGCATCGCCTGGAGCATCTACGTCGGCTGGATGCCCTGGGACTTCGGCGAGGCCGAGGGCATCGTCGACAAGTGGGCGGACAAGTACGACATCGAGATCGATGTGGTCCAGATCAACGACTACATCGAGTCGATCAACCTCTACACCGCCGGTTCCTTCGACGGCGTGACCCTGACCAACATGGACGCCCTGACCATCCCGGCGGCCAGCGGTGTCGACACCACCGCGCTGATCGCCGGCGACTTCTCCGACGGCAACGACGGCCTGGTACTGAAAGGGACCGACGACCTGGCCGACGTCGAAGGGCAGCGCATCCACCTGGTGGAGCTGTCCGTCTCCCACTACCTGCTGGCCCGTGCCCTGGACTCGGTGGGGCTGAGCGAGCGGGACGTGCAGGTGGTCAACACCGCCGACGCCGACATCGTCGGTGCCTTCCGCTCGGACGACGTCCGCGCCGCCGTGGCGTGGAACCCGCAACTGGGGGAGATCCGCAACCACGAGGACGCCCACGTGGTGTTCGACTCCTCGGACATCCCCGGCGAGATCATCGACCTGCTCGGCGTGCGCACCGAGGTGCTGGAAGAGCACCCGGAGCTCGGCAAGGCACTGACCGGGGCCTGGTACGAGATCATGGACGTCATGTCCGGCGACGATGCCGCCGGTGAGGCTGCCCGCACCGCCATGGCCGAGGCGGCCGGCACCGATCTGGCCGGCTACGAGGCGCAGCTCGCCTCCACCACCTTCTTCTACGACCCCGCCGAGGCGGTGGACTTCGTCACCAGCGAACAGCCCGCCGAGACCATGGAGAACGTCCGCCAGTTCGCCTACAAGCACGGGCTGCTCGGCGAGCGTGCCCCCAGCCCCGACTTCGTCGGGATCGAGCTGGCCGACGGCTCCACCCTGGGCGATGAGGCCAACGTCCAGTTGCGCTTCACCGACCGCTTCATGCGCAAGGCCGCTGAAGGCGAGCTGTAACGCCCCGCCCGGGGCGGATCAGCCCGCCCCGGGCCCCATCGGCAGCAGGAGCGTCATCCATGAAACGCCTGATCAACCGCCACCCGGGCCGGGTGGGAGGGGTCGCCTTGGCGATGCTCCCCTTCGTCCTCGCCCTAGTCGCCTACACCATCGCATCGTCCCAGCGCCTGGCCGAGAACCCCAACGACCCGGTGCTGCCGTCGCTGATCACCCTGACCGAGTCCTTCCTGCGCCTGGCCACAGAGCAGAGCCGGCGCACCGGCGAGGTGCTGCTGTGGCTGGACACCGGCGCCAGCCTGACCCGGCTCGGGCTCGGCGTGGCCCTGGCGGCCGCCGCCGGCCTGCTGGTCGGCATCCTCAACGGCTCGCTGCCCTACGCCCGGCGCACCTTCTCCCCCTTCGTCACCGCCGTGGCCATGATCCCACCGCTGGCGGTCCTGCCCATCCTGTTCATCGCCTTCGGCGTCGGCGAGCTGGCCAAGGTGATGCTGATCGTCTTCGGCATCGCGCCGTTCATCATGCGCGACCTCCAGCAGCGGGTCGAAGAGCTGCCCCGCGAGCAGCTGATCAAGGCGCAGACCCTGGGCGCCTCCACCTGGCAGATCGTGCTGCGGGTGGTCCTGCCGCAGACCCTGCCGCGGCTGATCGACGCCACACGGCTGAGCCTCGGCGCCGCGTGGCTCTTTCTCATCGCCTCGGAGGCGATCGCCGCCACCGAGGGGCTCGGCTACCGGATCTTCCTGGTCCGGCGCTACCTGGACATGGAGACGATCCTCCCCTACGTGGCGTGGATCACCCTGCTCGCCTTCCTCATCGATCTGACCCTGCGCGGCGTCAATCGCTGGCTCTTCCCCTGGTATGCCGGAAGGAGCGCCCGCTCATGAGTGCCACCATCCGCCTGGAGAACGTCTGGAAGTCCTACGGCCAAGACGTCGTCCTGGAGAACCTCTCGCTGGAGGTCGCCGCCGGCTCCTTCGTCACCCTGGTGGGGGCCTCGGGCTGCGGCAAGACCACCTTCCTCAAGATGCTCCTCGGCGAGGAGGCGCCGAGCCGCGGCCGCCTGCTCATGGACGAGGCCCCACTGCCCGGCGAGCCCGGTCCGGACCGCGGGGTAGTCTTCCAGCGCTACTCGGTCTTCCCGCACCTGACCGCCGTGCAGAACGTGCTCCTCGGCCTGGAGCTGGCCGGCGCCCCGTGGCTGGGGCGGCTCTTCGGTGCCGCACGGCGCAACGCCCGGGCCGAGGCGGTGGCCGCGCTCGAGTCGGTGGGCCTGGAGCAGGCCCTGGACAAGTACCCGCCGGAACTCTCCGGGGGCATGCAGCAGCGGCTGGCCATCGCCCAGACCCTGATCAAGAACCCCCGGGTGCTGCTCCTCGACGAGCCCTTTGGCGCCCTCGACCCGGGCATCCGGCAGGACATGCACGCCCTGGTGCAAAGCCTGTGGCAGCGCACCGGGGTCACCGTCTTCATGGTCACCCACGACCTGCAGGAGGGCTTCACCCTCGGCAGCCGGCTGCTCGTCTTCGACAAGGTCCGCCACGACCCCCACGCCCCCGAGGCCTACGGGGCCCAGATCACCTACGACATCCCCCTCGACCGCAACGCGGAGGATTCCCCATGAGCACCCCCTCGCTGCCCCCGGAGCGCATCGTCTACCAGGAGCATGTGCCGGGCGCCCGCTACGCCTCGCTGATCCTCCGGCGCGGCTTCGCCCTGCGCCTGACCGACGCCCACGGCACCGCCAACGCCGCGGTGCTGCTCTACAACCCGCACAACCTGCTCGAGCGCTACAACGCCCCGGACACCCTCAAGGGGCAGCACACCGCGCGGCTGACCGCCGGCCACATGCTCTACTCGGACATGGGCCGGGTGATGCTCTCGATCACCGCCGACAGCCTCGACTGGCACGACCCGATCGGCGGCATCAGCGACGCCGACGCGGTGCGCGGCACCTACGGCCAGGCCCGCTACCAGGAGCGGCTCAACGACTTCCACCGCAGCGGCCGCGAGCTCTTTCTCATCGAGCTGGCCAAATGGGGGCTGGGGCGCGCCGATCTGCTCCCCAACGTGAACTTCTTCAGCAAGGTCCAGGCGGATGAGGCGGGCAACCTGCGCTACCGCCCCGGACACAGCCACGCCGGCGCCTGCGTGGACCTGCGCGCGGAGATGGACACCCTGATCATCCTGCAGACCGCCCCCCACCCCATGGCCCCGGGCCCGGACTACGCCCCCGGCGCGGTGGATCTGACCGTCTATCGGGCGGAGCCGGTGGCGGCGGAGGATCCGTGCCTGGTCAGCCACCCCGAGAACGCCCGCGCCTACGCCAACACCGCCGCCTACCACAGCCAGGAGTAAGCGCCATGACCGGCATGAACCTCGTCGAGAGCCCCCTCGATCCCTGCGACGCCCTCTCCCGCGTCACCGTCCCCGCCGGCGAGCCGTGGCTGGGGGAGCTGCGCCGCGGACAGACCCTGCGCATCGTCGACCTGGAGGGCAACCAGGCCGCCGACACCCTCTTCTACAACCTCGACAACCCGCGCGGGGAGCGCTACAGCGCCGTGGACACCGTCCGCGAGCAGGGCAATGCCTACCTGAGCACCGGCAGCTGCCTGCGCTCCACCGCCGGGCGGCCGATGCTGACCATCACCGCCGACACCTGCGGACGCCACGACACCCTGGGCGGGGCCTGCGCGGCGGAGTCGAACCAGGTGCGCTACGCCCTGGACAAGAAACCGATGCACAACTGCCGGGACAACTTCCTCATCGCCCTGGCCGAGAGCGACTACGGCCTGGGCAAGCGGGATATCGGCCCGAACATCAACTTCTTCATGAACGTCCCGCTGACCCCCGAGGGCGGCCTGAGCTTCCAGGACGGCCTCTCCGGGCCGGGCAAGTACGTCGAGATGCGCGCCGAGATGGACGTCCTCGTCCTGCTCTCCAACTGCCCGCAGCTCAACAACCCGTGCAGCGACTACAACCCCACCCCCCTCGAGATGATCGTCTGGAAGTGACCGCCATGTTCAGCAAGGTCCTGATCGCCAACCGCGGCGCCATCGCCTGCCGGATCCTGCGTACCCTGCGCCGGCTGGGCATCGCCTCGGTGGCCGTCCACTCCGAGGCCGACCGCCACTCCCTGCACGTGCGCCAGGCCGACGAGGCCATGTGCATCGGCCCGGCGAGTGCCGCCGAGTCGTACCTCAACCACGAGGCCATCCTCGCCGCCGCGCGGCAGACCGGCGCCGAGGCCATCCACCCGGGCTACGGCTTCCTGTCGGAGAACGACGCCTTCGCCGAGGCGTGCGAGGCAGCGGGGATCGCCTTCATCGGCCCGACGCCGCAGCAGATGCGCGACTTCGGCCTCAAGCACACCGCCCGCGCCCTGGCCGAGGCCAGCGACGTACCGATGCTGCCCGGCACCGGGCTGCTGGGCAGTGTGACCGAGGCAGTGGCCGAGGCCGAGCGGATCGGCTACCCGGTGATGCTCAAAAGCACCGCCGGCGGCGGCGGGATCGGCATGCAGCTCTGCCACGACGCGGCCGCGCTGCAAGAGGCCTACGACTCGGTGCGCCGCCTGTCGGCGAACAACTTCTCCAACGACGGCCTTTTTCTGGAGAAGTACGTCGAGCACGGCCGCCATATCGAGGTGCAGCTCTTCGGCGACGGGCAGGGCACCGTCATCGCCCTGGGCGAGCGCGACTGCTCACTGCAGCGGCGCAACCAGAAGGTGGTCGAGGAGACCCCCGCCCCGGGCCTGGATGCGGATATCCGCCAGGCCCTGCTCGACGCCGCCGAGCGGCTGGGCCGCCAGGTCGCCTACCGCAGTGCCGGGACCGTGGAGTACATCCTCGACGCCGACACCGGCGCCTTCTACTTCCTGGAGATGAACACCCGGCTGCAGGTCGAGCACGGCGTCACCGAGGCGGTCACCGGCATCGACCTGGTGGCGTGGATGCTCGAGGCCGCCGCCGGCACCCTGACCGACCTCGCCGCCCGCCGCCCCGCGCCCCGCGGCCACGCCATCCAGGCGCGGGTCTACGCCGAGGACCCCGGCAAGGGCTTCCAGCCGTGCACCGGACTGCTGACCGAGGTCCGCTTCCCGGAGACGGCCCGCATCGAGACCTGGGTCGAGGGCGGCAGTACGATCACCCCGCACTACGACCCGATGATCGCCAAGCTCATCGTCCACGGCACCGACCGGGCCGACGCCCTGACGCGCCTGCGCAAGGCCCTGGCCGAGACCGCCCTGCACGGCGTCGAGACCAACCTGCCCTACCTGCGCGCCATCGCCGCCGACGCCACCTTCGCCGCCGGACGGGCCACCACCCGCTACCTGGACACCTTCGCCTACCAGCCGGCGAGCATCGACGTCCTCCAGCCGGGCACCCAGACCACGGTGCAGGACTGGCCCGGGCGCGTGGGCTACTGGGAGGTCGGCGTCCCGCCCTCGGGCCCCATGGACGCGCTGGCCTTCCGCCTGGGCAATCGGATCGTCGGCAACGCCGAGCAGGCCGCCGGGCTGGAGATGACCGCCAGCGGGGCCGACCTGCGCTTCCACACCGAGGCCACCATCGCCCTGACCGGCGCAGCCATGGCCGCCGAGCTCGACGGCGCCCCGGTGCCGTTCTGGCAGGCGGTGAGCGTCCCGGCCGGAGCGCGGCTGCGCCTGGGCACCGCCGAGGGCCCCGGGGTGCGTACCTATCTGCTCGTGCGCGGCGGCATCGACGTCCCCCGCCACCTGGGCAGCCGCGCCACCTTCACCCTGGGGCGCATGGGCGGCCACGGCGGCCGCGCCCTGCAGACCGGCGATGTGCTGCACCTCGGCCCGGCGCCGGAGCACCCGCCGACCCCTCTGCCCGCCGAGGCCATCCCCGCCCACGCCACCGAGTGGACCGTGCGCGCGGTCTACGGCCCCCACGGCGCGCCGGATTTCTTCACCGAGGCGGACATCGAGCGCTTCTTCACCACCGCCTGGCAGGTCCACTACAACTCCAGCCGCACCGGCGTGCGCCTGATCGGACCCAAGCCCGAGTGGGCGCGAGCGGACGGCGGCGAGGCCGGCCTGCACCCGTCGAACATCCACGACAACGCCTACGCCATCGGCACGGTGGATTTCACCGGCGACATGCCGGTGATCCTCGGCCCCGACGGGCCGAGCCTGGGCGGTTTCGTCTGCCCGGCGACCATCGTCAGCGCCGACCTTTGGAAGGTGGGGCAGCTGCGCCCCGGCGACCGGGTCCGCTTCCAGGCCGTCGACGCCGCCACCGGGCAGCACCTGGCCGAGGCGCAGGAAGCGGCCATCGCCGCCGGCCAGCCGGCCGACCCGCCCCTGCCCGCCACCAACCCGGGTCGGGTCGATCCGGCCCGCGCCCCGGCGAACGCGGGGACGACCCCGGTCTCGGTGACCTACCGCAGCGCCGGCGAGCGCTACCTGCTGGTGGAGTACGGCCCCATCGTGCTCGATTTGAACCTGCGCTTTCGCGTCCAGGCCCTGCTCGAGTGGCTGACCGAGCAGGCCATCCCGGGGATCCTCGAACTCACCCCCGGCGTGCGCAGCCTGCAGATCCACTACGAGCCCCGGCGCCTGCCCCAGGAGCGGCTGGTGGCGATCCTCGAGCAGGCCGAGGGCGAGCTGCGCGATCTCTCCGAGGCCGAGATGCCCTCGCGCATCGTCCACCTCCCGCTGGCCTGGGACGACTCCCAGACCCGCCTGGCCACGGAGAAGTACATGCAGTCGGTGCGCGCCGACGCCCCCTGGTGCCCGGACAACATCGAGTTCATCCGGCGCATCAACGGCCTGCCCGACGAGGCCGCGGTCAAGCGGACGGTCTTCGACGCCTCCTACCTGGTCATGGGCCTGGGCGACGTCTACCTCTCCGCGCCCCTGGCCACACCGGTGGACCCGCGCCACCGACTGGTGACCACCAAGTACAACCCGGCGCGGACCTGGACGCCGGAGAACGCGGTGGGCATCGGCGGCTCGTACCTGTGCATCTACGGCATGGAGGGGCCCGGCGGCTACCAGTTCGTGGGCCGGACGCTGCAGATCTGGAACCGCTACCACGTCACCCCGGCCTTCGAGAAGCCGTGGCTGCTGCGCTTCTTCGACCAGATCCGCTTCTATGAGGTGAGCGAGGCAGAACTGCTGGAGATGCGTGACGCCTTCCCCCGCGGCGGCCTGGCGCTGGAGATCGAGGAGACCACCTTCTCGCTGCAGCGCTACAACCGCTTTCTCACCGAGCACCAGACCTCCATCGAGGCGTTCAAGACCCGCCAGCAGGAGGCCTTCGAGGCCGAGCGCCAGCGCTGGATCGCCAACGGCCAGGCGGATTACGACGCCGAGAGCGAACCGCCGCCGCCCGCCACCGAGGGCGTCGAACTCGCCGCCGACGAGCAGGCCGTCAACGGCCACGTCCACGCCAACCTGTGGTCGCTGCAGGTGCGCGAGGGCGACCGCGTGGAGGCCGGCCAGACCCTGCTGGTGCTCGAATCGATGAAGATGGAGATCCCCATCTGCGCGGAACAGGACGGCACGGTCCGCCGCCTGCTGTGCAACGAAGGGGCCCAAGTGGCCCCGGGGCAGACCCTCCTGACCCTGAGCAGCGACGGGAGCACGCCATGACCCCGCTGACCGTAACCGAACGGCTGGCCGCCTACCGGGACGGCACCCTGGATCCGCGCAGCGAACTGCACCGGGCCCGGGCCGCCGCCCTGGCCGACACCCACCACACCTGGATCCACGTGCTGGACGAGGCGCAGCTGGCCCCCTACCTGGACCGCCTGGAGGGGCTCGACCCGGCGTCGCTGCCGCTCTACGGCATCCCCTTCGCCATCAAGGACAACATCGACCTGGCCGGCGTCCCGACCACCGCCGGCTGCCCGGACTACGCCTACACCCCGGCGGAGTCCGCCTTCGTCGTCCAGCGGCTGATCGACGCCGGGGCGGTGCCCCTGGGCAAGACCAACCTGGATCAGTTCGCCACCGGCCTGGTGGGCACGCGCTCGCCCTACGGCGCCTGCCCCAACGCCTTTCACCGGGACTACGTCGCCGGCGGCTCCAGCTCCGGCTCGGCGCTGGCCGTCGCCCTCGGCCAGGTCCCCTTCGCCCTGGGCACGGACACCGCCGGCTCGGGCCGGGTGCCGGCGGCGTTCAACAACCTCATCGGCCTCAAGCCCACCTGCGGGCGGCTGAGCACCCGCGGCGTGGTCCCGGCGTGTCGCAGCCTCGATGCGGCCTCGATCTTTGCCGGCACCGCCGCCGACGCGGGGCGGATCCTCGCCGTGGCTGGCGCCTACGACGACGCCGACCCCTACGCCCGCGCGGATCAGCCGCCGACCCTGGGGCCAGGGCGGATCCCGGCCCACGGCTTCCGCTTCGCCGTACCCCCGGCCGAGCAGCGCGCCTTCTTCGGCAACGCGCACACGCCGGCGCTCTTCGAACGGGCCGTTGCGCGCCTGCAGGCGCTCGGCGGCGTGCCGGTGGAGCTGGACTTCAGCCCCTTCCTCGAGGCCGCGCGGCTGCTCTACGAGGGCCCCTGGGTGGCCGAGCGCTACGCCGCCATCCGCGCCTTCATCGACCGCCAGCCGGAGAGCCTGCTGGCGGTCACCCGCACGATCATCGGCGCCGGCAGCGAACCCCGGGCCGCCGACGCCTTCGCCGCGGCCTACCGCCTGCAGGCCCTGCGCCGCCAGGCGCAAGCGGCCTGGCAGCAGGTGGATCTGGCCATCACCCCCACCGCCGGCACCCTCCCCAGCCAGACAGCGGTGGCCGCCGAGCCCGTGGCCCGCAACAGCGAGCTGGGCTACTACACCAACTTCATGAACCTGCTCGACTGCAGCGCCGTGGCCGTACCCGCCGGATTCCAGGACGAGGGCCTGCCCTTCGGGGTCACGCTCTTCGCCCCGGCGTTCTACGACACCGACCTGCTCGCCCTGGCGGCACAGCTCCATCAGAGCGGTGTCGACACCGTGGGCGCCACCGGCCGGCCGCTGCCGCCGAGCGAGCCGCCGCCCCCCGACCCGGGGCACGCCGTGGAGCTGGCCGTCTGCGGCGCGCACCTCAGCGGCCTGGCGCTCAATCACCAGCTCACCGAGCGCCGCGGCCGCCTGCTGGCCACCATGCAGACGGCGCCCCGCTACCGGCTCTACGCCCTGCCCGGCGAGGCGCCGCAGCGCCCCGGACTGATCCGCGACCGGCGGGAGGGCGGCGCCGTCGAGGTGGAGGTGTGGAGCCTGCCGGCCCAGGAAGTGGGCCCCTTCATCGCCGGCGTCCCCGCGCCGCTGGGCATCGGCCGGGTGGAACTGGCCGACGGGCGCTGGATCCCGGGCTTTCTGTGTGAGGCCGCCGGACTCGAGGGCGCCGAGGAGATCACCCACCTGGGCGGGTGGCGTCGCTACGTGGGCGGCTGAGGCGGTGGTACCATGCCGGCGTTCAACCACCCGCAGACGCCGAAGGGCCTGCCGTGCGAGTCCTGTATCTGTTCGACACCACCGACCGCGCCGAGAGCGAGAGCGTCATCGAGATGGCCAGCCACGGCGTGGTGCCGACCATCGTCTGCCAGCCCGATGCGCCCATGCGCAGCCGCTTCGAGGCGGCCGGGCTGGAGGTCATCCCGGTGCGCATGCGCAGCAAGGTCGACCGGGCGGCCATCGCCACGCTGCGCCGCCTGCGTCGGGAGCGCACCTTTGACCTGGTGCACGCCTACTACAAGATCGCCCTGACCAACTACAACCTGGCGGCCATCGGCCTGCCGCGGCTGCCGGTGGTGGCCTACCGGGGGATCATCGGCAACCTCAGCTACTGGGATCCGTTCTCCTGGCTCTCGTTCCTCGACCCGCGCATCGAGCGCATCGTCTGCGTCTGCGAGGCGATCCGCCAGTACTTCCTGGATAAGCCCTTCCTGCCCGGGACCCGGCTCTTTCGCCCGGAGCGGGTGGTGACCATCCACAAGGGCCACCGCCCGGCCTGGTATCAGCAGCCCGACGCCCAGCTGCCGGCCGATCTCACCATCCCCGAGGGCGCGCCGGTGATCGGCTGCGTGGCGCGGATGAAAAAACGCAAGGGCATCGTCGAGCTGATCCGCGCCTTCGAGCAGATCCCCGCCGAACAGAACGCCCACCTGGTGCTGATCGGGCCCATCGAGTACCCGGCCATCGAGCGGGCGGCGGCGGCCAGCCCGGCGGCGGAGCGGATCCGCATCACCGGCTTCCGGGCCGACGCGCCGAAGATCGCCGGCGCCTTCGACATCGCCACCCTGCCCTCGTTACGCCGCGAGGGGCTGCCGCGGGCGATCATCGAGGCCATGGCGCAGGGGATTCCGGCGGTGGTCTCGGACTCCGGCGGGAATCCGGAGCTGGTGGAGGACGGCATCAGCGGCCGGGTGACACCGGCAGGCGACGTGGCCGCCCTGGGCGAGGCCCTGCACGACCTAGTCGCCGATCCCGACCTGCGCGCGCGGATGGGCGCGGCGGCCCACGAGCGCATCGCCACGCGGTTCACCGTCGAGCGCACCGCCCGCGAGACCCTGGCCCTCTACGCCGACGTACTCGGCGCACTGAGCCCGGCGCACTGAGCCCGGCGGGCAGGCGCCGGGGCCGCTGCGCCCCGACGCCGCCCTGTGTACGGTCCTCAGCGGCTCCCGCCGCCCTCCGGGGCGTCGATCATCTCGTCGTGCTCCTCGGTGGCCCAGGGCAGGGTCGCCGGCGCCGTGTCGAGGAACTGCAGATAGCTCTCGAAGTGGTCGAGGACGTCGTCGATGATCTCCTGCTCGTTGTACTCGTAGACGCTGTACGACTGCCCGCCCCGGCGCAGGTAGACCTCCGGGCGGTAATAGACCTCGTCCGGCCCCGGGGTGCGGTCCATCTCCGGGTAGGCGAAGGCCGGCCGCGGCCGCTCGGTCAGGCGCACGTCGTAGATGAAGTCCATGACCCCGTCCCGGTGGACCGTGAGGTACGCCCGCCCGTGCTCCTCGTCGAAGACCACCTCGGCGGGCCAGCCGCGCTGGTGCAGCGCCTTCTGCACGTGCTCCAGGGCCTGGATCACCGGCCCGCGGATGAAGGCCATGACGTCCTTGCGGGCGGGGAAGTCGAAGAGCTCGTAAAGGCGCTTCTTCCACAGCAGGGTGCCGTAGCGCTGCCGGCGCTGGACGTGGTTCTGCAGGCTGGTGTCGTGGTGGCTTTCGATGATCAGCGCCCGCCACAGCCCGACCGCCGCCACCAGCATGATCACGGCAAAGGGCAGCGCGCTGGTCACCGCCATGGTCTGCAGCGCCGCCAGACCGCCGGCGACCAGCAGCACCGCGGCCACCGCGCCCTCCATCACCGCCCAGAAGACCCGCTGCCAGACCGGCGTGGCCGCCCGCCCGCCGGAGGCCAACTGGTCGATGACCAGCGAGCCGGAGTCCGACGAGGTGACGAAGAAGGTCATAATCAGGATCACCGTCACGAACGAGGCCAGCGCGCTCCAGGGCAGCATGTCGTAGAGCTGGAAGAGCGCCACCGCCTCGTCGTCCTGGACCATGCCGATGAGCTGCTCGTAGCCCTCGTTCATGATCAGGTTCAGCCCGGTACCGCCGAAGATCGAGAACCACAGGAAGGTGAACAGCGTCGGCACCAGCATGACGCCGAAGACAAACTGCCGAATGGTCCGCCCGCGGCTGATCTTGGCGATGAACATGCCCACGAACGGCGCCCAGGCGATAGTCCAGCCGAAGATGAACAGCGTCCAGTTGCCGATCCACTCGCGCCGGTCGTACGCCTCCAGGTTGAAGGTGCGCTCGACGATGCCGCTGAGGTAGCTGCCCGTGTTCTGCACCAAGCTCTCGACGATGAGGATCGACGGGCCGACCAGAAAGACGAAGAGCATCAGCGAGGCGGCGAGGATCATGTTGACGATCGACAGCCGCTTGATGCCCTTGTCCAGCCCGGCCACCACCGAGATGGTGGCCAGTGCGGTGATCACCGCGATGACGATGACCTGGACCGTGGTGCTGGTGGGGATCGACGGCCAGAGGTAGTTCAGGCCGGCATTGATCTGCGCCACCGACAGGCCCAGCGTGGTGGCGATGCCGAACAGCGTGCCGAGGATGGCGAAGACATCCACCGTATGGCCGATGGGGCCGTGGATGCGCTCGCCGATCAGCGGATAGAGCGCCGAGCGGATCGACAGCGGCAGGCCGTGGCGGAACGAGAAGTACGCCAGCACCAGGCCCACCAGGCCGTAGATGGCCCAGATGTGAAAGCCCCAGTGGAAGAAGGCGATCTGCATCGCCTGCTGCGCCGCCTCTACCGTCTCGGCATCCCCCCGGGGCGGATCGGCGTAGTGGAGCACCGGCTCGGCGACCCCGAAGAAGAGCAGCACAATCCCGTAGCCCGCCGAGAAGAGCATGGCGAACCAGGCCGGGAAGCTGTACTGCGGCGCCCCGTGCTCGGGGCCGAGCTTGATGTTGCCCCACCGGGTGAAGGCGATGCTGATCAGAAAGACCAGGAACGCCCCCACCGCCAGCATGTAGAACCAGCCGAAGGTCTCGGTGATGAAGGCGAGCAGCTTCTCGAAGAACGCCCCCGCCAGATCCGGACTGCTGATGGCGCCGACAATCAGCAGCAGGGCGACGGCGATGGCGGGGAAGAAGACCGGGGCGAGGATGGCGGTGCGGAAGGCGCGCTTGCGATCGGTCATGGGCCCTTCTCGTGGTAGCCGAAGACGCCGGTCCGACACGGGCCCATGCGCTGCTCGGGCGCGGCGGCCAGACAGGCTTCTTTTGAAGGTTAGGCCGGTTGGTGGGGGCGCACAACGGGGCGGTAAGGCGTACGCAGGCCTGGGTCGCCCACCGAGCGGCTTAGAAGTTCGCCCGACCGCCGACCGTCAGGGTCTCCATGGTGTCCAGCGCGCCGTAGTCGGTATTGTCGTACTCGACGAACAGGGCCGCGTCGCGGCTCACATGGAACAGCGCATTGACCGTGGTACCGCTGGCGTCATCCAGAAGCGTATCCCCCTCGTCCCCGGTGAACAGGGACCGCGCCTCAAGCCCGACCTCCAGGCGGTTCAGCCGCTGTCGGAAACCGATCCGTGCCCCAAGCTCGTACTCGCTGCTAACCCCCTGACGATCCACGTACTCCAGGGCCGGCGCGACGTAGATGTCGGCCTCCCGAGTGACCCCGTAGCGGAAACCGAGGGCGATGGCGCCGTATTCCGCGTGCGTTTCGGACCGAGAATGCCCGATACGCGCATCCTGATGGCGATAGAGACCCTCCACGAATACATGGCGGTGTAGCCAGGCGGAGGCGCGCAGATCAACACCTTCGAAGTCTTCGGAGAACCCGTAATCGGTCACCGAATAACCCACCTGGACCCAGTTGTAGTTGACCCCCGCCATCCCCGCGGCCGGCGCCAGGGCCAACACGGCGGCCATCAGGTACGAGCGGATGCTGCGAGGACGCATGAGGGGCTCCTTCTTCGCCGGGTTCGGTCAGTCAGCTTGCTAACCGGCGTATCGGCGGGCCAGCGGGAATCCTGAGGGCACGATCCGACCGGAAGTAAACCTGATCGCCTTGCTGTTAGCGGCCGTTCGTTGTAGCTTCCGCGCATATCCCTGACACCCGATCCCACCAAGGCCCATGAACGAACAGAACACCCCCGGCACCCGGCCTCCCAGCCACCGCGGCGATGCAAACTTCCCGGAGGAGTCACGCCGGGTCCCGGATGACGAGATCAGCCTGATCGACCTGTGGCTGGTTCTGGTGCGGCGGCGCTGGTGGCTGTTCGGCATCGCCCTGATCGTCTTCGCGCTGGGCACCACCTACGCCCTGCTGCAGAAACCGAGCCAGGCCTACACCACCACGCTGGAGTTCGCCGCCAAGGATGAGGAGCCGCTGATCTCCTCCGACGCTGTCATGGCCCGCCTGGAGCGGGTGGTGCTGCCGGAGCTTAAAAGGCGGTTTGAGGCGGAGCACGAGGTGGGGGCACCGTCCATCGAGCTGACCCACGTTGAAGGCTCACGGCTGCTAATCCTGGAGAGCAGTGTCAGCGAGGATCGCCTGCCCCGGGTAGAGGCCCTCCACGGCGCGGTCCGGGACTGGTTCCTATCAAGCCAGGACTCTGCTTACGACCGGAACCGCTCCCGCTTTGAGCGTGACCTCGAGCAAGTGGAGGAGCGCCTGGCGTCGGAGGTTTCGGGGATCGAAGAGGATCTCGCTGCGACCCGCGATGAGCTGGAACGCGCCCGCGCCGAACGTGAGCGGCTGCAGGAGGCGCGGGGCCGTCTGCAGGAGGATCTGGAAGACGAGAACCTTGCGGAACAGTCCGAGGATTTGCTGCGTATCCGACTGGAAGCGGTGCGCGAGGACCTCTCGATGGCCAATTCGGAAGTGCGCGAGCTACAGCGGGTCATTAGCGAACTGCGCACGGAACGCCGGGAGACGGTCCAGGAGCTGAGCATCGACAAGGCGGAACTTGAGGATAGGCTGGCCGACCTCCAGGCCCCTGACGCGCCTGCCACCGCTGCGGAAGGCGATATTCAGGACGCGGGCGCCAGCCTGATCATGGCCCTGTCCGCGGTACTCGGCGGCATGCTGGGGATCTTCGGCGCCTTCTTCCGGGAGTTCCTGGCCCACGCACACCAGGCGGCTGCCCGGACAGGACTGGAAGGCGAATAGGCGGCTGGCGCCGGCTCCTCTCCGCGCGCCAGCCTACTGCCGGCCCGGCGCTGACGCCGAGCCGGCAGCCAGGGCGAGCTGTGAGGCAGTCACGCCGGCGCGAAGACGTCGCACCAACCGTCGCCGTTGACCAGGACGTCGGCGAAATCCGGGTGGGAGCATTCGCCGTAACCGTCCTCGACCTCCCCCTCCCAGAACCGACAGTCGGCGCACCGCTGCCCGGACTCGTAACGGGCGTGGTCCTCCGCATCTGCCGCATCGCTCACATAGTCGTGGGCGTGGCCATCGTCGGCCTGCGGCATGGCGGTGGCCGTGCGCTGGTGAACCAGCGCACTCAGCGGGATGGCGGCGGCCGCCAGCGTCGTGGCCTGCAGCAGCCTGCGGCGGTTGGGATCGATGGTGTCATCCATCTTCTTCTCCTCCATGGCACTTCCTCCCCGTTGTGTCGCAGTGCGCCCGCGCCCAGTCAGGCCGGTCAGAAGGTGTACCCCACCGAGCCGACCACCATGTGGGCCGTGTAGTCGTAGTTGTCGCGGCCCATGAGCACATAGTCGCCCATCTCATCTACCGGTCCCGGCCCAAAGCCCAGGGCCCAGTCGTCCTCCTCGAAGCGCTGGCCCAGGTAGGCCAGGCGATAGTGGAACTGCTCCGAGGCCCGGTACTTGCCGTAGAGTTCCAGCTGTGTGAGCCGGGTGGTCAGCGTCGGGTAGTCGGTGTCCTGGGCGCGATCGAAACCGATGTCGACATCGGTGCTGGCGTAGAGCACCTCCGCACCCAGGGACCAGCGCTCGTCCTCGGTGACGGTGGCCTCCGTCCCCAGCCCGACGGTCAGCGTCTCCTCGTCCTGGAGCAGGCTGCGCTGCTCGCCGGCGAGCTGCCGCTCCCCGTCGTCCCAGGTGACGAAGCCGTAACCGGTCCACTGCTCGGTGGGGAAATAGTCCAGGGACAATGTGTAGGAAGCGCGGTTGCGCTCCTGCAGCCCCATATCCGAGTCGGTGAAGTCGTCCTCGCTGTAGGTCAACTCCGCGCCCAGGGCCAGCTCGGGGATCACGCTGTAGGTGCCGCTGACACCCAACTGGGTCTGTTCCAACTCGGCCAGGTGGTAGACCTCCGCGGGCAGGATGGTGCCTGCCTCGGACGCCGGACCGACGTACTCGGCACCTTCGCGGTAGAGCCTGCTGGCGAACACGGTCCCCTCCAGCTGGGGGGTGATCCGGCTGCGAAGCCGCGTGCGGAAGGTATCGTCCCGGGTGCTGCCGTCGGTGAAGTCGCGGTCGGTGTAGCGGTGCTCGTAACCCAGGACCAGGTTGGAGCGCGCCGGCAGGCGGATATCGGCGTCAACGTCGGCGATGTGCCGCGTCCAGCCGTGAGGCCGCGTCCGGTCTTCCAGATCATCCTCCGTGAAGTACTGCGGCGTGCGGTTGTCCCGGTCGTCGTAGCGGTAGCTGCCGCGGACCTGCAGACGCGGATGGAAACGGTGGATCCCGCGCAGGGTAGCCCGAGTCGTGTCGATGCGCCCATCCAGCGAAGAGGGTAGGTCGTCGTCATCTTCAACGAAGCGTTCATCCTGCAGCGCGCGGCCCAGCTGCAGGTCGGCGCTGACGTTCGTCCCCGGCTGGATGGCGTAGGCGCCGGAGGCGAAGACCTGGTGGTAGAGGTTGTCGGGCTCGCGGAACACCTCACCGAACTCGCCGGGATCGTCCGGATCCTCCACGGTCAGGCGTTCGTCCGCCAGCTGCTGGAAGCTAGAGAGGTGGTAACCAACGCGCCCCTGAAACTGATCTCCGGTGTACTCCAGTCCCAAGGTGTACTGATCAGTCCGTTGATCAATGGGGACCGGTATCTCTACCCGCTCGGACACATTCACCCGCCCGTACCGATACCCATCCGTCTCCTCCCGGCTGAACGAAAAGTTCACCTTCCACTCGTCGTCCAGGTGGCGCAGGGCATCAAAGGCTAAGCGCTCGCGGTGGCGCTCCACCTTCCAGTCGCGCAGCCGTTCCGGGCTGTCCTCGAAATCCTGGTTGCTTTGCCAGCCCTCCGGCAGCGAGAGCCGGTCGGTGCCGTCGCTGCGCAGGGGGCTCTGCACGTCGCGGTCGTAGAAGCGCGGGCGTTCGTCGTACTCCAGGGAGAGCCCGTAGGTCCCCTGGACGCCGTAGCGGCCGCGCAGGCGGCGGGAGTCGAGCCCGAGGTCCCGCCCCTCCAGACGGCCGTATCGGGCGTCGTCATCGCCCTCGCCGCGGTAGCGCAGGTCGAGGTGGGCCTCCGGGTAGAAACCCTCGTCCACCGGCCCGGTATAGCGGCGGAAGTGGTAGTTGTCCTCGCTCAGGTAACCAACCCCCAGCCACAGCTGCGAGCTGGCCGGGCCGACGAAGGTGGCCGATGACTCCGGCGTGCCCGCGCCAGCGGCGGCGGGCAACCCGAGGGCCGTCAGCACCAGGGCGCTGCTCAGGGCGCGCTGCTTGGTCATGATTCCTTCCTCCTTATGCTGTTGCGCCGCCCGGCGTCACGGCCGGAAACTGTCGCCGCCCGGGTGGTTGGAACCGTGGATGTCCGAGTGGCAGTTCAGACAGCCGCGGCCGAGGAACTCCGCCCCGTCCGCCCAAGGACCGCTGGTGTCGAAGTCATGTGGATCCATGCCGGGATGTCCGGCCGGACCGGAGGCGTGCATGTGACACGACTGACACAGCTGCGTCGGGCGCGCCTCGAGCAGATTGGGATGCACTGAGCCGTGGGGGTCGTGGCAGTTGGTGCAGTCCTCGCGGACCGGCATGTGCTCCCACAGGAAGGGGCCGCGGTACTCGGCGTGGCAGTTGTAGCAGGTCTCGTTGACCTGGCCCTCGCGCAGGAGGCTCTCGCCGCCGGTGCCGTGGGGGTTGTGGCAATTGGTGCAGGTCACCTGCCCCTCCTCCACCGGGTGGTGGTGGGGGCGGTTGAAGTCGACGCGGCGCTCCTGGTGGCAGCTGGCGCACAGCTGCAGCTCATTCTCGGTGTGCAGCAGGCGTTCGTTCTCGCCGTGCATGTTGTGGCAGTCGACGCAGGCCATGTCCTGGAACTCGTGGGCGCCGCCGTGCCAGTGCATGCGATCACCGCCGCTGTGGCAGTCCAGGCAGGTCTGGTTGGCCTCATCGGTGCTGATGTCCTCACCGATCTGGTAGAAGTGCTCCCAGCCGTCGCCGTGGCACTGGTAGCAGTAGTTGCCGTCTTCCGGCGTCTGTCCCGCCGGGGTGCGCGGGTCCGAGGCGACGGCGTGAGGGGTCTCCTCCATGCGACCGATGTGCGCGCGCAGGTCATCGACCCGGCGCTCGGCCATCACCGGCGAGAGGCCACGCACCTCCTCGACAAACTCTTCGATCTCTTCGGGGTCGAGGTCTTGAGCCGGGGCCGTGGCGGCGAACAGCAGCAGTGCGAAGAGGGCCGCGACGCCGCCGGCCGAGATCGCAAGCCGGTTGAGTGGTTGTCTGAACAAGGCACCCTCCTCCCCTTCGGTGCAGGTTTGATCGTTATCAAACCTGCACTTAGCAAAAGGCAGGCCAGGTCAAACGGGCCGCGATCAAAGCCCCGCGATTCCGGGAGTTCAGCGGGAGGCCGGGGTTGCGGACGGGGGTCGGCGGGGCCTGCCAGCGGTCAACGGCTGCGCAGCCTGGTCGCAGCCTGCGCAGCGTCCCCCCGGTGGTCGGCGGCTCGCCCTTGTGCCATGGTGACTGGGTTGATTAATGTCAAATTATAAAAAGCAGGGCACGCTGCGCCCACCAGGGCCAGACACGCCCTGCCGGGCGCCGGGAGGAGAGGCATGCGCGGATGCGTTTTGGTCGTGGATGACCACCGGGAGATCGTCTACGCCGTCCGGCGGCTGCTGGAAAGCCGCGGCCTAGAGGTGATCAGCGCCGCCTCGGCCGCCGAGGCCGAGCCGCTGGTCGCGCGGGCGGACGCGCTGATCCTCGACATCCAGCTGGAGCAGGACAACGGCCTGGCGCTGCTCCAGCGCCTGCGCAGCGCCGGGAACGAGACCCCGGCGCTGGTGCTGTCGGCCCACACCTTTCCGGACAACGTGGTGGAGGCCAGCAAGCGCGGCGCGCTGCAGATCCTCGCCAAGCCCATCGAGGCGGAGGCCCTGGTGGCGGCGGTGGAGGAGGCCCTGAGCCAGACCCCATCCGGTACCGAGACCTCCGGGCTGAGCGCCGAGGCCCACGAGGTGCTCGGTACCTCGGCGGCGATGATGGAGGTCTTCAAGGCGTTGGGGGTGGCCGCGGCCAACGACCTCAACGTCCTGCTCACCGGCGAGACCGGTGTCGGCAAGGAGGTCTCGGCGGAACTCATCCACCGCCACTCCCACCGCGCGGACGGGCCGTTCGTGGCCATCAACTGCACCGCCATGCCGGAGAGCCTGCTCGAGGCGGAGCTCTTCGGTCACGCCAGCGGCGCCTTTACCGGCGCCAACCGGGCCGCCGAGGGCAAGGTGGAGGCAGCCACCGGCGGCACCCTGTTCCTGGACGAGATCGGCGACATGCCGCTGGCCTTCCAGGCCAAGCTGCTGCGCTTTCTGGAAGACAAACGCTTCTACCGCCTGGGGGAGTCGACCCCGCGCCAGGCCGATGTGCGGGTGATCGCCGCCACCAACCGCCAGCTCCTCGGCGCGGACGCGGGTCAGTTCCGCAGCGACCTCTACTACCGCCTGGCGCAGATCCCGGTACACATCCCGCCGCTGCGCGAGCGACTTGAGGACGTCCCGTCGCTGATCGAGGCCTTCATCCAGTCGGCCAATCAGGAGATGGACCTGGATATCCACGGCATCACCCCGGCGGTGCGCCGCCAGGCCCAGGAGCACGGCTGGCCGGGCAACGTCCGCGAGCTCAAGAACGCCGTCTACCGGGCCGCGGCCAAGCGGCAACGCGGGCTGATCGACAGCCTGGAACTCGCCACCGGACAGGGCGAGCCGACCGGCGACGGCGACTTCGAGGCGGCGCTGGACGGCGCGCTCGACCGCGCGCTCCACCAAGGCGAGCTGCCGGAGCTGCTCAACGAGATCGAGCGCCGTGCCGTGCAGCGGGCGCTGAAGCATTACAACGGCAACAAGAGCCGGGTGGCCGAGGCCCTGAACGTCTCGCGCAACACGCTCCGGGCGCGGTTGCAGGCCATGGAGGAACCGACGGAGTGAGGTGCTGGCTGCCGCGCAACATGGCGGTACGCCTGGGTGCCACCTTCCTGCTGGTGACCCTGCTGGTGGCCCTGCCACTGACACTCTGGTTCGACCACTACGCCCGGGGCATGATCGAGGCCGCCGTCGAGCGGGCCGTCGAGGGGGCGGACGCGCGCATGATCCTCGACGCCGCGGTGGTCTCCGAGGCCTTCGACCGGGTGCGCGGCCTGGCAATTCTGGTGGTCGGCCTGAGTGCGCTGCTGGCCGCCGGCATCGGCGCCCTCATCGCGGCGCGCTGGCGGGCACGGATGCGCGGTATCGTCGAGCAGGGCCACCGCCGCGCACGGCGCGCCCAGGGCGGTGGCGAGCAGCCGGCGCCCTGCCCGGGCAGCCCCCGCCCCAGGCCGGGCGAGGACGAGCTCGACACCGTCGAGCGGCAGCTGCTCAACACCGTGGACCAGCTGGGGCGTTCGCAGTGGCTGCTCGACAGTGTCGAGGACATGGTCATGTTGGTCGATGCCCACGGCACCATCCGCCACGGCAACGCGGCCATCGGCACGCGCTGCGCCAGCTGCCCGGTCGCCGACTGCCAGGGCGCCAGCGTGCCGGACATCCTCGGCAACGGGCTATGGCTGCGCATCCGCAACGGCATCGAGCGCAGCGGGTCCGGCACCTTCGAGCAGGAGCTCCCGTTCGAGGGGCGACATTGCCCCGCCCTGGTCTCCTACCGGGTGTTGGGTGAGCTGATCCTGATCAAGATCACCGACCTGAGCGAATACCGCAGGCTCCACGAGCATCTGGAGAAGCTCCAGGCCCTATCCACGCTGGGGGAAATGGCCACCGAGCTGGCCCACGACATCAAGAACAGCATCGTGCCGGTGCGCCTGCTCTGCGAGGTCGCCCCGCTGGAGACGGAAGACCGGGAGGCGATCTTCCGCTCGCTGGATCACATCCACGAGCTGGTCAACGATTTCATGGCATTCGGCTGCGGGCGCAGCAGCGAGCGGCGCAGCGGCGCGCTAACCGAGATCCTGCAGAGCTGGACGACGGTGCTGCGCAACGAGGCCCAGGCCAAGGGTGTGAACCTGAGCGCGGAGATCGCCGACGCCCCGGTGGAGCTGCCCGGGGGCTTTCGCATCGTCTACGCCAATCTGGTGCGCAACGCCGTCCAGGCCGTGCCCGCCGGCGGCCGGGTGCAGGTGGATGCCCGTGTGGATGAGCGCGGCACGCTGGTTCTGGAGGTGACGGACGACGGCCCGGGCATCCCACCGTCGCTGCGCGAGCGGCTGTTCGAGCCCTTTGCCACCAGCCGCACCGACGGCACCGGGCTGGGGCTGGCGCTGGTTCGGCGCTACGTGGAGGAAGCCGGCGGCGAGGTCGCCTGCGACTCGACGCCCGGAGCCGGGACCACATTCACGGTGCACTGGCCAGGGGCCGGCGAAGCACCGGGCCGCTCACCGACCCCGTACCCAGGCCAGGCCTCGCCCGCCTGATCGCGGCGCCTGCGGTTGCACGGGCCACTTGCCGCGCATAGGCTCGGGGTCCACCCGGAACGCCCCACGGCCCATCCACCGTGCCACTGCCACGAGCGCCAGCCCATGAGGATGCACCCGCCCCTATCCGCCACCCCGATGCCGGTCCCCGGGGCGCCGCAGCGGACCGAAGAGGCAGCCTGCTCATGAGGGGGTGGCGGCCAGCCGTCTGGGTCTGCTTGCTCGTGGCCTGCGGCCCGGCCGGCGCCGGGGATGAGCGATCCTACGGCGGCGTGCTGGACGACGGCTGGCGGGTGGCGGTGGCCACCGGCACACTCGAGGTGGCCGACGGCACAGAGACCGGCACCGCGCACACCCTGGCCCTGGCCAATGGCGCCCACGTGATCAACGACCGCGGGCGGTACTGGGACTTCGAGGTCGGCCTGGCCTACACGCAGACGGCCTCGCATCCGGAGGGCGCCGGCGGGGCGTCGGTGCAGGCCAACCAGACCGACATCTACTACCAGGCGCGGCGACTGCTCGGTGAGTCGCCCTGGTTCCTCGGCTGGCACGTGGCACTGACGCGCACCAGCATCCAGCCGGCAGACGACGCCTCAGACCGCGACCTGGGCTTTACCGCCGGCGTCATCGCCGGCTACCGCGGCCCGGGCCGGTTGGGTGTACAGGTCGAGGGCCTGCTCACCGACCCGGAGCCCGACGGTCTGTCGCTGGGCTACGAGACACGGCAACTGCGCGGCGGCATCGTCCTCCGCTTCTAGAAGATGTCGCCTCCGGGCGACACGCCGGTCACAACCCAATTCAGCAGGTTACGGCACTACCCCACCTTGCGGTGTCGCCCTCAGACGACATCCGACCGCTGCACGCGGTGGGCCAGACCCACCCACGAAGCGCGCAGGTCACTGATCGGACGGGGTTTTGGTCATGTTGGCACGCACCGTGCTTGGTGAGTGGGCGAGTGATCGAGGTTGATCACGACGGGCAACCCAAGCAATCCAAAGCGGAGGTCACGTATGCAACACAAGCACTGGATCGCCGGTCTCCTGGCCCTGATGGTCGGTATGGGTTCCACCGCCGCCATGGCGTTCGACACCGAGGGCGAGGCAGACGACCAGTGGGAGGAGCCGGCTGACGACGGCTTCGAGGATGACGGCTTCGACGACGACGGCCTCGAGTTCGAGGAGCAGGACGACGAGATCGATCCCTGGGACGAGGATGCCGACGACGCCGATGCCGGCGATGAGGAGCTTGACTGGTAAAGGCTCCGTGTAACCCCTATCGGGCTCTCTATGGGGAGGCCCCATCCAGGAGGGATGGGGCCTCCTTTTTTATGGACGGCGGCACGACCGGTCAAAAAAAACCCCGGACCCTGGGGGGAGGATCCGGGGCAACAGCCAACCCGGCCTTGGGGGGAACCGGGTTGTGTGCGCCACGCTAGAGAGGAGGTTGTGGACCGCACATCAGCGACGCTCACTAGGTGCGACCATCCGTCACGCCGAAGAGTTCCCCACCGCGAACCACGCATCGAGGACCTCCGTCAGCTCATCGATCCCCTCGCCCTTGAGCGCCGAGAACAGCTGCACGCTCGGCAGCGTGACGCCGGCCTCGGCAGCGGCCTGGCGCACCGCCTGCAAGCGGTTGCGGGCGGCGCCGCGCTTGAGCTTGTCCGCCTTGGTCAGCACCCCGTGGAGCACCAGCCCGGCATCGGCGCACCAGCGCAGCATCTGCAGGTCCAGCTCGGTGGGCGCGTGGCGGACATCCATGATCACCACCACGCCGTAGAGCGCCTGGCGGTTGCGCAGGTACTCGGGCAGGGCCTGCTCCCAGCGCCGCTTCACCGCCTGGGGCACCTTGGCGTAGCCGTAGCCGGGCAGGTCGATGAGTCGGCGGGTCTCGTCGAGGTCGAAGCAGTTGATCGTCTGCGTCCGCCCCGGGGTGCCGCTGGTCCGCGCCAGCTTGCGCTGGCCGGTCAGGGCGTTGAGCACGCTCGATTTGCCCACGTTGGAGCGCCCGGCGAAGGCCACCTCGATCCCCTCGTCCGGCCCGAGGTCCGCCGGGGTGGGCGCGCTGAGCCGGAATTGCGCCCGCCGGTAGATACGGTCTGCTGTCATGCCTGCCTCTTGTGTCACGATTCGGTCCTTTCATGGTTTCATAGGCAGCGCGAATCGTCGCCGGTCTGCGCGTGGCCGGACAAATTGACGCTTGCGGACGCTGCTGCTATAAGTGGCAGCGTTCTGCGTCCAAGGTACGCACAAGGAAAGCCCACTCCATTAGCGGAGCGAACACAAGTCATGCACAAGCGCACCCTGACCGGCTTTACGGTCGCCGCCCTCGCGCTCGGCGCGACCACCGCCCAGGCCGAGGTCGACCTGGATGCGGGCGAGCAGCTGAACAACGAGGTCTGTCTGGCCTGCCACGGTGTCACCGGTGTCAGCGATGTCCCCGAGTGGCCCAGCCACGCCGGGCAGCACAAGGACTACATCGTCTACCATCTGGAGCTTTTCCGGGACGAGAACCGCTGGGATCCGGAGTTCCTGATGACACCCAACGCCACCGAGCTCTCGGATGAGGACATCCGCAACGTGGCGGCCTGGCTCGAGAAGCAGGACCCGCCGCCGGCACAGGACGTGGACGAGGAGCTGGCCGAGCAGGGCCGTGAGATCTACCACAGCGGCATCGGCGAGCGGAACGTGCCCTCCTGCGCCTCCTGCCACGGGCCCAACGGCGAGGGCATCAAGGGTGGCCAGTTCGCCGCGGTGGCCGGTCAGCAGGAGGTTTACCTCAACGATGCGCTGACCGCGTTCAAGAATGAGGACCGCGCCAGCGACCGCAACCGCATGATGCGCGACACGGCCGGTCGCATGACCGAGGAGGACATCGAGGCCGTCTCCGCCTACATGGCGAGCATGACGCTCCTCGACGACGACGACGAGTGATCGCAACGCCTCGCTGTCCCGACCAGGTCACGGATAAGCCCGCCTCTCCCCCGCATCCGCGGGGGTAGGCGGGTTTTTTTATACCCGGCAGGAACGACGCCACTCCGTCGCCCGAGGCTTCGGCACCCATGACCAACATCTCCTACCGTCTGCGCGAGGGCGTCTACGCCACCCTCCACCCGACGCTCTCGCCCGAGGCGCCGGCCACCATCCGGGTGGTCAGCTACAATATCCAGAACGCCATCGCCACCTCGCGCTACCACCACTACTTCACGCGGGGCTGGAAGCACGTGCTGCCCGACCGGCAGCGGCAGATGAACCTCGAGCGCATCGGCGGCTGGATCGAGCCCTACGACCTGGTCGGGCTGCAGGAGGTGGACGCCGGCAGCTTCCGCACGGGCTTCATGAACCAGGTGGAGCACCTGGCCTACAAGGCGGATTTCCCCTACTGGTACATCCAGACCAACCGCAACATGGGTCGCCTGGCACAGCAGAGCAACGGCCTGCTGGCCCGCTACCGCCCGGCGGAGATCCGTGAGCACCGCCTGCCCGGGCTGATCCCCGGGCGCGGGGCACTGCAGATCCGTTTCGGCGCGGGCAGCGAGGCGCTGAATGTCATCCAGGTGCACATGGCCCTGGGCCGGCGGACCCGGATCCGGCAGATGGACTTCCTGGCCGAGCTGGTCAACGCCCACCGGCACGTGATCGTCATGGGCGACCTGAACTGCCGGACGGACAGCCCGGAGCTCGACCGCCTGGGGCGGCGCACCGACCTCTCCGAGCCCATCCACGGGCTGCACACCTTCCCCAGCTGGCGCCCGCGCCACAACATCGATCACATCCTGATCAGCTCCACGCTCCGGGTGCAGCGGGCCCGCGTGCTGGAATATCCCCTCTCGGACCACCTGCCCATCGCCATGGAGCTGGGCCTGCCCGAGGCAGTCCGGCTGCCTGCGGCATAACGCGCAGGGGTTTGTTGCCGCCCGCGGAACTGTATTACGCTCCCGCGTCAAGTTCCGACGGGGAGCATGGCCATGACGGATTTGCGGCAGTCGATCCATGGAGAGTGGGGATCGCGGTGGGCCTTCATTCTGGCGGCAACCGGCTCCGCCGTGGGCCTGGGCAACATCTGGCGCTTCCCCTACGTCGTCGGTGAGTACGGCGGCGGCGCCTTCATCCTGATCTACCTGGCCTGCATCCTCGCCATCGGCATCCCGGTGATGATGGCCGAGATCCTCATCGGCCGCCGCGGCCGCCAGAGCCCCATCAACACCATGCGCGCCCTGCCCGCCGAGTACGGCGGCGGACGCTGGTGGCAGATCCTTGGCTGGCTGGGGGTCTGCGCCGGCTTCCTGGTGCTCTCCTTCTACTCGGTGGTGGCGGGCTGGTCGCTCGCCTACGTCCCCTACACCGCCACCGGCACCTTCACCGGCGCCGAGACCAGCCAGGTGGAGGAGGTGTTCGGCAACCTGCTGGCCAGCCCGTGGCAGATGCTCTTCTGGCACACCCTGTTCATGGGGGCCACCGCCTACATCGTCCTGCGCGGGGTGCAGAACGGCCTGGAGCGCGCGGTGCGCCTGCTCATGCCGATCCTCTTCCTGCTGCTGCTGGTGATGGTCGGTTACGGCATGGGCGCCGGGGCGTTCGTCGAGGCGATGGACTTCATGTTCTCGCCGGACTTCAGCGCCATCGGCGGCGATGCGGTGCTGGTGGCGATGGGCCAGGCCTTCTTCACCCTCAGCCTAGGGCTTGGCGCGATCATGGCCTACGGCTCGTATCTGTCCAAGCGCTCCTCGATCCCCGGCAACAGCGGGCTGATCGCCGGCGCCGACACGGTCATCGCGCTGCTCGCCGGTCTGGCCATCTTCCCCATCGTGCTGGCCGCCGGGCTCGATCCGGACAGTGGGCCGGGCCTGGTCTTCGTGACCCTCTCCTACGGCTTCGGGCAGATGCCGCTTGGCGCGCTGTTCGGCACGCTGTTCTTCCTGCTGCTCTCCTTCGCCGCGCTCACCTCGGCGATCTCCATCATGGAGCCGGCCACGGCCTACTTGGTGGAGACGCGCGGCTGGAGGCGGCCCAAGGCGGCCGCAGCGGTGGCTGCCGCGGCCTGGCTGGTGGGCATCGGCTCGCTGCTGGCATTCAACGTCTGGGCCGGGTTCACCATCGCCGGCCTGAACTTCCAGGAGCTGGCCGAGTACCTCTCCACCAGCATCATGCTGCCGCTCGGCGGCCTGCTGATGGCGGTGTTCGCCGGCTGGGTGCTGCCGCGCAGCGTCACCGGCGAGGAGCTAGCGCTGCCCGGGTGGCTGTACCGGACCTGGCTGGTGCTGGTGCGCTACATCGTGCCGGCAGCGATCCTGGTGGTCTTCGCCAACAGCCTCGGCCTGCTCGGCTAGCCCGCGGGCGCCGGAGCCGCGCTCCGCCGGGCCACGGGATGAACGGACACCGCGCGGCGCCTAGGCGCTGCCGCGGTGTCGCTCTTTCAGGCCCACGTAGTGGTTGGCGGAGTAGCGCAGGTGCTCGCGCTCGGCGTCGGTCAGCTCGCGCACCGGCTTGGCCGGATTACCCAGGTAGAGGTAGCCCCCGGGCAGCTCCTTGCCCGGCGGCACCAGGGCGCCGGCCCCGATGATGCTCTCGGCGCCGACCACGGCCCCATCGAGAATCACCGAGCCGATCCCCACCAGGCAATGATCACCCACACGGCAGGCGTGGATCACCGCCTTGTGGCCCACCGTCACCTCGGCACCGATCAGCGCCGGGAAGCCGCCGGGGCAGTAGGGACCGTCGTGGGCCACATGGACCACCGCGCCGTCCTGGATGTTGGTGCGCGCACCGACCTCGATGCGGTGGACGTCCCCGCGCAGGACGGCCGTGGGCCAGACCGAGACCTCCTCCTCGAGGGTCACGTCGCCGATGACCAGGGCCGTGGCATCGACCCAGGCCCCGGGACCGAGCTGCGGGCGGATGCCTCCGAATTCGCGGATCATGTCGGCTCCCGTTTGATTACAGGGTCACCAGTTCCTCGGCGCTGGTGGGGTGAATGGCCACCGTGTTGTCGAAATCGGCCTTGGTCGCCCCCATGCGCACCGCCACGGCGAAGCCCTGGAGCATCTCGTCGGCGCCCTCGCCGAAGAGGTGCACACCGACCACCCGCTGCTCGGCACCGACGGTCACCAGCTTCATGGCCGTGCGCCGCTTCACCGCCTGCGGCGCCAGCGCGTAGTTCATGGGGAAGAAGCGGGTCTGGTGGCAGGTGACCTGGTCGGCGCCGTAGGCGGCCTCGGCCTCCGGCTCGGTCATGCCCACGGTACCCAGCGGCGGGTGGGTGAAGACCACCGACGGAATATCCCGGTAATCCAGGCGGCTATCGCTCCGGCCGGCAAAGAGCCGATCGGCCAGGCGCCGCCCGGCGGCGATGGCCACCGGGGTGAGCGGGAAGTCGTTGCCGGTGACATCACCCACGGCCAGCACCGAATCCACCTCGGTGCGCTGGTAGTCGTCCACCGGGATGGTGCCGTCGGCCCGTGGGGTGATACCGGCACGCTCAAGACCCAGGCCGCCGGTGGCGGCATCGCGGCCGATGGCCCAGATGACGGTATCGACGCCCTCGATGCGCCGGCCGTCCTCGGCCACCAGGGTGTACCTGCCGTCCGCCTGGCGCTCGCAGGCGGCGGGGACGAAGTGGGTGCGCAGGTCGAAGCCGTCCACCTCCAGGCTCTCGGCCAGGGCCTCGCGCAGCAGCGGGTCGAAGCCGCGCAGGGGACCATCCCGACGCACGGTCAGCGTGGTCTCGGTGCCCAGGTGGTGCAGCACGCCGGCCAGCTCCACGGCGATGTAGCCGGCCCCGACGACCACGGCCCGACGGGGCTGCTCACGGAGTTGAAAGAAACCGTCGGAGTCGATGCCGTGCTCGGCCCCGGGGATCTCCGGCCGGCTCGGCCGCCCGCCGGGGGCGAGGAGGATGTAGCGCCCGTGCAGGGCTCGGCCGTCCACCTCGACGGTGTGGGCGTCACGCAGCTGCCCGGTGCCCCGGTAGAGCTCGATCCCGGCACGCTCGACGTTGGTGGCGTAGATCCCGTTGAGCCGCTCGACATAGGCGTCGCGGGCCCGGCACAGGGCCGCCCAGTCGAAGCCGGGGGCCTGCCCCAGGCTGAAGCCGAAGTCGGCGGCGCGCTCGAGCGCGGCGGCCGTCTCGCTGGCGTACCACATGACCTTCTTGGGCACGCAGCCGACATTGACGCAGGTGCCACCGAGCCGGTCGCGCTCGACCATGGCCACGCGGGCCCCGTGAGCCGCAGCGCGACGCGCCGTGGCCATGCCACCGCTGCCGCCACCGATGACGATCAGATCGTACTCGTCCGTCATGGACCCTCCTCGAAAACCGGCATCGGGCGAACCCCCCGCTCCCCCGGATCCGGTGCAGGGATCGTTCGCCGCACGCGTGCTAGAGTGTAACGCGTCCGCTGCTGAGGTGGTGATATGTCGCAAAACCCGCTGCTTGACGATCACTTGCTGCCGCCGTTTCCACGCATCCGCGCCGAGCATGTCGAGCCCGCTGTGGAGACCCTCATCGAGGGCAGCCGCGAGGCCCTCGAGACGGCCCTAGCAGCCGGCCCGCCCTACACTTGGGAGGGCCTGATGCTGCCCCTGGAGGAGGCCGACGACCGGCTGGCCCGGGTCTGGGCACCGGTCGCCCACCTGCACGCCGTGGCCGATTCGCCGGAGCTGCGCCAGGCCTACAACGCCGCCCTCCCGGCACTCAGCGCGCACTACGCCGAGCAGGGCCAGGATCCGCGGCTCTACCGGGCGATCCACGATCTCTCGGAACGCGCCGCTGCGCTGGGCCTGGATCCAGCGCAGCGCAAGGTGATCGCCGACACCCTGCGCGATCTGGAACTCGCCGGTGTGGGGCTCGAAGAGCCGGCACGCAGCCGGTTCCGGGCCAACGCACAGCGCCTGGCCGAGCTCGGTGCCCGCTTTCAAGAGAACGTGCTCGACGCCACCCAGGCCTGGCACCTGGACGTGGACGAGGCGGCACTGGCCGGATTGCCCGGCTCGGCCCGCTCCATGGCCCGCCAGGCGGCGACCGAGGCCGGCGTCAGTGGCTACCGCCTGACCCTGCAGATGCCCAGCGTGCTGGCCGTGCTACAGCACGCCGAGGACCGCGAACTGCGCCGCGAGGTCTACACCGCCCACGCCACACGGGCCTCCGACGCCGGCCCCCACGCCGGGCACTACGACAACACCCCGGTGATGGAGGAGATCCTGCGCCTGCGCGCCGAGCAGGCCGATCTGCTTGGCTACCCCAGCTACGCCCACCAGGCCCTGGCACGGCGCATGGCCGACTCCCCCGAGGAGGTGCACCGCTTCCTCACCGATCTGGCCGAGCGCGCCCGCCCACGCGCCCAGGACGAGTTCGACGAGCTGCAGCGCTTCGCCTACGAGCGCGACCGGATCGATCACCTGGAGGTCTGGGACGTCCCCTACTACAGCGAGCGGCTTCGCGAGGAGCGCTTCCAGCTCTCCGACGAGACGCTGCGCCCGTACTTCCCGGCCGAGCACGTTGTCGAGGGGCTGTTCACGATCGCCGAGCGGTTGTTCGGGGTCCGCTTCCGGCTCCGCAACGACGTCGAGAGCTGGCACCCGGATGTCCGCTATTACGAGCTGCTCGATGCCGACGGGGCCGCGCGCGGCGGCCTCTACGCCGACCTCTACGCACGCACGGGCAAGCGCAGCGGCGCCTGGATGGGCGAGTGCTGCAGCCGGCGCCGCCGCGGCGACGGCGTTCAGCCCCCGGTGGCCTTCCTGACCTGCAACTTCATGCCCACCGCCGAGGGTGAGCCAGCGCTGCTGACCCACGACGAGGTGGTCACCCTGTTCCACGAGTTCGGCCACACCCTGCACCACCTGCTCACCCGCCAAGACTGGCGCCCGGTGGCGGGGATCCACGGGGTCGAGTGGGATGCGGTCGAGCTGCCCAGCCAGCTGCTGGAGAATTGGTGCTGGGAACGCGAGGGGCTGGATCTGCTGGCCGCTCACCACCAGACCGGCGAGCCACTCCCGCAGCCACTGTTCGAACGGCTGCGGGCCTCCCGCGACTTCCAGGCCGGGCTGCAGATGCTCCGCCAACTGGAGTTCTCACTGTTCGATCTGGAACTCCACCAGCGCCGGGACGCCCCGGAGGCGGCCGGCATCCTGAGCACCCTTGAGGATGTCCGCCGGCGCGTGGCGGTGGTCCACCCGCCGGCCTGGCAGCGCTTCCCGCACAGCTTCGCGCACATCTTCGCCGGCGGGTACGCCGCCGGCTACTACAGCTACAAGTGGGCGGAGGTGCTCTCCGCGGACGCCTTCGAGCGCTTTCGCGAGGAGGGGCTGCTCGAGCGCAGCGTGGGCCAGTCGCTGGCCGAGAACATCCTGGAAATGGGCGGTGCGGCCCCGGCCCGGGAGCTGTTCCAGGGCTTCCGCGGCCGGCCGCCGAGCATCGAACCGCTGCTACGCCAGAGCGGACTCAGCGACGACCCGGCCCCCTCCCGCGGGTAATCCGCCGCCCGCCCCCGCCTATCCGGCGTCGGCGGGCCGGAGGCGATAGATCAGGTCGTGGACCTGGTGCCCCTTGCGCAGACCGCGCCGCTCGAACTTGGTCTGCGGGCGAGGCGGCGGGGGCGGGATGAAAGCCCGCGGGCCGCAGGTGTTCTCGAAGCGCTCGTCGGGCTCGACGGTATCGAGCATCCACTCGGCGTAGTCGGCCCAGTCAGTGGCCAGATGCAGGGTACCGCCGGGTACCAGCCGCTCGGCCAGCAGATCGAGGAAAGCCGGCTGGACGATCCGCCGCTTGTGGTGGCGCTTCTTCGGCCAAGGGTCGGGGAAGAAGATGTGCACCGCCGCCAGACTCCGCGGCGGGAGGTGGTGGCGGACCAGCTCCACGGCGTCCACGGTGGCCACGCGCAGGTTCTCCACTTGCGCTTGCTCGGCGCAAAGCAGGCAGTGGCCCACCCCCGGGCGGTGGACCTCGACGCCCAGATAGTCGCGCCCGGGATCGGCGGCAGCCATCTCCACCAGGGCCTCGCCGTCGCCGAAGCCGATATCCAGGACGCGTGGCGCCGTGCGGCCGAAGAGCCCGTCGAGGTCGAGAACGCCCTGCTCCGGCACATCGATGCCGAAGCCCGGCCACAGCTGCTCCAGCGCGCGCTGCTGCCCCTGCGTCAGGCGCCCCTCGCGACGGACGAAGGTGCGGGTCAGTCGCAGCTGGCTCACTCGAAGAAGGTCCCTTCCTCAGGCGACGACGCGGCAGCGTAACGCCGTTTCGGGATACGGCCGGCGCGGTAGGCCTCGCGGCCGGCCTCCACGCCCTTGCGCATGGCCGAGGCCATGAGCACCGGATCCCGCGCGCCGGCGATGGCGGTGTTGAGCAGCACGGCGTCACAGCCGAGCTCCATGGCGACGGCCACGTCGGAGGCGGTGCCCACGCCGGCGTCCACCAGGACCGGAACCTCCAGGCGGTCGACGATCTCCAGGATGTTGTAGCGGTTCTGGATGCCGAGCCCGGAGCCGATCGGCGCGGCCAGGGGCATCACGGCGACGCAGCCGATCTCCTCGAGCCGCTTGGCGGTGATCGGGTCGTCGCTGGTGTAGGCCATGACCTCGAAGCCCTCGGCCACCAGCTGCTCGGCGGCCTCGAGGGTTCCGGGGACGTCCGGGTAGAGGGTGCGCTCGTCGCCGATCACCTCCAGCTTGACCAGGTTGTGACCGTCGAGCAGCTCGCGGGCCAGGCGGCAGGTGCGCACCGCGTCCTTCACCGTATAGCAGCCGGCGGTGTTGGGCAGGATGGTGTAGCGATCCGGCGGCACGGCCTCGAGCAGGTTGGGCTCGTCCGGGTTCTGGCCGATGTTGCTGCGGCGCAGGGCGATGGTGACGATCTCGGCGCCACTTGCCTCGATGGCCGCACGGGCCTGCTCCATGTCGCGGTACTTGCCGGTACCGACCAGCAGGCGCGAGTGATACTCGCGCCCGGCGATGACCAGGGGATCGCGATCCGCCATCTGTGTCTTGAACTCCGTGCTTTGAGGGGAACCGGGTCAGCCGCCGCCGATGGCCTGGATGACCTCCATGCGGTCGCCATCAGCCAGCTGGTGATCACCGAGCTGGCTGCGGGGGACGATGGTCTCGTTAACCTCCACCGCCAGACGCTGCTGCTCGCTGACGCCGAGCCGCTGCAGAACATCGGCGCAGCTGGCGCCGGCGGGGAGGGTCATGCCCTCGCCGTTGACCTGGATCTGTATGCTGGTTGCTGTACTCATCGCGGATAGTCTAACGCGGTTGCGGCACTGCGGCACCGGTTGTCCTCGGCGCCGTGCAGCGCTATGATTTCACCTGTCCGCAGCGGGTGTAGCTCAATGGTAGAGCTCCAGCTTCCCACGCTGGCGATGTGGGTTCGATTCCCATCACCCGCTCCAATTCCTTCCCTGTCTTTGACCCGACAGCCCCGGGCTGCGTTCAGCCGGTCTCCGCCGCACGGCGGTCGATCAGATCGAGGTCCACGGCCAGGGCGCCGCGGTTGTGCAGCAGATCGGCCAGGGTGTAGCGATCCAGCACCGCCAGGAAGGCGTGCAGCGCCTCGTCGAGTACGGCGCGCACGGCGCAGTTGCCCTCGATCCGGCAGCGCTGATCCTCGTCCCGGAAGCACTCCACCAGGGTGAAGTCCTCCTCGGTGCGCCGCAGCAGCTCACCCAGGGCGATCGCCTCCGGCGGGCGGGCCAACCGGATCCCCCCACGCTTGCCGCGGACGGTCTCCACGAAGCCGTGGGCAGCCAGCCGGTTGACCACCTTCATCAGGTGGTTGCGCGAGATGTCAAAGCGCTCCGCGATCGCGCCAATGGTGACCAGCTCGCCCTGTGCCGCCCCAAGGGCGAGCAGGACCCGCAGGGCGTAGTCGCTGTGTCGGGTTAGACGCATGATCCGGCTCCGTTCGCTGCCCCGGACACTATAGCAGCGCCCGGGGCCATCCGGATCAGCCCAGGCCGACGATCAGCAGCGGCTCGCGGGTGATGCTGTAGAGGTAGAGGTAGCCGAAGACGGCGATGCCGCCGATGAACGCCGCCATGCGGATCTGCCGGGTGCGGCCTCGGCGCAGGGCGATCACCCCGAGGACGATGTAGGCGATCAGTCCGAGCAGCTTGACGGTGAGCCAGCCGTCGACGAAGGGGTACTGGGCGATCATCACCATCAGCACCACTGCCGTCAGCAGCAGCACGGTGTCGGCGACCTGCGGCGCCACCCGCAGGACCTTGTTCTCGAGCGCTGCAGAGCCACGGAACATCAGGATCCCCCGGGCGATAAACAGACCGAGACTGACCACGGCGGCCAGCGCGTGCGTCGACAGCAACACCTGGTGCATTCCTACCCCCTCGCGTCGTCCGTTTCGAAAAGAGGCTATTCTTCCTGCCGGTCGGGCCCGGCTGCAACCACGCACAACGCGCGCACCCCTTCGGTGCGCGCGCCGTCCGCTCCTGGTGCAGGCACGCCGCCGCGCGCGGGCGCGGCACCCGACCTCCCGCTTAACCCCTTGTTCCATCTAGCACGGCCCGACCTGGCACACCCCCTGCATGAGAACCCGGCGCGCGCCGCCCGTGGCGGTGGCCGCCCCTGACCCACGGATACAGCATAAGGTGCCCGACCATGAAAAAGCCTTTCCCGCTAGCCGCCGCCGGCGGCCTGCTCCTCGGCCTCTCCGCCAACGCCCAGGCCGAGGAGATCGGCGCCGGCTGGAGCCTCTCCTCCAACGTGGCGATCACCTCCAACTACCTCTTCCGCGGCTTCTCCGAGAGCGACGAGGAGCCGGCCGTCCAGGGTGGCTTCGACCTAGACCACGCCTCCGGGGCGTACGTCGGCACCTGGGCGTCGAGCTTGGGGCCTGACGCTGCTGCAGCTCTTGAGATGGACTACTACGGCGGCTTCGGCTTCGACCTGACCCCGGACATCTGGGGTGATGTTGGCCTGGTCTTTTACACCTACCCCGAGGACACCGACGATAACACCGTCGAGATCTACGCCGGAGCTGGCACCGCCTTCGGCGAGGTGGAGGCGGACTTCTACGCCCACATTTCGGATGACTACTTCGATTCCGACGAGAGCTCCGTCTATCTGGAGACCAACTGGATGACGCCGCTGGCCGCCGGCTTCTACGCCATGGCCCACCTCGGCTATCTGGTCATCGACTCCGACACCGATGCTGACGGCTTCGATGCCGCCCTGGGCGTCGGTTACGAGTACGGCACGCTCGATCTCAGCCTGGTGGGCACCTACAACAGCTCCGACGAGGCGGATGACGCCGACGAAGAGACCCAGGTGGCCTTCACCGTATCCCGCTCCTTCTAGCCGCACCCCCCTGCACCCGGGGGCGCCGGCCGGCGCCTCCGGTCGGGTTACCCCGCCCCGCCACGCTCCTCCAGCCCCCGCCGCAGCCCGACCGCCTCGGCCACGTGGCGCCCCTCGATGGGGTCGACCTCGTCGAGATCGGCCAGCGTCCGCGCCACCCGCAGCAGGCGGTGGTGCCCGCGCGGCGACAGGCCGATAACCTCGGTGGCCCGCTCCAGCGTCGCCTCGGCCTCTGGCACCAGTGCGCAGGCCGATTCGAGGGCCTCTCCGGCCAGTTCGGCAGCGATCACCCCGGAGCGCTGCCGCCGCCGCTCACGGGCCCGAGCCACCCGTTCGGCCACCACACCGCTCGGCTCGGCCGCCGGCGCGGCGGTCAGTTCCCGGGCACTGAGCCGCGGCACCTCCACGGCGATGTCGAAGCGATCCAGCAGGGGGCCGGTCATCCGGTCGCGGTAACGCGCCACCTGTTCCGGCGTACAGCGACACACCCCGCGCGGATCGCCGTGGTAGCCGCAGGGGCAGGGGTTCATCGCCGCGACCAGCTGGAACGCCGCCGGGTAGGTCACCCGGGCGTTGCTGCGGGCGATACTCACCTGCCGGGCCTGTAGGGGCTCGCGCAGCGCCTCCAGGGCGTTGCGCGGCAGCTCCGGGAATTCGTCGAGGAAGAGCACACCGCGGTGGGCCAGGGAGACCTCGCCGGGACGCGGCGGCTGCCCGCCACCGATCAGGGCGGCGGCGGAGACGGTGTGGTGCGGAGCGCGAAAGGCCGGCACCCGCCAGGTGGCCGGATCCACCCCCGCGCCGCTGACCGAGCGCACCGCGGCCGCCTCCAGCGCCTCGGCCTCCGGCAGCGGCGGCAGCAAACCCGGCAACCGCTCGGCGAGCATGCTCTTGCCGGTGCCCGGCGGCCCGCTGAGCAGCAGGTTGTGGCCGCCGGCGGCGGCCACCTCCAGCGCCCGGCGCGGTCCGGCCTGACCGCGGACCTCGGCCAGATCCGGACCCCGGGGCCGCTGCTCGGCCGCCGCTGCCGACCCCACCGGGGGCAGTGGATCACGGCCGTCCAGGTGGTCGAGGACCGCCAGCAGCCGCTGCGCGGCTATTGCCCCCTGCGGATGGACCAGGGCGGCCTCGGCGCCGTCGCCGACGGGGATGATCAGCCGCCGGCCGGCGTCGCGGGCGGCGCGGGCCGCCGGCAGGGTCGCACCCACCTCACGGAGCTCGCCGCCGAGGGCCAGCTCGCCGATGAACTCCAGCGAATCGAGCTCGCCGTGGACCTGCCCCGAGGCGGCCAGGACGCCGACGGCGATGGCTAGATCGAACCGGCCCCCGCCCTTGGGCAGGTCCGCGGGGGCCAGATTGACGGTGACGCGGCCGACGGGGAACTGCAGGCCGCTGTTGATGATGGCGCTGCGGACCCGGTCCCGGGCCTCGCGCACCTCGGCCCGCGGCAGGCCGACAAGTGAGAACGCAGGCAGCCCCGGCGCCAGGTGGACCTCCACCCGGACCTCGGGGGCCGACACGCCGAGCGCCGCCCGCGCCCGGGTTACAGCCAGTGCCATGGAACCCTCCCTGGTTCGTGGGGCACACGCGACGGTCAGCGGGGCATAGCGCCCCGCCGGTTAGCCGTCGCTGCCGCCGGCAGGACCGCCCGGGCCACCGCCCTGGGCCTTCTCCAGCTCGGCAACGCGGCGGTTGAGTTCCTCGAGCTGGGCCCGGGTCCGTGCCAGAACCTTGGCCTGGGCGTCGAACTCCTCGCGGGTCACCAGATCCAGCCGCGAGAAGCCGGCCTGCAGCGAGGCGCGGACGTTCTTCTCCACCTCGTCGTGGAACTCGCGCACGCCGGCCGGCAGGCTTGCCGTGAGCTTCTGCGCCAGTTCGTCGATGGTTTTCTGATCGATCATCGCCTTTCCAACCCTGTGGTCACGCACCGAAACCGTGCAGCGGCGCCATTTCCGCCCCCGACTGGTGCAGGGGTCACCGGGCCGCCGGTCTGTTCCCCCCGGTGTGGCGCGGTTTCGCCGTCGCCCCGGGGCCCTGGCACGCCTCCTGCAACATCCCTGATGACCGCAGCCGCATCCACTCGCCGCTGCGGCTCCGTACAACGCGTACAACGAGGACGACGCTCATGAAATTGGTAACGGCAATCATCAAGCCTTTCAAGCTCGATGACGTCCGCGAAGCGCTCTCCGCCATCGGGGTCCAAGGTATCACGGTCACCGAGGTGAAGGGCTTCGGGCGTCAGAAGGGACACACCGAACTCTACCGCGGTGCCGAGTACGTGGTCGACTTCCTGCCCAAGATGAAGCTGGAGATCGCCATCGACGACAGTCTAGTGGACCGCGCCTGTGACGCCATCCGCCAGGCCGCGAACAGCGGCAAGATCGGCGACGGCAAGATCTTCGTCTTCGACGTCGAGCAGGCCATCCGCATCCGCACCGGCGATACCGGCACGGACGCGCTGTAACCGGCCCGCCCCCACTCAACGCAGAGGACCTGAACCATGGAAGACGTAGTCGAACTTGCCTACGCCCTCGATACTTTCTACTTCCTGCTCTCGGGCGCACTGGTCATGTGGATGGCCGCCGGGTTCACCATGCTCGAGGCCGGGATGGTGCGCGCCAAGAACACCACGGAGATCCTGACCAAGAACATCGGGCTCTACTCCATCGCCGTGATCATGTACATGCTCATCGGCTGGAACCTGATGTACGAGAGTTCGGGCAGTCTGCTGCCCACCTTCAGCTTCCTGCTGCCTGCCAGCGAGCCGGTCACCGCCGAGATGGCGCGCAGCGGCGAGGCGACGGAGTCCTACTTCTCGGACTTCTTCTTCCAGGTGGTCTTCGTGGCCACGGCCATGTCCATCGTCTCGGGTGCCGTGGCCGAGCGGATGAAGCTCTGGTCCTTCCTGATCTTCGCCGTGGTGCTCACTGGCTTCATCTACCCGATCCAGGGGCTGTGGAGCTGGGGCGGCGGCTTCCTCGACCAGATGGGGTTCTCGGACTTCGCCGGCTCGGCCATCGTCCACATGGCGGGTGCCTCGGCAGCCCTGGCCGGTGTCCTGGTCCTGGGTGCGCGTAAGGGCAAGTACGGCCCCCGCGGCGAGGTGCGGGCCATCCCCGGCGCCAACCTGCCCCTGGCTACCCTGGGCACCTTCATCCTCTGGCTTGGCTGGTTCGGGTTCAACGGCGGCTCGGAGCTGTCGGTCTCGTCGGCGGGTGCGGCCAACGCGGTGGCGACGATCTTCATGAACACCAACCTGGCCGCCGCCGGCGGTGTCGTCGCCGCCCTGCTTCTGGCCCGCGCCCTGTTTGGCAAGGCCGACCTGACCATGGCCCTCAACGGCGCCATCGCCGGTCTGGTCTCGATCACCGCCGGGCCGGACACTCCCTCGCCCCTGCTCGCCGCGATCATCGGCGGGGTCGGCGGCGTCCTGGTGGTCTTCTCCATCGTCGCCCTCGACAAGCTGAAGATCGACGACCCGGTGGGCGCGATCTCGGCCCACGGCACGGCCGGCATCTGGGGTATCCTGGCGGTGCTGCTCTCCAACCCGGACGCCACCTTCGGCGCCCAGATCGCCGGGATCCTGTCCATCTTCACCTTCGTCTTCCTGGCCAGCCTGGTGGTCTGGCTGATCCTGCGCTTCACCCTGGGCATCCGTGCCAAAGAGGAAGACGAGCAGAAGGGCATGGACGTGACCGAGTGCGGGATGGAGGCCTACCCGGACTTCACCGCCGGTCGCAAATAGGGCAACCGATCCTCTCCTCCTCTCCCGAACGGGAGACCTTGCGGGCGCTTCGGCGCCCGCTTTTCTTTGCTACGGGGGTAGACGGAACCGCTATCCTGTACGCTGCGTGCCAGCATCCAAGTCCCCGTTCCGAGGAGAAAAACCATGCATTCCAAGTGGATCCCGTGGACCTGCGCCGTCGCCGCCGTGGCCGGCGCCTCGGTCGCCAGCGCCGCCGACCACCGGCCGATCACCCTCTCCAGCGTCCCGGTAATCGGCACCGACAACACCGAGCTCTTCGGCCACGCGGCCTATGAGTTCGGGCGCGAGGCTCGTGTCCAGGTCCCGGGTCCCGGCAACGAGAATAGCGACTACGACACCCTGCGCCTCGGCCCGCTGGGCTTCCGCTACGGGCTCACCGACGACTTCGAGTACGGCGCCTACTTCAGCTTCGTCAGCAACTCCGACGACGACGACGGCGCCCCGGAGGATTCCGGCCTGGAGGGGATTACCGGCTTCGCCAAGCTCCAGCTCAACCGGCACTTCGCCCTGGAACTCGGCGCCCGCGCCGGCGGGGCCGACGACGTGGCCCCCTACCCCAACGACGGCCTGGACTTCTACGTGAACCTGCCCATGCAGCGCGACCTGGGTCCGGGGCTGGTCTACGGCGAGTTGGGCTACACCATCCAGGATGAGGACGTCGGCGGCACCTACGCCAGCTGGGGCATTGGCTACGCCCACCCCCTGGATACCGGCACCAACCTCAACTTCGAGCTGCGCGGCGACGAGAACCCCACCGGTTCCAACCACATGGACCTGATTGTCGGCGCCGGGCTGCAGGTCGAGCAGCTCCACCTGCGCCCCTACGTCGGTCTGGGGCTCTACGACGCCAGCCCCGATGTCTCCTTTGGCATCGGCGCCAGCCTGCCGCTCTAGGGCGTCGGCTTGGCTGCCGAGCCACGCCTGACGGTCCGCGATCTGCGCTGCGCGGTGGCGGCCTGGCCACGGCTGGCGGTGCCGGCCGGGGGCTGCGCCGCCCTCGCCGGCCCCTCCGGCTCGGGCAAGAGCCGGCTGCTGCGCGCCATCGCCGACCTCGACCCCAATGACGGCGCGGTGCACCTGGACGGCAGCCCGCGGGACGCCTACACCGGCCACGCGTGGCGTCGCCGGGTCATCTACCTGGCCGCCGACTGCGCCTGGTGGGCCGAGACCGTGGGCGAGCACCTGGCCGCCGTGGAGAGCGATACCCTGGCCGAACTCGGCTTCGATGCCGACGTGGCGCAGTGGTCGGTGCGGCGGCTGTCCACCGGCGAGCGCAGCCGCCTGGGCCTGGCCCGGGCGGTGGCCCTGCAGCCACGGGTGCTGCTCCTCGATGAGCCCACCGCCAACCTGGATACGGCCACCACCGAGGCCGTGGAGCGGGTAATCGGTGAGCAGCGCCGGCGCGGGCTGGCCATCGTCTGGGTCACCCACGACCCGGAGCAGGTCCGCCGCCTGGACGCCCACCGCTTTACCATCCGCGACGGAATCGCCGAGGAGGGGGCGCCGTGACCCAGGAACTGATCCGCCTCGAACCGCTGGATCTGGTCATCGCCGGCGTCCTGGTGGTGGCCCTGGCCGGGTTCTCGTGGGCCGGGCGCCTGGGGGTGGAGCGCTCACTGCTGATCGCCGCAGCACGCACGGTGATCCAGCTACTGCTCGTCGGCCTGGTCCTGGAGACGCTCTTCGCCCACGCCACGCTCTACTGGGTGGCGCTGATGGGCGTGGTCATGCTGCTGGTCGCCGGCTATGAGGTGATGGCCCGGCAGAAGCGGCGCTTCGCCGGTTTCTGGGGTTTCGGCCTGGGCACGGCGGCGATGTTCCTGTCTTCGTTCAGCGTGGCGGTGCTGGCGCTGATCGCCCTGGTGCAACCGCAGCCCTGGTATCAGCCGCAGTACGCTATCCCGCTGCTGGGCATGCTGCTGGGCAACACCATGAACGGCATCGCCCTGTCGGTGGACCGACTGACCGACGGCGCCTGGCAGCAGCGCGACGTCATCGAGGCCCGGCTCGCGCTCGGGGAGCCGTGGGGCGTGGCAGTGGAACAGATCCGCCGCGACGCCATGCGCTCGGGGATGATCCCGATGATCAACGCCATGGCGGCGGCGGGGATCGTCAGCCTGCCCGGCATGATGACCGGTCAGATCCTGGCCGGGGCACCACCGATGGAGGCGGTGAAGTACCAGATCCTGATCATGTTCCTGATCACCGTCGGTACAGGCTTCGGCACCCTGGCAGCAGTCTGGTTCGCCGCCCGGCGGCTGTTCGACGAGCGCGAACGCCTGCGCCTGGACCGCCTGCGGTAGGCGCCCGCCGCCGGGCGCCTGCCGCAGGGGCGGCGGGCCTACTTGAGCAGTTCCGGCACCGCCAGGGCGGCCCGGTGGATGTCGGCATTGTAGTAGCGAGTCTCGAAGGGCTTCTCCTCCGAGTCGGCCTCGCGGAAGTTGCGCGGGTCACCGCCGTTGACCATCAGCGTGGCGGACCACCAGCCCGAGGGGTAACTGGGCACCGGGAAGGTCAGCGTGTGCACGCCGTCGAAGCCGGCCTCGCCGGCGGCGCGGTGCAACGGGGCGATGACCGAATCGCGGTGGAGCAGCGGTGACTCGCTCTGCTGCACCACGATCCCCCCGGGCCCCAGGGCGCTGCGCACGTCGCTGAGGAACTCCCGCGTGAACAGGCCCGCCGCCGGACCGACCGGATCGGTGCTGTCGACGATGACCACATCCAACGACTCGGGCTCGGCCTCGCGGATCCAGCGCAGGCCGTCGGTGAAGCGCAACTCGGCGCGCTCGTCGTCGTTGGCGACGCACAGGTCCGGGAAGTGGGTCTCGGCGACCCGGGTCACCCGCTCGTCGAGCTCCACCTGCAGGGCGTGCTCGACCCCGGGGTGGCGCAGCACCTCGCGCAGGATGCCGCAGTCACCGCCGCCGACAATGGCCACGCGCCGCGGCTCGCGGTGGGCGAAGAGCGCCGGGTGGGCCATCATCTCGTGGTACAGGAACTCGTCGCGCTCGGTGAGCATGACGCAGCCGTCGAGGACCAGCAGCCGCCCCCAACGCCGGGTCCGGTAGACCTCGATGTGCTGATACTCGCTCTGCTCCTCGTGGACCCTGTCATCGATGGCCAGGGAGAAGGCCACGCCCTCGTCCTCGACCGCTTCAGTAAACCATCCCTCGCGCATCGCGCCTCCGCCAGTGGGGTTGTAGTTCGGCTCCGCTCGCTGCGGATGCGCGAATGTTACCATCCCGGGGCAGTGTGGCGCGTTGCGCCGCAGTCTCTCCGCCACAGCCGCAGACGGGCCGATGAGCGACGACTGGAGCAACCGACCCGGCCGCGAGGTCTACAACGTCCCGCGCTGGAGCGAGGGGTACTTCGACATCTCGGCGGCGGGGCGGCTGCAGGTCCGCCCCCACCGCGGGCGTGGTCCGGCCGTTGATCTGCGCCGGATCGTCGCCGACCTGCCCGATCAGGGCGTATCGCCGCCGGTGCTGATCCGCTTCCCGGCGATCCTGCGCGACCGCGTTGACGCCCTCTGCGCCGCCTTTGGCGAGGCGATGGCCGAGGCCGGCTACCGGGGCGCGTACCGGCCCGTCTACCCGGTCAAGGTCAATCAGCAACGCTCGGTGATCCAGGAGATCGTTGGCGACGGCGAGCGCGTCGGGCTGGAGGCCGGCAGTAAACCGGAGCTGATGGCGGTACTGGCACTGGCGCCCGCCGGAGGCACGGTGATCTGCAACGGCTACAAGGATCCGGAGTACGTCCGCCTGGCGCTGCGCGGACTGCAGCTGGGCCTGCAGGTCCACCTGGTCTTGGAGAAGCGCTCCGAGGCGCGGCTGATCATCCGCGAGGCGCGCCGGCTCGGCGTCGCGCCGCGGCTCGGTCTGCGCGTGCGCTTGGCCTCCATGGGGGCCGGCAAGTGGCAGAACACCGGCGGCGAGCGCTCCAAGTTCGGCCTGACCGCCGCCGACGCCCTGGCCGTGGTGGAGGAGCTGCACGAGGCCGCGCTCCTTGAGCACCTGGAGTTGCTCCACTTTCACCTGGGCTCACAGATCGCCAATGTCCACGACATCCGCGCCGGCCTCTCCGAGGGGGCGCGCTTCTACACCGAGTTGCGCCGCCTGGGGGCACCGGTAAACAAGGTGGATGTCGGCGGCGGCCTGGGGGTGGACTACGAGGGCACCCGCTCGCGCGCGTTCTGCTCGATGAACTACAGCATCACCGAGTACGCCCACAACGTGGTGGCCGCCCTCAAAGCGGCCTGCGACGAGGCCGGGCTGCCCCACCCGACCCTGATCACCGAGAGCGGCCGCGCCATGACCGCCCACCACGCGGTGCTGGTCACGCCGGTGATCGATACCGACAGCCGCGAGGCCGACCCCCCGGAGCCACCCCCGGCGGACGCCCCCAAGGTGCTGCGCGAGCTCTACCGCACCTTGGAGGAACACGCCCAACGGCCGGCCACCGAGGCGTACCACGACGCCTGCCACTACCTGCAGGAGGCACGGGGGCTCTACCTCCACGGCGTCCTCGACCTGCCCCAGCGGGCGTACGCCGAGCGCTGCTACCAGGCCATCGGCATGCGCCTGCGCGGCCGACTCAACCCGGGCCGCCCGCATCAGCGGGAGGTGCTCGACGCCCTCAACGAGGGGCTCGCCGACAAGCTGTTCGCCAATTTCTCGGTATTCCAGTCGATCCCCGACGTCTGGGCCATCGACCAGATCTTTCCCATCGTGCCGCTGTCCGGGCTGGACCGGCCAACCAGCCGGCGCGGTGTGGTCCAGGATCTGACCTGCGACTCCGACGGCACGGTCTCGCTCTACGTGGATGGCGATGGGGTAGAGGGCACCCTCCCGCTGCCCGAGCCGGAGCCCGGCGAGCCCCTCTGGCTGGGCATCTTCCTGGTCGGCGCCTACCAGGAGATCCTCGGCGACCGGCACAACCTCTTCGGCGCCACCGACTCCGTGAACGTGGAGGTGGACGAGCATGGCCACCGGTTCGTGACGGCCAGCCGCGGCGACAGCATCGGCGGCGTGCTGCGCTCGGTGGGCTTTGATGAGCGCGAGCTCAGCGGCGCCTACCGGCGCCGCATCGCCGCCGCTGACCTGGATGACGCGGCCCGCCGCGCCTGCCTGGCCGATCTGGAGGCCGGGCTGCTCGGCGGTACCTATCTGGAAGGCCCCTGAGCGCCGCGGCGCAGGGGCACGGACAAGGAGGCAACGGCATGAAGGCAGGGGTCATCGGTCTGGGCGCGATGGGCAGCGGCTTGGCGGCCAATCTGGCCCGAAGCGGACAGCTGGCGGCGGTGTGGAACCGTACCCGCGAGAAGGCCGAGGCCTTCGCCGGCGAGCACGGCGTGGCCCTGGCCGACGAGCCGGCCACGGTGGCCACCGCGGCGGACGTGACCTTTATCAGCGTCGACGCCGACGCCGACCTGCTGGAGGTCCTGGACGCTTTGGTGGACGCCCTGGAACCGGGCAAGGTAGTGGTCGACACCTCCACCGTGGCACCGGATACGGCACGACTCGCCGCCGAGCGCATCGCTCCGAGCGGTGCGGCGTTCCTCGACGCCCCGGTCTCCGGCGGGCCGGAGGGCGCCCGCCAGGGAACCATGGTGATGATGGTCGGCGGCGACACGGCGGTGCTCGAGCGCATCCACCCGGTGCTCGAGCCGATCTGCAGCGCCGCCCACGCCATGGGACCGGTCGGGGCCGGGCAGGCGACCAAGGCGGTGAATCAGATCATGGTCGCCGGCATCATGCAGGGGGTGGCCTCGGCCCTGGCCTACGGCAAGGGACAGGGGCTCGATCTGCAGCAGGTGATCGAGGTGCTCGGCGCCGGGGCGGCCAGCAACTGGCAGCTGCTGCAGCGCGGGCCGAACATGGTCGAGGACCGTTTCCCGCCGGGTTTCCGGCTGGCCCTGCACCGCAAGGATCTGGGCATCGTCCGCGACGTGCTGGCCGCCCAGGGCATCGAGCTGGATCTGATCGAGCGGACCCTGGCCGACTACGACCGCCTGATCGAGCAGGGGCACGGGGACGAGGACATCTCGGCGCTCTATCGGCTGCGCAGGGGCGACCTGGGCACCGACTGAGCGCCGGCCCCCGGGCGGCTTACCCCCGGGGGCCACAACCCCGGCGTTCAGCCGAGCGTGCGCAGGCGACGGCTGCTGCGCTCGCCCATCTCCGGCAGGCCGCGCAGCAGCAGCCAGAAGACCAGCGCCGGATAGGTCAGCAGGAGGCCAACCACGGCCCAGGCGATGCGCGGAACCGCCCGCTTCTCGATGACCACGATGGCCGCGAGGAAGCACAGCACGCCCAGGTAGTAGGCGGCCAGCACCACCTGCACCCAGGGGCTGAGGATCAGGGCCTCTAGCTCCGTGACCACCGCGGCCGGGTCGGCGAGCACATCGGCGGTGTAGAGCGTGTAGCCGAGAAAGCCCAGGCACGCAACGGTGGCGAGCAACAGGATGCTGCGCAACACAATCATGAAATCCCTCCTCCGGAAAAAGAACGGGGCGCCCGACCCGCCGCCGAGAGCCCCGGCATCAGACCGCTCAACCCTGAAATCTGGACTCTGAACCCTGAAAACTAACCATCCTGCCGCAGCATCAGCGGCTGGATGTCGTTGTCCTCCATGCGCGTGCGCGCCTCTTCAAGCCGGTCGCTGTCGTCGAACGGGCCGACCCGGACCCGATGCCACTCCTCGCCTTCATCCAGCTCAACGGTGTGGATCTGCGCCGGCAGGCCCACCAGGGCCAGGGTGGCACGCATGCTCTCGGCGTCGTCGTGGCGCCGGAAGGAGCCGGCCTGCAGGAGGTAGCTGCGCCCCTCCTCGAAGGTCGCGGCCCGGGAGATCGCCTCCTCCTCTTCATCTTCGGTGCGACGTTCGTCGGCCCGGCCCAGGTCCTCCTCGGGGACGGTGACCTCGTCCTGCATCAGCAGCTCGTAGAAGTCGTAGCTGCGCTCGTCCTCGTCCGCCGTGGGCGCCTCCTCCGGCTCGGGCTCGACCTCGGCAGCCGGGTCCACCGGGGCGGCGTCCTCCCGACCCTGCTGGTACTGCACGAACAGCAGCGCGACCGCCCCAAGCACTCCCCCGAGCAGCAGCCAAACGAAGCCGGGCACGGCGCGCCGCTCGGTCCGCCGCGCCTGGGCCCCACCGCCGCGGCTGCGGGCGGAGGCGCGCGACTTGCTGCGCGAGGGGCTCCGGGACTTCGTACTCCGCTGGGCCATAATCCGTCGCTACATGCTCTGCGGGGCGTCGACGCCAAGCAGCCCCAGTCCGTTGGCCAGGATCTGCCGAGTGGCCTTCACCAGGGTCAGGCGTGCATCGCGCAGCGCTTCGTCGTCGATGATGAACGGCACCGCGTTGTAGTAGGTGTGGAAGGCGGCGGCGAGCTCCCGCAGGTACTGCGCCACTTGGTGCGGCTCGCGGGAGAGGGCCGCCGACTCGATCACCTCCGGGTAGCGCCCGAGGAGATCGAGGAGGATGGCTTCGTGTTCGACTTCAAGCCGCTCCAGATCGGCCTGCTCGGGCGCGACGCGGCAGGCCAGACCGCGCTCCTCAAGCTGGCGGAAGACGCTGCAGATGCGTGCATGGGCGTACTGGCAGTAGTAGACCGGGTTGTCCGCCGACTCCGACTTGGCCAGATCCAGGTCGAAGTCCATGTGCTGCTCCGAGCGGCGCATGACGTAGAAGAAGCGCGCCGCATCCTTGCCCACCTCATCACGCAGCTCGCGCAGGGTGACGAACTCCCCCGAGCGGGTGGACATGGGCAGCTTCTCGCCGCCGCGATAGAGGATGGCGAACTGCACCAGGCGCACGTCGAGGCGCTCGGCATCCACCCCCAGGGCCTTCAGGGCGGCCTGGACGCGGGGCACGTAGCCGTGGTGATCGGCCCCCCAGACGTTGACCAGGGTATCGAAACCGCGCTCGATCTTATCCAGGTGGTAGGCGACATCGGCGGCGAAGTAGGTGGTCAGGCCGTTGTCCCGGCGCAGGACCCGGTCCTTGTCGTCGCCAAACGCCGAGGCCTGGAACCACAGGGCGCCGTCGGCGAGGTAGGTGTAGCCGGCGGCGTCGAGCCGCTCCAGGGCCTGCTCGATGCGGCCCTGCTCGACCAGCTCGCGCTCGGAGAAGTAGCGGTGGTAGTGCACCCCGAAGGCGTCCAGATCGGCACGGATATCCCCGAGGATGGCCTCCAGGGCGAAGTCGAGAACCCGCCGATACGCCGTCTCGCCGAGCAGCTCGCGGGCCCGGGCGACCAGGGCGTCGAGGTAGCCCTCCGGGTCGTCGGCCTCCGCCGGCAACCCGGCGGTCAGCTCGTCGGCGCCGCGAACGTGCGCGCGACCGTCGGTCTCGAGCAGCTCGCCGGCGTGGGCGACGATGTACGCCCCCTGGTAGCCCTTGGCCGGGAAGGGTACGGGCTCGCCGGCGGCCTCCAGGTAGCGCAGCCACAGCGAGGCGGCCAGGATGTCCATCTGTCGGCCGGCGTCGTTAACGTAGTACTCGCGGTGGACGTCGTAGCCAGCAGCCTCGAGGACGCTGGCCAGGGCGTCGCCGAAGGCGGCACCGCGCCCGTGGCCGACGTGCAGCGGGCCGGTTGGGTTGGCCGAGACGAACTCGATGTGCACCCGGTGCCCCGCCCCCACGTCGGTGCGGCCGTACCCGGCCCCCTGGCGCAGGACCTCGCGGACGCTCTCCTGGCGCGCTGCGGCCGTGAGCGTGAAATTCAGGAAGCCGGGGCCGGCGACCTCCACGCCGGCGATCGACGGAGAGGCCGGCAGGCGGCTGCGGATGGTCTCGGCCAGATCCCGCGGCTTCTGCCGCGCGGCCTTGGCCAGCACCATGGCGGTGTTGGCGGCATAATCACCGTGGGCGCGGTCGCGGGCGCGCTCCACCTGCACCTCGGGCAGCTCGAGGTCCGCCGGCAGCTCGCCGGCCTCGCGCATGGCCTCCAGGGCCTGCGCCAGGAGACTGGCCACGTGTCGCTTCATGGAGGGTCTCCGCTCGGGTCAGGAAAAGCCCGGTATTATCCCGCCGCGCCGGGCAGAATGCCAAGCCGACGGAGCGGATTATTCACCGCCGGGTGTGACCAGTTCGAGAAATGGCACGCGCCGGTCGTGGGCCGGCACGCTCTCCGGGTCGTGGCTGATGATCAGCGCCGTCCGCTCGGCCAGCCACGGGGCCAGACGCCGGGCGACCTGGGTCGCGGTGGCATCGTCGAGGCCGCGGAAGGGTTCGTCGAGCAGGACCACCGGGGCGTCTACCAGCACCAAACGGGCCAGAGCCAGCCGCCGCGCCTCGCCGCCGGAGAGCCGCCCGCCGCCCTCGCCAATCCACTCGTCCAGCCCCCGCGGCGCGGCGCGCACCCGTTCCTCGAGGCCCGCGGTGTGCAGCGCCCGCCACATGCGCGCCTCGTCGGCGTGCGGATCGGCGATGCGCAGGTTGCCCGCAACGCTGTCGGCGAACAGCTCGGTGCGTTGGGTCAGGTAGGTGATGCGGGCGAAACGCTCCGCCTCAGGCAGCTGCGCAACCGGGACCCCGCCGAGGGTGACCGTGCCGCTCTCGGGACGGGTCAGGCCCGCCGCCAGATCGAGCAGCGTCGACTTGCCGCAACCGGACGGGCCGTGGATCACCACGGTCTCTCCGGGTGCCAGCGCCAGCGAGCAGTCCCGCAGGACCGGCGGCAGGTGCGCTTCGTGGCGGAACGTAACCCCCTCCAGCGCCAGCCCCAGGGCCTGGCGCGGCGGACCCTCTGGCGGCGGCGCCGCCGTGTCGGGGGCGGCATCGGCGTGCTCGAGCAGGCGCCGTGCCGCAGCCCGCGTCCGCCCCAGGTGCTGCCACGCTCCGGGCAGCGTGGTGAGCGCTTCTCCAGCCGCGAGCGCGGCCAGCGCCACCAGCGCCAGCAGCGGACCACTGATGGTCCCGGCGTGATAGAGAGGGATGCCGGCGACCAGCGCGGCAAGGAGCGCGCCGTGGGCCAGCAGCCCCACCGCGCCCTCGCCGGCACCGGTCAGACGCGCCGCCCGGGACCGGGCGGCGGCCAGGCCATCGGCGGCGGCCATCAGTCGCTGCTCGTGGCGTGCCACCGCACCGCAGGCGCGCAGCTCGGCCAGACCCTGGACCGCGTCGACCCCGGCCCCGCGCAGGGCCGGCAGGTGCCGATCCACCGCCTCACCGTGGGGCGAGCCGCGCCGCCAGGCCCACAACGGCAGGACGAGACCGCCGGCGAGCAGTACCGCGCCCACCGCTAACCCGGCCGGACCGGCCAGGAGCACCAGCACGGTAACCGTGGCGGCGAGGGTGACCACTGCGGCCAGGCTCGGGCCGACAATGCGCAGGTAGAGGTTGTCCAGGGCCTCGACGTCCGCGGTCATGCGGTTGAGCAGGTCGCTGCGGCGCAGGCGCCCGACCCGGGCCAGGGGTAGCGGCGCCAGGGTGCGGAACAGCCAGCCGCGCAGGCGCGCCAGGGTGCGCAGCACCGCGTCGTGGTGGACCAGGCGCTCGAAGTAGCGGGAGATGGAGCGGGCCAGGGCAAAGAAGCGGATACCGGCACTCGGCCGGTAGATGTCCAGGTAGGCGCCGGTCAGGCCGGCCACGGCGGTGGCGGTGATGAACCAACCGGACAGGCCCATCAGGCCGATGCTAGCCGCGAGGCTTACGATCAGCAGCAGCGTCCCGAGGACCAGCCGCCCGCGCTCCCGGCGCAGGTCGCGCAGGAAGGGCTTGAGTTCACGCACGGCGATCCTCCACGCAGCGACCAGCCTCGATGACCAGGTGTCGGTCGCCCCAGTCGTGGGTATCGCGGTCGTGGGCCACCATCAGCACCGTACGCCGGCCATCGGCCAGGCGGGCGACCGCCGCCAGCACCCGCTCGCGGCTGTCCGGGTCGAGCCCGGCGGTGGGTTCGTCGAGGAGTAGCAACGGTGCCCCGGAGAGCAGCGCCCGGGCCAGGGCCAACCGGCTGGCCTGGCCCCCGGAGAGCCCGTAGGCGTCCTCGCCCAGCGGCGTGTCGAGCCCCTCCGGGAGGGCGGCAATGACGCCTTCGAGGTCGGCGTGACGCAGCGCGGCCCACAGCCGCCGGTCGTCCGCTTCCGGATCGGCCAGCTGCAGGTTCTCGCGCACACTGCCGTGGAACAACCAGGGCCGCTGGCCCACCCAGGCCACCGCCCCGGCCGCGGGAACCGTCTCACCGACGGTCACCACGCCGCTATCGGGCTGGAGGAAACCGGCGGCCAGGTTCAGCAGGGTCGACTTGCCGGCCCCGCTGGGTCCGGAGATGACCACTCGCTCGCCCGCGGAGACGGTCAAATCGAGCCGGTCGAGGGCCGCGGCCTCCCCGCCCGGGAAGGTCACCGTGACCCGCTGGAAGGCGACCGGCAGCGGCTGCGGGACCGGCAGGCCGGTTTCCGGATCGCGGCGCGCCGGCGCCGTCGCCGGCCCGGCCGCGCTCGCCGCTGTGGCCGGCAGCGGCTCATCGAGCAGCTGCAGGATCTCCGCCCCCGCCCCCACGGCGGCGGCCCGGTCGTGGTAGTGCTGGGCCAGCCGGCGCAGCGGGAAGAAAACCTCGGGGGCGAGGAGCAGGATGAACAGCCCGGCGAACAGCCCCAGCTCCGGGCCCGGGCCGAAGTGCAGGTAGCCGAGCAGGGAGAAACCGACGTAGATGGCCACCAGGGCGATGGAGATCGCCGCGATCAGCTCCAGCGCCGCCGAGGAGAGAAAGGCCACGCGCAGGACCGACATGCTGCGCCGCCGGTACTCATCTGCGGCGGCCTCCACCGCCTCGGCGGCGGCGTCGGTGGCGCGGAAGATGCGCAGCGTGGCCAGGCCGCGAAGACGGTCGAGGAAGTGAGCGCTGATACGCGCCAGGCTCTGCTGCTGGCGCCGGGAAAGCCGCGCAGCCCCCATCCCCACCAGGGCCATGAACAGCGGGACCAGCGGCGCGGCGATGAGCAGCAGCAGGCCGGCGAGCGGATCCACGCCGGCGACGATGGCGATCAGGACCACCGGGACCGCCACTGCCAGAACCATCTGCGGCAGGTAGTGGGCGTAGTAGCCCTCCAGCGCCTCGACCTGTTCGACCAGGGCGCTGGCCACGGCCCCGCTCTGGTGGCCCTGCAGGCGCGCCGGACCGAGGGCGGCCAGGTGGCGGTAGAGGCGCCGGCGAACCGCCGCGGTGATGATCCACGCCGCCCTGGCGCCGGCGGCGGCCCGCGCCCAGGTGGCCCCGGCCCGGGCCAGGAAGACCGCTGCGAGCAGTCCCAGCGCCCCCCAAAGCTCGGCCAGGGGCGCGCCGTGGATCACCACCCGGTCGATGACCCAGGCGATAAGCACCGCCTGGGCCACGACCAGCAGCGCATCGGCCAGACCGGCACCGACGGTGGCGGCCATGGCGCCCCGGGCTTGGCGGGCCTGCTCCAGCAGCCAGGCGCCCGCCCGGCGGGTGTCGATTGCCCCGTCAGCGGCCGGTGCGGTCACGGCTCAGTGATAGCCTCCGCCGGCCCGCACCTTGCCGCGGAAGATCCAGTAGGTCCAAACCGTGTAGCCGACGATGATCGGCAGCAGGAAGAGGATCCCCAGCAGCAGGAAAAGCTGCGCCTCGGGGGCCGAGGCCGCATCGCGGAAGGTGATCTCCGGCGGGACCATGTACGGCCATTGGCTGGCGATCAGGCCCAGGTAGACGGTGACGAACAGGCCCAGGCCGGCCACGAAGGGCAGCATCTCAAGCCGACGACGAATCCCGTACCAGCACGCCGTCAGGGCCAGGAGACCGAGCAGGGGCAGCGGCCAGAGGACGGTCCACGCCTCCTGCCAGCGCTCCAGGATCCGCTCCGAGGTCAGCGGCGTCCAGATCGAGATGCCGAGCAGGCAGATCGCGAGCAGTACGATCAGCCAGGGCGTGACCCGGTAAAGCCACTGCTGGGTGGCGCCCTCGGTCTTGAGCACCCCCCACGCGGCACCGAGCAGCGCGTAGCCGATCACCAGCGAGACGGCAGTGAAGACCGTGAACGGCGTGAACCAGTCGAACGGCCCGCCGACGTAGGTGAAGCCCTCCACCTCGAAGCCCTGGATGTAGGTGCCGACCACGAAACCCTGGGCCGCCGCGGCGAGGATCGAGCCACCGGCGAAGGCGGCGTTCCAGAACCAGCGCGTGCGCGAGGACTTGAAGCGGAACTCGAAGGCCACGCCGCGGAAGATCAGGCCGGCGAGCATCAGGAACACACCCAGGTAGAGCGCCGGCAGATAGATGGCGTAGACCGCCGGGAAGGCGGCCAGCAACCCGGCCCCGCCGAGGATCAGCCAGGTCTCGTTGCCGTCCCAGACCGGGGCCACCGTGTTCATCAGGTCATCCCGCACCTGCTCGCTGGGGGTGAACGGGTAGAGGATGCCCACCCCCAGGTCGAAGCCGTCGAGCAGGATGTACATGAACACCCCGAGGCCGATGATCCCCATCCAGATGATGGTGATGTCGATCAGATCCATAGTGCTACCTCACCGCGAGCTGGTGGAGAAATCCGGGTCGTCGTCGAACGGCACGTCGGCTGCCGAGAAGGGCCGCTTGGCGTGCGCCGGCTCCTCCACGGAGCCCACCCCTTCCGGACCGGTCCGCACGATGCGCGTCACGTAGTACAGCCCGGCGGTGAAGATGACCGCGTAGACCAGCACGTAGCCGATCAGCGTGGCCAATGCCATCCACCCGGTCAGCGACGGGGTCACGCCCTCGGCCAGGGTCATCTGGCCGTAGATCAGCCACGGCTGCCGGCCGAGCTCGGTGACGAACCAGCCGGTGAGCACCGCCACGAAGGGCAGCGGGATCATCAGCTGCAGGGTGTTGAGGAACGCCCGGCTCTCGAACAGGCGCCCGCGCATGCGCAGCCAGGCGCCCCACAGGGCGACCAGCAGCATCAACACACCGATGCCTACCATGATGCGGAACGACCAGAAGACGATCCCCACCGGCGGGCGCTCCTCGGCGCTGACCTCCTTGAGCCCGGGCACCTCGCCATCCCACTGGTGGGTGAGGATGAGGCTGGCCAGGTTGGGGATACCCACCGCCAGGTGGTTGGTCTCGGCGGTGGAGTCGGGGATGGCGAAGAGATAGAGCGGCGCCCCCTCGCGGGTCTCCCAGGCCCCCTCCATGGCGGCGACCTTGGTCGGCTGGTGCTCAAAGGAGTTCAGCCCGTGGATGTCGCCCATGAAGATCTGCGCCGGTGCGACCAGCAGCAGCAGCCACAGGGTCATGCTCAACGCCTTGCGGTTCATCTCCACGGCGCGATTGCGCAGCAGGAAATAGGCGCTGACGCCGGCGACGACGAAGCCGCCGGTCAGCAGCGAGGCCAGCGCCACGTGGCCGAAGCGCGGCCACAGCGAGGGGTTGAAGATCGCCTCGGCCCACGAGGTGACGTGGACGATGCCATCCCGGAACTCGAAGCCCTGCGGGGTCTGCATCCAGGAGTTGGCCGAGAGGATCCAGAACGAGGAGATGAACGTGCCGATGGCCACCATGCAAGCGGCAAACAGGTGCGTCCCGCGCGGGACCCGATCGCGGCCGAAGAGCAGGATGCCGAGGAAGACGGCCTCGAGGAAGAAGGCGGTGAGCACCTCGTAGGAGAGGATCGGCCCGAGGAAGTTGGCGGTGGCGAAGGAGAACTCACTCCAGTTGGTGCCGAACTGGAAGGACATGACCACGCCGGAGACCACGCCCATGCCGAAGACCACGGCGAAGATCTTGATCCAGAACTCGGACAGCCGTCGGTAGACCGGGCTGTCGGTGCGATACCACAGGGCCTCGAGGACGGCGATGTAGGCCGCGAGGCCGATGGTGAACACCGGGAACAGGGCGTGGAACGAAACCACGAAGGCGAATTGCATCCGCGATAAGAGCAGCGGGTCGAGGGCTTCCATCGTTGCGGCACCTCCTGCCTGACAGCTGTATCCGACACCGCCGCGCGGTGCCGGCAGCGCCGATTGGGCGCTTGAATCAACGGAACCTTAACTAAAAGATTTCTAAATAACCACCCGTCTTTGGGCCGATGCAGCGGCGCCGGTCGGCCCTCAATGCGCCTGCTCCCAATCATCGCCAACACCGACCTCGACTTCCAAGGGCACGGACAGCATGCCGCCATCGGCCGCCGTCATCAGCCGGCGCACCTCGTCGCCGATGGTCGTCTCCTGCCCAGCCGGCACCTCCAGCACCAGCTCGTCGTGCACCTGCATGACCAGCCGGGCCTCGGGGAAGCGTTCGGCGAGCAGGGCATCGACATCGATCATGGCCCGCTTGATGACATCCGCCGCGGTGCCCTGCATGGGGGCGTTGATAGCGGTGCGCTCGGCGTACTCGCGGCGCTGGCGGTTGCGGCTGTGAATCTCGGGCACGTGCAGGCGGCGACCGAAGACGGTCTCGACGAAGCCCTGCTCGCGCGCCTGCTCACGGGCGCGGTCCATGAAGGTGCGCACCCCCGGGTAACGCTCGAAATAGCGGTCGATGTAGGTCTGCGCCTCATCGCGGGGGATGCCCAGCTGACGGCCCAGCCCCCAAGCGGACATGCCGTAGATCAACCCGAAGTTGATCGCCTTGGCGGCGCGGCGCTGCTCGTCGCTGGCCTCGGCGGTGGCGAAGACCTCGGCAGCGGTGGCCCGGTGGATGTCCTCGCCCTGCTCGAAGGCCCCCCGCAGCCCGGTATCGGCGGAGAGGTGGGCCATGATGCGCAACTCCACCTGGGAGTAGTCGGCGGTGATCAGCCGGTGCCCCGGGCTGGCCACAAAGGCCTTGCGGATGCGCCGCCCCTCGGGCGTGCGCACGGGGATGTTCTGCAGATTGGGGTCCGAGGAGGAGAGCCGCCCGGTGGCGGCCACGGCCTGGTGGTAAGAGGTGTGCACCCGGCCGGTCTGCGGGTGGATCAGCTGCGGGAGCTTGTCGGTGTAGGTGGACTTGAGCTTGGACAGCCCACGGTGCTCCAGGATCAGGCGCGGCAGTTCGTGGCCTCGGGCGCTGAGCTCCTCGAGCACCGACTCGGCGGTGGAGGGCTGGCCCTTGGGGGTCCGCTGGATTACCGGTAATCCCATGCGCTCGAAGAAGATCTCCTGGATCTGCTTCGGCGAGCCGAGGTTGAAGGCCTCGCCGGCCTCCTCGTGGGCACGCTGCTCCACCTCGGCCATACGCGCGGCCAGCTCCTCGCTCTGGCGCTCGAGCAGCTCCCGGTCGACCCGCACGCCGTGGCGTTCCATGCGCGAGAGCACCGGCAGCAGGGGCATCTCCAGCTCGCTGAACACGCTGAGCAGACCCGTTTCCGCCTGCAAGCGGGGATAGAGCAGCCGGTGCAGACGCAGGGCGATGTCGGCGTCCTCGGCGGCGTAGTGGCCGGCACGCTCGACATCGATCTCGGCAAACGGGACCTGTCGGGCCCCCTTGCCGCAGAGCTCCTCGTAGCTGGTGACCTCGACGCCCAGGTACTTGCTGGCCAGCGAGTCCATATCGTGACGGGTGGCAGTGGAATCCAGGACGTAGGATTCGAGCATGCTGTCATAGGCCACGCCGCGCAGCTCGATGCCGTAGCGGGCCAGGACGCTCATGTCGTACTTGAGGTTCTGACCGATCTTCTCGGGCTGCTCGGCCTCAAGCAGGGGCCGCAGCACCTCAAGCACCCGGTCGCGGTCCAGCTGCTCGGGGGCACCGGGGCCGCAATGGGCAACCGGCAGGTAGGCGGCCTGCCCCGGCTCGACGGCCACCGAGACACCGACGATGGCCGCGTCCATGTAGTTCAGGCTGTCCGTCTCCAGGTCGACGGAAAAGGCCTCGGCGCCGCGCAGGCGCTCGAGCCAGGCGTTGAGGCCGTCCTCATCGAGGATGATCTGGTAATCCGTCTCGGGCGCGTCCGGCGGGAGGCTGGCACCGTTGCCATCGGCCGCGGCAGCAGCATCGCCGGCCTGGATTTCGGCGAGGAAGCGGCGCATGCCGTAGCGCCGGTAGAGCGCCGCGAGGGCTTCCCGATCCGGCGTCCGACGGACAAGGTCCTCGGGGGCGACATCGAGCTCCAGGTCGCAACGGATGGTGGCCAGGTCCACCGAGAGCGGCAGTTCGTCGAGATGGGCGCGCAGGCTCTCGCCGACCTTGCCGCGGATCTCGTCGGCGCGCTCGCGCAGCGCCTCCAGACTGCCGTAGGCATTGAGCCACTTGGCCGCGGTCTTCGGTCCGACCTTGGGGACACCGGGGATGTTGTCGGAGGTATCGCCCACCAGGGCGAGGTAGTCGCGGATCGCCTCCGGCGGCACGCCGAACTTCTCGCGCACGCCCGCCGGATCCAGCCGGGTGCCGCTCATGGTGTTGAGCAGGGAGACACGCTCGTCCACCAGCTGCGCCATGTCCTTGTCGGTGGTCGAGATGATCACCGGCCCCGGGGCACGCACCGCCAGCGTACCGATGACATCGTCGGCCTCAACCCCGTCCACCTCAAGCACGGGCACGCCGAGCGCGGCGATGATCTGCTTGAGCGGCTCGCGCTGGGCGCGCAGCTCGTCGGGCATGGGCGGCCGGTGGGCCTTGTACTGCTCGAAAAGCTCGTCGCGGAAGGTCCGGCCCGGGGCATCGAAGACCACCGCGAAGCGCGCCTGGGGCTCGTCGGCGAGCAGCTTGTGAAGCATGTTGACCACGCCGTAGAGCGCTCCGGTGGGCTCACCGTCGGCGTTGCTCAGCGCCGGCAGGGCGTGGAAGGCGCGGTAGAGGTAGGAGGAACCGTCCACCAGGACCAGGCGGTCGTCCGGTTGTGTCATGCAATCGCTCTCTGTGACTGTTGGCGGGCTACGCGGCTATGATAAAGGTTGCAGTCCCGGAGACGATCAACAGCCCAGCCACGGAGCCTTATGGACCCCAAGAACCCGTTCGCGCACCAGGAGCGCATCCCGCTCAACGGCGCCACGCTGACCCGTGAATCCTGGAAGATTTTCCAGATCATGGCCGAGTTCGTGGAGGGCTTCGAGCGCCTTTCGTCGATCAAGCCCTCGGTGAGCATCTTCGGCTCCGCCCGCGTCGCCCCGGACCACCCCTACTACCAGTTGGCCGAGCGTGTTGCCCGCGAGGTCTCCGACGCCGGCTTCTCGGTGGTCAGCGGCGGCGGCGGCGGCATCATGGAGGCGGCCAATAAGGGCGCCCAGGCCGGGAAGTCGCCCAGTGTGGGGCTCAACATCCAGCTGCCGAAAGAGCAGGAGGCCAATGCGTACCAAGACATCGCCCTGCACTTCCGGCACTTCTTCTCGCGCAAGGTGATGTTCGTCAAGTACGCCTCGGCCTACGTGGTGTTGCCCGGCGGGTTCGGGACGCTGGACGAGCTGGCCGAGATCCTCACCCTGGTGCAGACCGGGAAGACACCGCGCATCCCCATCATCCTGGTGCACAGCCCCTTCTGGGAGAAGCTGGTGGAGTGGTTCCAGGAGCGGCTGGTGGCCGAGGAGGCCATCGACGCCGAGGACATGCACCTGTTCAAGGTCGTGGATACACCGGAGGAGGTGGTCACGGCCATCTTCGACCACTACGAAGACCGCGGCTTCCAGCCCTCCCGCGAGGAGCGGGAGATTCTGCTCGATCTCTAGAGGAAGGGTGGCCATGAGCAGCAGTCGGGGTGCGCGGGGTGCCGGGGGGCTGGTCCTGGCGGGGATGCTGGTGGCCACCACCGCCGGCGGCTTCGAGGCCGATGAACGGATCACGGTGACCCCGCCTCCCCCACCCGAGGGGCTGATCCGCGACGAACCGGATCTCGAGCCGACGGTGACCATCGTCGAGCGCGACTGGGCGGTCATCGAGGAGTACCGCATCGCGGGGCAGATTTACGCGGTACGCATCCAACCGGCGGTCGGCCCACCTTACCTGCTCTACGACACCACCGGAGACGGCGTACTTGACGGCAGCGGCGGTGAGCACGACCCGCTCGAGCCACCGCGCACGCCGCTGTGGCGGCTGTTTAGCTGGTAGCCGGCTCCAGGCCGGCCCGGTCGGCGATCAACCACTTGGTGCCGGCCTCGTCGAAACGGACCTGCAGGCGGGCATTCGGGCCACTGCCCTCGCACTGGAGCAGGATGCCGTCGCCAAAGCGCGGGTGACGCACCCGGCTGCCCAAGCTCAACCCCGCCGGCGGTTGGTCCCCCGGCAGCGAGGGTCCGCTTGGGGCGGTGGCCGGCGGCGGCCCCCGGCGCACCGACATGCGCGGGCGCACCTCCTCCAGACCCTCTCCGGGCAGCTCGGTGAGAAAGCGCGACGGCCGGGCCAACTGGTCAACCCCGTGCAGGCGACGCTTCTCGGCGTGGGTCAGGATCAACCGCTGGCGGGCCCGGGTCATGCCCACGTAGCACAGCCGGCGCTCCTCCTCAAGCCGGCCGGGCTCCTCGACGGACATGCGGTGCGGGAACAGCCCTTCCTCCAGGCCCACCAGGAAGACCACGGGGAACTCCAGCCCCTTGGCCGAGTGCAGGGTCATCAGCTGCACGGAGTGCTCCCAGTCGTCGGCCTGCCCCTCGCCCGCCTCCAGGGCGGCGTGGCTCAGGAAGGCCGCCAGCGGGTCCTGGTCCTCCTCTTGGTCATCGCGCTGGGCGAAGGTGCGCGCCGCGGTCACCAGCTCGTCGAGGTTCTCCAGGCGGGCCTCGTCGCGTTCGTGGTAGCGGCGCAGCTCGGCGCGAGTGATGGCCTGCTCCACCTGCTCGTGCACCGGCCGGTGGGCGAGTTCCTGATCCAGGGTATCGATGAACGCCAGGAACTCGGACAGGGCGTTGCGCGCCCGGGCCGCCAGGGCCCGCCCGCCCGCCAGCTCGCGGGCGGCGCGCCACATCGAGACATCGCCCTCCCGGGCGGCATAGCGGACAGCGTCGACGGTCTTGGCACCGATGCCCCGGGGTGGGGTGTTCACCACACGCTCGAAGCTGGCGTCATCGTGGCGATTGGCCACCAGACGCAGATAGGCCAGGGCGTCCTTGACCTCAGCGCGCTCGAAAAAGCGCAACCCACCGTAGACGCGAAACGGCAGACGAGCGGCGTGCAGCTCGTGCTCCAGGGCGCGGGACTGGGCGTTGGAGCGGTAGAGGATGGCGAAGTCGGCGTGGCCGTGACCGCCCTCTTCGATAAGCTGGCGGATCCGGTCCACCACCCAACGCGCCTCGTCGATCTCGTTGAAGGCGGCGTACAGGGTGATGGGCTCGCCGCTGCCCCCGTCGGTCCACAACTGCTTGCCGAGCCGGCCGGCATTGTGCTCGATCAGGCGGTTGGCCGCGTCCAGAATGGTGCCGGTGGAGCGGTAGTTCTGCTCCAGGCGCACGACCCGAACATCCCCCATCTCGCGCCGGAAGTGCTCGATGTTTTCCACCCGCGCGCCCCGCCAGCCGTAGATGGACTGGTCGTCATCGCCGACGACGAACAGCTCGGCCCGGGCGCCGGCGAGCAGCTTCAGCCACCGGTATTGCAGGGCGTTGGTGTCCTGGAACTCATCGACGAGGATATGCTCGAAACGACGTTGGTAGTGACCGAGCAGTTCGGGGTCGTCGCGCAACAGTTCGTAGGCGCGCAGTAGCAGCTCGGAGAAGTCCACCAACCCGCCCCGCCGGCACGCTTGCTCGTAGTCGTGATAGATCGCCAGCAGCTCTTGCTGATAGTCGCCGGCGGCCTCGGTCACGTCGGCGGGACGCTCGCCCTCCTCCTTGCGGCCGCTGATAAAGCCGCGCACCTGGCGGGGCGGAAAACGGGAGTCGTCGGTGCCGCGGGCGCGCAGGACCCGTTTGACCACCCGTAGCTGATCGTCGGCGTCGAGGATCTGGAAGCCCTCGGGCAACCCCGCACGCTGGGTGTGCTGGCGCAGCAGCCGGTGAGCGATGCCGTGAAAGGTGCCCACCCACATGCCGGCGGTGGCGATACCCAGCAGCTCGCCGATGCGGCCGCGCATCTCGCCGGCGGCCTTGTTGGTGAACGTGACCGCCAGGATCGAGAACGGCGAGGCGCCCTCGGCCTGCACGAGGTAGGCGGCGCGCCGGGTGAGCACGCGTGTCTTGCCGCTGCCGGCGCCGGCGAGCACCAGGGCTCGTCCCGGGGGCAGGCAGACGGCCTCGCGCTGGGCGTCATTGAGGTCTGTGGTCAGGCCATCGATCGGCATATCAGGCAGCAGGCAGGGTCTCGGTAGGATCCTGAAGGACAGGGGCGGTGCACATGCGTTCGACCAGCTCCCGGAAAGTGGGTTCTCGGGCGGTCCCGGCCCGCCAGTAGAGAGCCAGGTCGCGGCTGGGTACAGGCTCAGCGAATGGCCGGAGGCTGATGGCGCCGCGGTCCGGCCCGTGGCGGGAGGCGCCTGCCGCCAGGGCCGGCAGCAGGGTGACCCCGACCCCGGCGGCCACCATCTGGCGCAGGGTCTCGAGGCTGGTGGCACGGAAAGCCGCCGCCTCGCCGACGTCGTTGCGCCGGCACAGCTCCAGGGCCTGTTCGCGCAGGCAGTGCCCCTCCTCCAGGAGCATCAGCTCGGTCTGCTGCAGATCGCTGGTGTGGACCGGTTCCGGATGGTCCAGCGCGTGGCCACGGGGCACGGCCAGGTAGAACGGCTCGTGACACAGTGGCGCCGAGACCAGGTCGTCACCGCCGATCGGCGATGCAAGGATGGCACCGTCGAGGCTGCCGGCACGCAGCTGATCGAGCAGCCGCTGCGTCAGGTCCTCGCGCAGGTGCAGGCGCAGGCGGGGAAAGGTCTGCGCCAGATCCGGGATGACGTGGGGCAGCAGGTACGGTCCGACGGTGGGGATCACCCCCAGGCGGACATCACCGGTCATCGGCTCGGCCTGGGCACGGGCCACCTCGACCATGTCGTCGACGGCGCTGAGGATCCCGCGGGCCCGCTCCGCCAGCCGCTCACCCAGCGGCGTGAGCAGCACCCGCCGGCGATTGCGCTCGACCAGCTGGACTTCCAGGTACTCCTCGAGCTTCTTGAGCTGCGTGGAGAGCGTCGGCTGGCTGACGTAGCAGGCACGCGCCGCTCGCCCAAAATGCCGGTGCTCGGCCACGGCGACCAGATAGCGGAGGTCGCGCAGGTTCATACAACGGGTCCTGTCATTCGACGGTGACCGACTTGGCCAGGTTGCGCGGCTTGTCCACGTCGGTGCCCCGCAGGACCGCCACGTGGTAGGCGAGCAACTGCAGCGGGACAGTGTGGATCACCGGCGAGATGGCCTCTGGGCCGGCAGGCACTGGGAGGACGTGGAAACCACGCGCGGAGCGCAGGGCGGCGGCGTCGTCGGCGAAGACGAACAGACGCCCGCCACGGGCGCGAACCTCCTGGAGGTTCGAGTGCAGTTTGTCGAGCAGATCGTCCCGAGGGGCGACCGCCACCACGGGCATGCCGTCGTCGACCAGGGCCAGGGGGCCGTGCTTGAGTTCGCCGGCGGGGTACGCCTCGGCGTGGATATAGGAGATCTCCTTGAGCTTGAGCGAGCCCTCCAGCGCCACGGGGTAGTGAGCGCCACGGCCCAGGAAGAGGGCGTGGGCACGGTCGACGAACTGCTCGGCCAGCTCGGCCACCTGGGGCTCGATGGCCACGGCGCGCTCCAGGGCGCCGGGCAGCTGCACCGCGGCCCGGACCAACTCCTGCTCGGCCTGCGGGCGGCCGCGGCGGCGGGCAAAGGCGCCGACCAGCAGCAACAGGGCGGTCAGCTGGGTGGTGAAGGCCTTGGTCGAGGCGACGCCGATCTCGGGCCCGGCCCGGGTCAGCAGGGTCAGGTCGGCCTCGCGCACCAGCGAGCTCTCGGGGACGTTGCAGATGGCCATCACCCCGCCGTAACCCAGCCGGCGCGACTCGCGCAGCGCGGCGAGTACGTCGGCGGTCTCGCCGGACTGAGAGATCACCACCACCAACGTGCCCGGCGGGACGGCGTGGGCCCGATATCGGAATTCGCTGGCCACCTCGACATCGCAGGGCAGCCCAGCGTAGGTCTCGGCCCAGAAACGGGCGATCAGCCCGGCGTGGTACGAGGTGCCGCAGGCGACGATCTGCAGACGCTCGGCCTGGTCGAGGAGCTGTTCGGCGCCGGGGCCGAACGCCGCCTCGAGGACGCGGCCGTCCGCGTGGCGGCCTTCCAGGGTCTCGGCCACCGCCGCCGGCTGCTCGTGGATCTCCTTGAGCATGAAGTGACGGTAGCCGCCCCGCTCCACCGACTCGGCACTGAGCTCGGAGGTGCGCACCGGTCGCTCGACCGGTCGCCCCTCGGCGTCGTAGATGGTGACACCGTCCCGCGAGAGGTCGGCGAGATCGCCGTCCTCGAGGAAGATGAACTGACGGGTTACCGGCAGCAGCGCCGCCACGTCCGAGGCGACGAAGTGCTCGCCGATACCCACACCAATCACCAGGGGGCTACCGCGCCGGCAGGCGATCATCCGTCCCGGCTCGCGGGCGGAGACCACAGCGAAGGCGTAGGCGCCCTCGAGCTCCGGCAGCCCGCCCCGTACCGCCTCGAGCAGATCGACGCCGCCGCGGGTGTGGCGGTCGGCGAAAAGGGTGACCGCGACCTCGGTATCGGTCTCCGACTGAAACTCGTAACCAGCGGCGAGCAGCTGTTCGCGCAGCCGCTCGTGATTCTCGATGATGCCGTTGTGGACCAGGGCCACCTCGCCGGCGGCGGTGTGCGGGTGGGCGTTGATGTCGTTGGGGACACCGTGGGTGGCCCAGCGCGTGTGGGCGATGCCGGTGCCGCCGGCCGGCAGCCGGGGCTCGAGTGCGCTGGCCAGGTCATCGACCCGGCCGGCGACCCGGGTCCGTGACAGACGGCCGTCGGGATCGATAACAGCCATTCCGGCGGAGTCGTACCCCCGGTACTCCAGACGCCTCAGGCCTTCCAGCAGGACCGGGGCCACGTCTCGCTGCGCGCAGGCACCGACGATTCCGCACATATCAGCGAATCCAGATGCCCTGCTCGTTGGGCACGAGCAGCACCGAACAGGGGCAATTGCGGCAGACCTGCTGCGCCGTGCTGCCCAGGGCGAGGTCACGCCCGGGGCCGTCACCGCGCTTGCCCACCACGACCATGCTGCTGCGCTCCTTCTCGGCGACGTTGCGGATCACCCGCGACGGGGTCCCGGTCTCCAGCCGGGTCGTGACCTCGATGCCCCGCGCCTCGGCCTGCTCGGCAAAGTGCTGCAGGCGCTCCTGGCCCTCGGTCCGGGTGTCCTCGTCGGTGACGTGCAGCACGGTGAGCGCACCGGTGTGCTCGCCGATATCCAGCGCCAGGGACTGGGCCGCGGCAGCCTTTTTGGAGAAGTCGGTGGCCAGCATGGGCCGCTGGAACGTCTCGCCGTGGCCGAAGGTATTCGGGTCCGGGGCGATGCGCTCCATGAGCACCGGCAGCGCGGTCTGCCGGGCGAGTTCGAGGACCGTGGAGCCGTGATAGAACTCGCGCAGCAGCCCCTCGCCGCGCGAGCCGAGCAGGATCAGCTGCGCGCCGTAGCCGCGGCCGATCTTGGCGAGCTCCGGCGCGGGGAAGCCGATCGGCTGCTGGATGTCGACCTGGTAGCCGGCCGCCTGGAGGTCTGACTGCTTCTGGGCCAGACGCCGACGGGCCTCGGCGCGATGGCTCTCGCTGAGATCGTCCGGGTCATCGATGCGCAGGACATCGACCAGCGTAAACTGCTTCGCCCCGAACTTGTGCAGCTCACCGATGGCATCGAGCAGGGGCTGGTAGGGGGACTCGAAGTGCACCGCAACGACTGTGTGGTCGAACATGCTCGCTCCTTACTCTTCCTTGGCACCGTCGGACGCCGGCGTGGCATCGCTATCATCGGGAGGTCCGCGACGGCCCGTCAAGCCGGGATGCTGCCAGCCGGGGATGGTCCGGGCGCGGCTGCGCGCGACGGTCAGGGCGTCGGCCGGCGCGTCGCTGGTCAACGTTGTTCCGGCACCGATGGTCGCCCGGTCACCCACCTGGACCGGGGCGACCAGCTGGCTTCCCGAGCCGATGAAGGCGTCGTCGCCGATCCGCGTGCGGTGTTTGCGGGCACCGTCGTAGTTGCACGTGATGGTCCCCGCGCCGAGATTGGCCCGGGCCCCGACCTCAGCATCGCCGACGTAGGTGAGGTGATTGGCCTTGGCCCCGGGACCCAGACGAGCCGCCTTGGTCTCGACGAAATTCCCCACCCGGGCGCCCTCCTCGAGCACGGTCCCGGGACGGAGATGGGCGAAGGGGCCGATCCGGCACCCGGGGCCGATCCGGGCCTGCTCGATGACAGTATAGGGGCCGAGGCGCGCCCCGTCCTCGACAACGCAGTCCCGGAGCACGGTGCCCTGGGCGATGTGCACGTTGTCGCCGAGCGCCACCTCGCCTTCCAGGGTACAGTCGGGGTCGATGGCGCAGTCGGTGCCGAAGCGCACTTGACCGCGCAGAGTGAAACGCTCGGGGGCCACCAGACGCAGGCCTCCGCGCAGCAGCCGCCGGGCCTCGCGGCGCTGGTACGCCTGCTCGACTTCCGCGAGCTGGACAAGGTCGTTGATGCCGCTGGCCTCGCCGGGGTCCGCAGTGAACCGGGCGAGCACCGGGACGCCGTCCGCGACAGCAGCGGCCACCGCATCGGTCAGGTAGTACTCCCCCTGGGCGTTGTCCGCCGACAGGGCTGCCATCCAGCGGCGCAGGTCGGCGGCCGGAGCCGCAATAAGCCCGGTATTGATTTCATCTACGCCCCGCTGCCCCGGGTCGGCGTCCTTCTCCTCGACGATCGCCACCACGCCCCCGGCTGCATCGCGGATCACGCGCCCGTAGCCGGTGGGATCGGGCACCCGGGCGGCCAGCAGCTCCAAGCCGTGGCCGTCCACCAGCGGCTCGAGGGTGGCCGGGGTAACCAGCGGGACATCGCCGTAGAGGACCAAGACCCGATGATCATCGGGGATCTGCGGTAGGGCGCAGGCGACCGCGTGGCCGGTGCCAAGCTGCTCGGGCTGCTCGACCCAGTGCACCGGATAGTCGGCGTGCGCCGCGGCGACCTCCTGGCCGCCGTGACCATAGACCACGTGCACCTGCTCCGGCCCCAAGGCGAGGGCCGTATCGAGCACGTGGGAGAGCAGGGAGCGCCCAGCCAGCGGCTGCAGCACCTTAGGCTGGGCCGAGCGCATGCGGGTCCCCTTGCCCGCAGCCAGTATGACCACGGCAACAGGTGCCCGCATGGTCGGTTCCTCCGTTCGCGTCAGCGCTTGGCCCGCTTGCGCAGGCTCTCGAGGGTTCTCAGCTGCGCCATGGCTTCGGCAAGCTCCGCCTGGACGGAGCTGTAATCCACCTCGTCCTTCTGCTCGCGGAGCTTCTCCTCGGCCCGCCGCTTGGCCTCCAGGGCCGCGGCCTCGTCGATGTCACGGGCACGCACTGCGGTATCGGCGAGTACCGTCACCTTGTGCGGCTGGACCTCGAGCAGGCCCCCGGAAGCGTAGAAGAAGAATTCCTCTTCGTCGCCCTCCGGGGTGATGCGCAGCTCACCCGGACGCAGCCGGGTCAGCAGCGGGGCGTGACGCGGGGCGATACCCACGTCACCCTCGGCCGCCGGCGCAATGACCATGCTCGCCTGGCCGGCGTACAGCTGCTCTTCAGCACTTACGATGTCGACTTGGAGCGTGCTCATGGCACCCCCGGATTACAGGTTCTTGGCCTTCTCGGCGGCCTCTTCGACGGTACCGACCATGTAGAACGCCTGCTCGGGCAGGTGGTCGTACTCGCCGTCGATGATCGCCTTGAAGGACGCGACGGTGTCCTTCAGCGGGACGTACTTACCGGACATGCCGGTAAACACTTCCGCCACGAAGAACGGCTGGGACAGGAAGCGCTGGATCTTCCGCGCCCGGGAGACGGTGAGCTTGTCCTCCTCGGAAAGCTCGTCCATGCCCAGGATCGCGATGATGTCCTTGAGCTCCTTGTAACGCTGCAGGACACCCTGGACCCCGCGGGCGACGTCGTAGTGCTCCTGGCCGATGACCAGCGGGTCGAGCTGGCGCGAGGTGGAGTCCAGCGGATCGACCGCCGGGTAGATACCGAGCTCGGCAATCTGGCGCGAGAGCACGATGGTCGCGTCCAGGTGAGCAAAGGTCGTCGCCGGCGCCGGGTCGGTGAGGTCGTCGGCCGGAACATAGACCGCCTGCACCGATGTGATGGAACCGGTCTTGGTGGAGGTGATGCGCTCCTGGAGCTTGCCCATCTCCTCGGCCAGCGTCGGCTGGTAGCCGACTGCCGACGGCATGCGGCCGAGCAGCGCGGAGACCTCCTGGCCGGCCAAGGTGTAACGGTAGATGTTGTCGATGAACATCAGCACGTCACGCCCCTCGTCGCGGAAGTACTCGGCCATGGTCAGGCCGGTCAGCGCGACGCGCAGGCGGTTACCCGGCGGCTCGTTCATCTGGCCGTAGACCAGCGAGACCTTGTCGAGGACGTTGGAGTCCTTCATCTCGTGGTAGAAGTCGTTGCCCTCGCGGGTGCGCTCGCCGACACCAGCAAAGACGGAGTAACCGGAGTGCTCCACCGCGATGTTGCGGATCAGCTCCATCATGTTGACCGTCTTGCCGACGCCGGCGCCGCCAAACAGGCCGACCTTGCCACCCTTGGCGAACGGGCACAGCAGGTCGATGACCTTGATCCCGGTCTCAAGCAGCTCCTGGCCGCCGGACTGGTCCTCGTAGGTCGGCGCGTTGCGGTGGATCGGCCAGCGCTCCTCGGTCTTCACGTCGCCGGCCTCGTCCACCGGCTCGCCGAGGACGTCCATGATGCGCCCCAGGGTCCCCTGGCCGACCGGCACCGAGATCGGGCCGCCGGTGTTCGAGACTTTCTCCGAGCGCGTCAGGCCGTCGGAGGACCCCATGGCGATCGTGCGGACGACGCCGTCGCCCAGCTGCTGCTGGACCTCGAGGGTCAGGCCCCGCTCGTCGACCACGAGGGCGTCGTAGATCTGCGGCACCTGGTCACGCGGAAATTCCACGTCGACCACTGCACCAATCACCTGAACGATCTTTCCAGCGCTCATTCGGATCCCCTCAGATAGCTTCTCGCGGGCCGCGCAGGCCCGCCGTTGATATTGGAAATCGGTATTAGCCCGAAACGGCCTCGGCGCCCGAGACGATCTCGGTCAGCTCCTGCGTGATCGCCGCCTGGCGGGCCTTGTTGTACGTGATCTGCAGGTCGTCGATGATCTCCGCGGCGTTGTCGGAGGCGCTCTTCATCGCGATCATTCGCGCTGCCATCTCGCAGGCGATGTTCTCGACCACGCCCTGATAGACCTGGGACTCGACGTAGCGGCGCAGCACATCATCCAGCAGCGAGGCAGCGTCCGGCTCATAGATGTAGTCCCAGTTCTCGAGCATTTCCTCCTCGCGAACCGGCTCGACCGGGATCAGCCGCTGGACCTGCGGCCGCTGGGTCATGGTGTTCACGAACTGGTTGCTCACCAGGTTCACCCGGTCGATGGTGCCGTCCACGTAGGCGTCGAGCAGGACCTTGATCGGCCCGATCATCTGCTCGAGCTTCGGGCGGTCGCCGATGTCGCGGACCTCGGCGGGGATCTCGACCCCGGTGCGCTCGAAGAAGCCGATGCCCTTGGCGCCGATGGGCACGACCTGGGCGCCGACGCCCTGCTCCTGCCAGCCCTTGAGGTCGTTGATCGCCGCCTTGAACAGGTTGACGTTCAGACCCCCGCACAGACCGCGGTCGGTGGAGACGACGATGTAGCCGACGCGCTTGACCTCGTCGCGCTCGACCAGAAACGGATGGCGGTAATCCGGATTGGCGTGGCCGAGGTGGCCGATGACCTGCCGGATTTTTTCGGCGTACGGCCGCGTCGCCTCCATACGCTCCTGGGCACGCCGCATCTTCGATGCGGCGACCATCTCCATCGCGCTTGTGATCTTCTGCGTGTTCTGAACGCTCTTGATCTTGGTCTTTACTTCTTTCGCCCCGGCCATGCCGTCACCTATGTGTCGTTAAGGGGCCGGCCGGGGAGCGTGCAGCTCCCCGGCAGCGCGTGCTCACCACGTGCGATTTTTCTTGAACGCGTCCATCGCCTTCTGCATCTCGGCGTGGATCTCGTCGTTGTAATCGCCGGTCTCCGTGATGCGCTGGAGCAGCTCGGCGTGCTCGGCACGCAGGTAGTCGAGCAGCGCCTTCTCGAAACGAACCACCTGGTCGTTCTCGACGTCGTCGACATAACCCTCGTTGGCGGCGAAGAGCACGAAGGCCATCTCACCGACCGACTGCGGCTCGTACTGCCCCTGCTTCATCAGCTCCATGGTGCGCTTGCCGCGCTCGAGCTGCTGGCGCGTGGTCTCGTCCAGATCGGAGGCGAACTGGGAGAACGCCGCCAGCTCGCGGTACTGGGCCAGCGCCAGGCGGACACCGCCGCCGAGCTTCTTGATGATCTTCGTCTGCGCCGAGCCACCCACGCGGGAGACCGACAGACCGGCGTTCACCGCGGGCCGCACGCCCGAGTTGAAGAGGTCCGTCTCGAGGTAGATCTGCCCGTCGGTGATCGAGATCACGTTCGTCGGCACGAAGGCGGACACGTCGCCGGCTTGGGTCTCGATGATGGGCAGCGCGGTCAGCGACCCCGTCTGGCCCTTGACCTCGCCATTGGTGCGACGCTCGACTTCCTCGGCGTTGATGCGCGAGGCGCGCTCGAGTAGCCGGGAGTGGAGGTAGAAGACGTCACCCGGGTACGCCTCACGACCCGGCGGCCGGCGCAGCAGCAGGGAGACCTGGCGGTAGGCCCAGGCCTGCTTAGTCAGGTCGTCGTAGATGATCAGCGCATCTTCGCCGCGGTCACGGAAGTACTCGCCCATGGCGCAGCCGGCGTAGGGGGCGATGTACTGCATGGCGGCCGACTCGGAGGCGCCGGCGTTGACGACGATGGTGTTGTCCATCGCGCCATGCTCCTCGAGCTTGCGCACCACGTTGGCCACCGTCGAGTTCTTCTGCCCGACCGCGACGTAGATGCACTTAATGCCGCTGTCCTTCTGGTTGATGATCGCGTCGACGGCCACCGCGGTCTTGCCGGTCTGGCGGTCGCCGATGATCAGCTCACGCTGACCCCGGCCGATCGGGACCATGGAGTCGATCGCCTTGAGGCCGGTTTGCACCGGCTGATCGACGCCCTCACGGGTGATAACGCCGGGAGCGACCTTCTCGATGGGCTCGCTGGCCTCGGTCTTGATCGGGCCCTTGCCGTCGCAGGGGCGGCCCAGGGCGTCGACCACACGGCCGAGCATAGCCTCACCGACCGGCACCTCGAGGATGCGGCCCGTGCACTTGACGGTGGCCCCCTCCTTGATGTGCTGATAGTCACCGAGGAGGACGGCACCGACGGAGTCCCGCTCGAGGTTCAGGGCCATGCCGAAGGTGTCGTCAGGGAACTCCAGCATCTCGCCGAACATGACGTCGGCGAGGCCGTGGATGCGGCAGATGCCGTCGCCGACACTGACGACGGTGCCTTCGTTGCGGGCCTCAGCCGCCGCGTCGAAGTTCTCAATGCGACGCTTGATGAGCTCGCTGATCTCCGATGGATTGACTTGCATCGTCCTACCTCGTCAATGAACCAGTGCACTCGAGAGGCGGGCCAGTTTGCCCTTCACCGAGCCGTCTATGGTGGTGTCGCCAGCGCGGATAATCGCCCCCCCGATGAGGGACTCGTCGATCCGCGTCTGCAGCCGCACCTCTCGGCCGAGGCGCTTGCGGAGCGCTTCGGCCAGGCGTTCTTGCTGCGCGTCCTCGAGCTGGGTCGCCGAAAGCACCTCGACATCGACGATGCCCTCGGCCTCGGCACGCAGCTGCTCGTAGACCCGGGCGACCTCCGGCGCGTACTGCAGGCGCCGGTTGCTCGCCAGCAGCCGGACGAAATTCTTCCCGGCCTGCCCGATGTCGCCTGCCGCCTCGCAGACTGTGCCGGCGAGTTCCTCGGCACTGATCCGCGGGTGGGTGAGCAGCGAGGCGAGCTGGGGCACCTGCACCACCTCGGCCACCGCCGCAAGCCGACGCGACCAAGCCTCGCGCTCGGTCGCGTCGTCACCGGCAAGCTCGAAGACGGCGCGCGCGTATGGTCGGGCCAGTGTGCTGCGCTCGGCCATGGCGCCTCCCTAGATTTGCGTCGCCAGATCGTCGATCAGATCCTTGTGCGCCTTGGCGTCCACCTCGCGCTTCAGGATCTGGCTGCTCGCCTGCACGGCGATGGTTGAGACCTGCTTGCGCAGGTCCTCGCGGGCCCGCTGGATCTCCTGATCGATCTCCTCACGGGCGGAGGCCAGGATCCGGTCGGCCTCGGTGCGGGCCTCGGCCCGCGCCTCTTCGATCATCTCGGCCTGACGCTTGTTGGCCTGGTTGATGATCTGGCTGGCCTGCTCGCGGGCGTCCCGCAGCATGGCGTCGACCTCGGCCTGAGCCTTCTCCAGCTCCTCCTTGCCGCGTTCACCGGCGGCGAGGCCGTCGGCAATCTGCTTCTGCCGGTCGGCAAGCGCCTGTTGGATCGGCGGCCAGACGAATTTCATGGTGAACCAGACGAACAGCGCGAAGCTGATCATCGGCCCCCAGAACGTGGCACCAAAGTTCACGGTTTCACCTCCGATCGAGCTGGCGGCTTAAAAGCGCCGGCGTGTGTTTACGCGCCGGCGGCGGCCTCGACAGCACCCAGGAACGGGTTGGCGAAGGTGAAGAACAGCGCGATACCAACGCCGATCATGGCGACGGCGTCGAGCAGGCCGGCGACCAGGAACATGCGAACCTGCAGCATCGGGGCCATCTCGGGCTGACGGGCGACGCCCTCGAGGAACTTGCCGCCGAGGAGGCCGAAGCCGATACCGGTGCCGATGGCGCCGCCGGCGATCAGGATGCCCACGGTCAGGGCGGTCAGCCCCTGGACGTTAGCAATGAGCTCTGCGAGTTCCATGTGATTCCTCCCGGATTCTCAGTATCGAAAGTGGGGCAGTTTAATGTTCTTCATACGCCATGGCCAGATAGACCACGGTGAGCATCATGAAGATGAAGGCCTGCAGCGGCACGACCAGGATGTGGAAGATCGCCCAGGGCGTGCCGAGCGCCCACTGGATCCACCACGGGAGCAGAGAGATCAGGATGAAGACCAGCTCTGCGGCGTAGAGGTTGCCGAACAGTCGCAGGGAGAGCGACACCGGCTTGGCGATGAACTCCACGACGTTGAGGATCAGGTTGGCCGGAGCCAGCCACGGGCCCAGGGGATGGGTGACCCAGCTCTTGAGCCAGCCACCGACACCCTGGCCCATCACGCCGTAGATGATGATCAGCGCCAGCACGCTCAGGGACAGGCCGAAGGTGAAATTCAGGTCGACACTGGGAAGGATCTTCCAGTAGTCCACCCCCACGGCCATCATGATGCTCGGCACCATGTCGATCGGCACGAGGTCCATCAGGTTGGAGAGGAAGACCCAGCAAAAGATGGTCAGCGCCAGCGGCGCGATGACCTTGCTCTTCGCGTGGAAGGTCTCCTTCACCGTCTTGTCGATGAACTCGATCATGGCTTCGACGAAGTTCTGCAGCCCACCCGGTACGCCCGGCGTGGCCTGGCGGGCGGCCAGCCAGAAGACGTAGCAGAACAACGCGCCGAGACCGAACGACATGATCAGGGTATCGATATGGAGCGTCCAGAAGCCGGTGGCCCCGGAGTCGATCGTACCCTCGGTCAGGTCCAGGCGAAGGTTGGTGAGGTGGTGCTGGATGTAGTCCGTCGCGTCGAACTCGCTGTCGGCGCTCATGGCAAACGTTGCTCCCCGGTTTGGTACCGCGCGGATGCGCTAGGTACGGAGGGCCCCCAAGAAGAAGAACCAGTAGGTGCCTAGGGCGGCTGCGTACGTTGTTATCAGCGGCAGAAAGTGCCCGCTTAACCATCGGAGCGCGATAATAAAGAGCACCGCCGTGAGAATCAACTTCACGACTTCTCCGATGTAAAAAGCCCTGAGCACTTGCCGGGGCGCCGTCCCCGGCGCCTTGGAAAAGACGTGGGCCGCGTAGTAGGCCGAGGGGACGATGGCGATCGCGGCACCGCAGGCCGCGGCGATGGCCGACCAACCACCGTCCAGGAGCCAGAGGCCAGTGGCTATGGTGCCAACGCCGGCTTGGGTCAGCAGGACGGCGATAACCACCCGTAACGCCGGGCGGCGGCTGCGCCACATGCCCTGTGGCTCGTAATCCTGATTGAGGGCTTCGCTCACTTCCACGCTTTACGCCCTACGGCATCGATAAGTGGCGGAGTCTAAACGGCGGCATCAGGGGGGTCAAATCAGGCTCCCTTACTCAACGGATACGTCCGAGGATGCCATCGAGTTCCTCGAGGCTGCTGTAACGGATGACCAGCCGACCCTTGCCCTGGCGGCGGCTGTGCTGGATGTCCACCGGCGCCCCCAGCCGATCGGCGAGCGTATCGCGCAGTCGCTCGACATCCGGGTCGAGGCGCCGGGCATCACCGCCCTGCTCCTGTTCGCTCTCCGAGGGCGCCGCGGCGGCCTTCTGGTAGCGGCGGACCAGGGATTCCGTCTGGCGCACGGTCAGCTGATCGCGGGCTACGCGGGCGGCCGCCTCGCTCTGCGCGGTGCCCGTCAGTCCGGCCAGGGCCTTGGCGTGCCCGGCTTCGAGGCGGCCTTCGCTGACCAATCGCTGTACATCCTCATTCAGTTCGAGCAGCCGCAGCAGGTTCGTTACCGCGGTACGGGAGCGCCCCACCGCCTCGGCGGTCTTCTGATGGGAGAGGCCGAACTCGTGGATCAGCCGCTGCAGGGCACCGGCGGCCTCCAGCGGGTTGAGGTCTTCGCGCTGGAGGTTCTCGATCAGACCGACGGCAATGGCGGCCTCGTCGGGGATGTCGCGGACCAGCGCCGGCACGTGGTCGATACCGGCGCGTTGAGCGGCCCGCCAGCGGCGCTCACCTGCGACGATCTGATAGCGGCCGGCCTCGGTGGGGCGAACCACCAGCGGCTGGACGACGCCCTGGGCGCGGATGGAGTCGGCCAGCTCCTGCAGGGCCTGATCGTCAAAGTGGCGCCGCGGCTGATGGGGGCCACGCTCCAGCAGATCCACGGGCAGGTCATGAAGCTCGCCGCCATCCACCGGCTGGCCGGCGGCGACGGCACCGGGCTCGGCACCGAGCAGGGCATCCAGGCCGCGGCCGAGACCACGCTTCTTGTTCGACATACGTCTGCTCTCTCCTCGGGTTGCGTGCGGTGAGTCGATCAGGCGGAGGCGGCCGTGGCCGCCTGGCCGCTGCGGTGGCGGCGTTCCATCTCGGTGGCCAGGGCCATATACGCCAGGGCGCCGCGCGAGGCGCGATCGTAAGCAAGGGCCGGTAATCCGTGGCTGGGCGCTTCGGCGAGGCGCACGTTGCGCGGGATCATGGTGCGATAGAGCTGCGCCTCGAAGTGGGCGGCGAGCTGCTCACCGACCTGATTGGCCAGGTTATTGCGGGCGTCATACATGGTACGCAGCAGCCCGTCGATGGCGAGGCTCGGGTTGGCGCTGGCCTGGACTCCGCGGACGGTATCGAGCAGCGCAGTCAATCCCTCGAGGGCGAAGTACTCGCACTGGATCGGGATCAGAACCCCGTGAGCGGCCACCAGGGCGTTTAGGGTGAGGATATTCAGCGAGGGCGGACAGTCGATGAGGATGTAGTCGTAGTCCTCGGTGACGGCGCGGAGCTGACGACTGAGTCGCTGTTCACGTCGGTCCGCCTCCAGCAACTCGACCTCGGCGGCGGTCAGGTCTCCGTTCGCGGGCAGGACGTCAAAGCCGGCGCCCTCGATGGCATGGATCGCCTCGGAGACAGCCGCCTGCTCGGCCAAGACCTCGTAGGCGGTCGGGGCAATCGCGCGGCGATCCAGCCCCGAGCCGACGGTGGCGTTGCCCTGCGGATCCAGGTCGATGAGCAGGACGCGCTTGCGGTTGGCGGCCAGCGAGGCGGCCAGGTTGACGCAGGTGGTGGTCTTGCCGACGCCGCCCTTCTGATTGGTGATTGCGATGATCCGACCCATGACACTCTCCTGCGTTTCGGCTCCCGGCCAGGCCGGGGTCAGGGTTGAACGGGCGCGCGGCGGATGACGAGTCGGGCGCGCCCCTGACCGGCGATGGCCGGCAACTCGTGAACCTCGAGCTCCGCGGCAATTTCGCCGGGAAGCTCGGCCAACTCTTCCTCGATGCGCTCGCCCTTGAGGGCGAGCAACGCCCCGCCCGGCGCGAGCAGGCACCGTGTTCCCTCGATCAGTCTGACCAGTGGGGCAACGGCACGTGCGGTGACAACCGCAAAGGTGCGCTGGTCGAACGATTCCATGCGCGCCTGACGGACCTGGACGTGGCTCAGACCCAGTTCGGTGGCGCATTGGCGGAGGAAGCGCGTCTTCTTGCCGTTGCTGTCGATCAGGGTGACCGGCCGTTCGGGCTCCACCAGGGCCAGAGCGAGACCGGGGAACCCTGCGCCACTGCCGACATCCGCCAGGGCGCCGGGCGGGAGATGGTGCCGCACCACCAGGCTGTCGAGCAGGTGGCGATCGATGAGCGTCCCGGTATCCCGCGCAGCGGTGAGATTGTACGCGCGATTCCAGCGCATGAGCAGGGACAGGTACGCCTCGAGGCGCTGCCGGGCAGGGCCATCGAGGTCGATATCGAGCTCCTCAAGGCGCGCATTCAGGTGGTTACGCGGCATCTTCATCCTCACTGACAGCCCGCAGCCACCCGCGGCGGCGCAGATGAATGAGCAGCAGCGAGATGGCAGCAGGGGTCACGCCGGGCAGGCGTGCGGCCTGCCCCACCGTTGTTGGGCGCATACGGGTCAGCCGCTCGCGCACCTCGGTCGAGAGGCCATCGATGGCCCCATAGTCCAGGGCGTCCGGGATACGGACGCTCGAATAGCGCTGGTGGCGCTGGTTTTCCAGGTCCTGCCGTTCCACGTAGCCGTCGTAGCGCGCCTCGATCTCCAGCTGCCGCACGGCACGCTCGGTTGGCCGGTCGGTCTCCAGGGCGCCGATGAATCGGACATCGTCGTACGAGAGTTCGGGGCGGCGCAGAAGGTCGTAGAGGCTCTGATCGCGCCGAAGACGTGCGCCCAGACGCTCCTCCTGCGCAGCGGAGAGCCCCCCCGGCTGAACACGCGTCGCCTGCAGGCGCTGGCGCTCGCTCTCCAGCGCATCCCGGTAGCGCGCGAAGCCGGCCCACTGCGCCTCTCCGACCGAGCCCAGGCCGCGGCCGATCTGCGTCAAGCGGTCCTCGGCGTTGTCATCACGCAGACGCAGTCGGTGCTCGGCACGGCTGGTGAACATTCGGTACGGCTCGGTGACGCCGGTGGTGACCAGATCGTCGATCAGCACGCCGATATAAGCCTCATCCCGCGTCGGGAACCAAGGATCCTCGCCGGCGGGTACACGGGCTGCGTTGAGTCCGGCGATCAGTCCCTGGGCGGCGGCCTCCTCGTAGCCGGTGGTGCCATTGATCTGCCCAGCCAGATAGAGCCCGCCGACGGTGGCACTTTCCAGCCAAGGGGTCAGTCCGCGGGGGTCGAGATAGTCGTACTCGATGGCGTAGCCGGGGCGGGTGATTTGTGCCTGCTCGAGGCCCGGCATGCTGCGGATCAGGGCCTCCTGAACGGCAAATGGGAGCCCGGTGGAGACGCCATTGGGGTAGAGCTCAGTGGCGTGGAGCCCCTCGGGCTCGAGGAACACCTGATGGTGATCGCGATCGGCGAAACGTACCACCTTGTCCTCGATGGACGGACAGTAGCGCGGCCCAGAGGACTGGATGGCACCGCTGTACATCGGCGACTCGTCGAGCGCATCACGGATGATGCGGTGGGTCTCGGGGGTCGTCCAGCTGATCAGGCAAGCCGCCTCGGGGAGCGGGCGCTCCGGCGGACAGAACGGCGAGAACAGTGGGCGCGGGTTGTCCCCGTGTTGGGCGTCTAAACGGTCAACCGCGACGCTGCGGCGGTCGATGCGCGGCGGGGTGCCGGTCTTCAGCCGCTGAACCGGCAGACCGAGATCGCGCAACGATGCCGCCAACTGATCGGCCGCCGGATCGCCGGCACGCCCCGCGCTGTGGCGGGAGGCCCCGATGTGGATCCGTCCGGCCAGGAAGGTTCCGGCCGTGATGACCACTGCTGGGGCATGGAAGCGGGCACCGCTTTCGGTCCGTACGCCGCAACAGCGATCACCCTCGATCAGCAGCTCGTCGGCAGCATCCTGAAAGAGCGCGAGGCTGGGAAGGACGTCGAGTGCCTGTCGAGCGGCACGGGCGTACGTCGGTCGGTCCGCTTGGATGCGGGTCGCACGAACCGCTGGGCCCTTGCGCTGGTTCAGCACGCGCGCGTGGATAGCCGAGGCGTCGGCAAGGCGCCCCATGACGCCGCCAAGGGCATCAATCTCACGCACCAGGTGCCCCTTACCGATCCCGCCGATGGCGGGGTTGCAGGAGAGCGCACCAATAGTCTCAAGATTGTGCGTGATCAGCAGGGTCGAACGCCCCAGACGGGCGGCCGCAGCGGCGGCCTCGGTGCCGGCATGGCCGCCGCCTATAACGATGACATCGTAGCGGTTGGTGTTCATGCGGGGATTTTGGGCCGCCGGGGCAGAACCCTCAAGGGGGATGTTCCACGTGGAACAGTGCACACCCCCCGACTGGGCTCCCCTCCCCAAAACCGGAGTGTTCCACGTGGAACTACTTGCCGATGCAGAACCCAGAGAAGATCCGATCCAGTAGTGCTTCGTGGCTGACGCGGCCTGTAATCTCGCCCAGCGAGCTCTGCGCCCGACGCAAGGCCTCCGCGACCAGCTCTTCCTCACCGCCCCGCGTCGCTGCCCCCAGCGCCTCTTCGAGTTCTCCGGCGGCCCGATCCAGCGCATCCAAATGACGCTGCCGCGCCGCCCAGGCGTCGTCCCCAGCCTCGCCGGCCACCAGCGACTCCAAACCGTCGCGAAACGCCTCCATGCCAGCCCCGGTCCGCGCACTGACCCGCGCCACCGACACGTGCCCACCGAGTGCGCCACCCTCTTCCCACCCGGGTGCCTCCCCGGTCTCGTCGATCTTGTTCCAGACCACAACCGCCGGCCCGGGCGCCTGCGCCTCCAGCCGCTCTCGCAGCTCCCCGTCGAGCGCCCCACCGGCCTCCACAACCACTAAAAGCAGATCCGCCTCCGCTGCAGCCGCCCGTGCACGCCGGGCGCCTTCAGCCTCGATTTCGTCCTGCTCCTCGGCACGCCGTAATCCGGCCGTATCCAGCAGCTCCGCCCGCCTCGCCCCGATCACCGCCCGCTGCCGCACCACATCCCGCGTGGTGCCTGCGCGACCCGAGACAATCGCCGCCTCCTCCCCGCTCAGTCCGTTCAGCAAGCTCGATTTCCCCGCGTTCGGCGGCCCAATGAGCACCACCCGCATTCCATCGCCGAGTCGGACCCCTGCCGATGCACGCCGCCGAATCTCCTCAAGCTCCCCCAGCAAACCCCGAACCTCTCTGCCGAGCTCCGGCGGATCGGCCGGCACGTCCTCGTCGTCCGGGAAATCCAGGAAGGCTTCCACATGCGCCCGCAGCTCGAGCATGCGCTCCCCGAGCCGATCCACCCGCTGCCCGAAAGCGCCGGAAAGAGCGCGCAGCGCCGCCCGACGAGCGCTGTCCGTCTCCGCCTCGATCAAAGACGCCACCGCCTCGGCCTGCGTCAGATCCAGCCGACCATTGAGGAAGGCGCGCTCCGAGAACTCCCCGGGCCCAGCCGGACGCGCTCCCGCCGCGCAGAGCGCCCCGAGGATCGCTCCCACCGCCGCAGGGCTCCCGTGGCCCTGCAGCTCCACCACGTCCTCCCCGGTATACGACGCCGGCGCCTTGAAAACCAGAACCAGCCCTTGATCGAGCACTTCCCCGGCCGCATCCCGAAAGCGCCGCAGTGCCGCCTCCCGCGCCGCCGGCAGCGGACCGGCCACCGCTTCCGCGACCGCCAGTGCCCGCCGACCGGATACCCGAACGACAGCGACCCCGCCCTGCCCGGACGGGGTCGCCATCGCACAGATCGTGTCGGCCTGCCGGCCGTCGTCTACGCTGTGTCGGATTTCTCCACCTGACGCAGTATGTACCATTGCTGTGCGATCGACAGGATGTTGTTGGTCAGCCAGTAGAGTACCAGTCCCGCCGGGAACAGCATGAAGAAGCCGGTGAACACGAAGGGCAGCACCTGCATCACCCGCTTCTGGATCGGATCCATCGGCGGCGGGTTCAGCTTCATCTGCACCAGCATGCTCGCGCCCATCAGCAACGGCAGGATGAAGTAGGGATCGCGGCTGGACAGATCCTGGATCCAGAGCATGAACGGCGCGTGCCGCAGCTCGACACTCTCGACCAGGACCCAGTACAGGGCGATAAACACCGGGATCTGCACCAGGATCGGCAGGCAGCCGCCCAGCGGGTTGATCTTCTCCTTCTTGTAGAGCTCCATCAGCGCTTGGTTCATCTGCTGCCGATCATCCGAGTAACGCTCCCGGATCTGTTGCATCTTCGGCTGAACCTTGCGCATCTTCGCCATCGAGCGATAGCTGATCGCAGAGAGCTTATAGAAGGCGATCTTAATCAACAGCGTCAGGATCAGGATCGCCACGCCCCAGTTCTTGACCAGGTTTTCGATCTGATCCAACGCCCAGAACAGCGGGTTGGCGAGGATGGTCAGGAACCCGTAATCCACGGTCAGACGCAGGTCGTCGACCTCCAGCGCCGACCCCACCGCCGTAAGCCGGTCCTGCTCCTTCGGGCCGATGAACAGCCGGTTCGTCTTCTGCCCGCTTTCCCCCGCCTCGAGCTGCAGCCACGGCGAAGACATGCCGAGCAGGTACGTCTCCTGCGGGAGTGCCCGCGTGTAGTAACGGTACGTCTCGCCACGCTCCGGGATCATCACCCCGAGGAAGTAGTGCTGGAGCATGGCCGCCCACCCGTCACGCACGTCCCGCGACAGGTCCGAGTCCTCCATGTCGCTGAAGGAGATCCGGCTAAAGCGATCCTCCTGCGTATACAGCGACCCCCCGGTGAAGCTGTGGATGTACCACGGCGTGGTGCCCGGCGGATCCGGCCGCCGACGCAGCTGGATGAACTGGAACCCGCTCCAGTCCGCCTCGGCGTTGTTCTCGACCTCGTGGCGGACATCCACCAGGTAGCTGTCCCGCCGGAAGGTGTAGACCTTGCGCACCTTGACGCCGTCTTGCTCCCAGACCAACGGAACCTCGACGGTGTCCTCACCCTCGCCGAGCTCGAACGCCTCCTGCTCCACCTCGTAGCGGGCGTCTCGGCCTGGTACAGGTCCATCGCCGCCGAGCCCCGCCTGAGCGACGAACAACGGTTCACCCTCATCGCGCAACAGCCGGTACGGCGTCGGGTCGTCCGAAGCCTTCTGGTGCTTGAGCAGATCCAGTTGCCGAATGTCACCGCCCCGGGTGCTGATCTCCGCCTCAACCAGATCGGTCCTCACCCGCACCCACTTGGCATCCTCCTCGTCCGGATCCACGACCCCTTCCGCCATCGGGTCCCCGGCGTCGGGCTCCTCGGCCCGGGACGGTGCATCCGGTGCCTCGTCGTCGACTTCGACCTCCTGTTCCTCCACCACTGTTTCCGCGGGTTCCATCTGCTCCCGCTCCCAGGCGAAGTACAACAGCAGGCTGATCCCGGCCAGGGCGATCAGGAGGATGAGGCGTTGATTCTCCATGGGGATCTACTCTCGCGTACGGTCGGTGCGCTCCGGTACGGGGTCGAGCCCGCCCGGATGCCACGGGTGACATTTGCCCAGACGCTTCACCGCCAGCCAACCTCCGCGCCACGGACCGTGACGGGAGATCGCCTCTGCGGCGTATTCAGAACAGGTCGGGAGGAAACGGCAGCGCGGCCCCAGAAACGGGCTCACCACATACTGATAGGTTCGAATCACCCCGATCAGGAGCCATCGCATGGCCGCCCCCGCGCGTGCGCCCAGAGTTCCTCCAGCGCGCTGAAAAGGGTCGCGTTGTCCGCCTCGGCGACGGCACCGCGCACCCCAACCACAAAATCGCGGTCCGGCAGAGCCGCCTGCCGGACCCGGAAACTTTCGCGGATGATCCGCTTGACTCGGTGCCGTTGTGTGGCCCGGCGCAGTACCCGTTTGGGCACGGCCAGCCCCAGCCGCGGGCGCCCGCACCCATTTTGCCGCGCGCTGATGCGGAAGTAGCGGTTCGACGCCCGCCACTCCGGGGTTCGGAGCACTCCCTCGAACTCCGCACGCTGGAGCAGCCGTGCGGCCCGCGGGAACCTCTCGTCGACCGACAAGAGGAAGCAGGGACCCGGATCAGGCCGTCGGGGTCAGACGCTTGCGCCCCTTGGCGCGGCGGCGCTTGAGCACGAGGCGACCGCCCCGGGTGGCCATGCGGGCGCGGAACCCGTGGGTCCGCTTACGCTTGATATTACTCGGCTGATACGTGCGTTTCATGGTTCACGACTCGTTCATAGAAAGGGATCGGGAGGCCGTCCTCCGGCCAGTGAGCCGCGAATCTACTTCGCCATCAAGGGCCTGTCAATTGCTACAGCGACGCACCGCGTTGCTGTGGAAAACCGGGGAAACCTGTGGATAACCTCCGGACCCCCATTTAGACTGTGTCGTCCACAACCCCCGGCCTTCCCGGCCCACCAACCGGAACAACGAGGTAGCCGTCACGATGGACGACTCGGTCTGGAGCGCGTGCCTTCAGCAGCTAGAGCGCGAGATCCCCGAGCAGCAGCTCAACACCTGGATTCGACCCCTGCAGGCGCAGCTCGAGGGCGACGCCCTGCGCCTCTATGCGCCGAACCGCTTCGTCCTCGATTGGGTGCGCGACAACTTCTCCGCGCGCATCGGCGAACTCCTCGCCGAGATCCGACCCGGTGAAGCGCTGCGCGTGGAGCTTGAGATCGGCTCCCCGCCCACGCCGGAACAGCGCCAGGGCAGCACCGGCGGTACGGCGCAGGCGTCCACGCAGCGCAGCTCCGAACCGCGACAGCGACCCGTCGACTCCAATCTCAACCCCGGCTTCACCTTCGATTCCTTCGTCGAGGGCAAGTCAAACCAGCTTGCCCGTGCTGCCAGCATGCAGGTCGCCGACAACCCGGGCGGCGCCTACAACCCCCTCTTCCTCTACGGCGGGGTCGGTCTCGGCAAGACCCACCTGATGCACGCCGTCGGCAACGCCATCCGCACGGCCCGCCCCGAGGCCCGCGTCCTCTACCTGCACTCGGAACGCTTCGTCGCCGAGATGGTCAAGGCGCTCCAGCACAATGCGATCAACGAGTTCAAGCGCCATTATCGCAACCTGGATGCCCTGCTCATCGACGACATCCAGTTTTTCGCAGGCAAGGAGCGCTCACAGGAGGAGTTCTTCCACACCTTCAACGCCCTGCTCGAAAGTGAGCAGCAGGTGATCATGACCTGCGATCGCTACCCGAAGGAGGTCAACGGCCTCGAAGAGCGTCTGAAGTCCCGTTTCGGCTGGGGGCTCACGGTGGCCATTGAGCCACCCGAACTCGAAACCCGCGTCGCCATTCTCAAAAGCAAGGCCATCCGCGACGGCGTCGACCTCCCCGATGAAGTCGCCTTCTTTGTGGCCAAACGCCTGCGCTCGAACGTCCGCGAGCTCGAGGGCGCCCTGCGCCGCATCACCGCCAATGCGCAGTTCACCGGCCGCGCCATCGATGTCGACTTCGCCAAGGAAGCCCTGCGCGACCTCCTCGCGCTCCAGGACAAGCTAGTAACCATCGACAACATCCAGAAGACCGTGGCGGCCTACTACAAGATCCGCGTCGGCGATCTGCTCTCCAAGCGTCGCAGCCGGTCCATCACGCGGCCCCGCCACATGGCCATGGTCCTGGCTAAGGAACTGACTTCCCACTCACTGCCCGAGATCGGCGACGCCTTCGGCGGTCGCGACCACAGCACCGTCCTCCACGCCTGCCGCAACATCAAATCGCTGATCGAGGACGATGCACGCCTCGCCGAGGACTACGACAACCTGTTGAGAACCCTGAGCACTTAACCGGGGGCAAGCTGTGGAAAACCCGTGGAGGCTTTCCCGCCTCATTTTCCTCCCCAGGTTTTCCACACGTGGCACACCACTGGCACCGGTACTTGTTGTGAACTCTTTGTTCCTTCCCAGACAGTGCCTTATCAACGCTTTCCACAGGTTGACGCGGGGCCAATAACAACAACAAGCTTTCTCTTTTCCTAAGCAGTCATTACAGCCAACGAGGACGAACATGCGCTTCGAGGTCCAACGCGAACCCCTGCTCGCCGCTCTCCAGTCCATCGTCGGGGTCGTCGAGCGCCGCCAGACCCTGCCCGTTCTCGGCAATATCCGGGTCGAAGCACGCCCGGAACAGCTCCAGCTGACCGCCACCGACCTCGAGGTGGAACTCGTCGCCTACCTCGAGGCTCACACCCAAGACGAGGGTGTCATTACTCTTCCTGCGCGGAAATGGCTGGATATCTGCCGTAATCTTCCGGAAGGTGCCTCGATCAGCATCGAAACGAACCAGGATCGCGCTACGCTTCGTGCCGCCAGCAGCCGTTTTTCCCTCGCCACCCTGCCGGCCGACGAATTCCCCGAGGTAGAGTCCATCGGCCAAACCGAGTCCGTCGATATACCACGCACGGAGCTGCGCAAACTGATCGAGCGCACCCATTTCTCCATGGCGCAGCACGACGTCCGCTACTACCTCAACGGTCTGCTCCTCGAGCTCACCGGCAGCGGCGCGCGTGCGGTGGCCACCGACGGTCACCGCCTCGCCCTGGCCGAGAGCGACAGCCCGGTGAGCGTCTCCCAACCTCGGCAGGTCATCGTGCCGCGCAAAGGTGTCCAGGAGCTCTTGCGCCTGCTCGATGACGCTGATGAATCCGCCACCCTGGAATTCGGCACCAACCACGTTCGCGTCACCCTCCAATCGGTGCGCTTCACCTCCAAGCTCATCGATGGTGTCTTCCCCGACTACAATCGGGTGATCCCCCAGGACGGCGACAAGCACGTGCTGATCGACCGCCAATACCTGCGTCAGGCCCTGACCCGCGTCGCCATCCTCTCCAACGAGAAATACCGGGGCATCCGCTTTGCGGTGGAGGGCGACACCCTTCGCATCGGTTCGCACAATCCCGAACAGGAAGAGGCCGAGGAGGAAGTCAGCGTCGACTATGGCGGTGACGCCGTGGAGCTCGGTTTCAACGCGAACTACCTCCTCGACGCCCTCGGCGCCCTGGACACCGAACGCGTGCAGGTCACCCTGACCGATGCCAGCAGCAGCGGCTTGATCCGCGGGGAGGGCCTGGACAACGCCCGCTACGTCGTGATGCCGATGCGGCTCTGAGCTGAATGGAACGCCTGGAGGTCCACGGCTTCCGCAATCTGGATGAGACCCAGCTGCGGCCCCACCCTCACGTCAACGTGGTGACCGGGCCCAACGGCGCGGGCAAGACGAGCCTGCTCGAGGCAATCTACTTCCTCTCGCGGGTTCGTTCCTTCCGCACCCGGCAGAGCGATCGGTTGATCCGCTGGGGGGCGGACGAGGCGCGGGTCATCGCCGGCCGCGGCCAGGATCGCCTGGGGGTGGCCCGCTCCCCCGGCCATACCCGGCTGCGTCTCAACGGCGCCGACGCCAGCACCCGGTCGGCGCTGGCAGCCCGCCTACCGGTGCAGCTGATCAACACCGAGCACCAGCGCCTGCTGCTCGATGGACCCCGGGTCCGCCGCCAGTTCCTCGACTGGGGCACCTTCCACCTGGAGCCCGGCTACCGCGCGCTGGCGCAGCGCTACCAACACGCGCTGCGCCAGCGCAACGCCGCCCTGCGGGTTGGTGACCGCCGCAGCGAGCAAGCCTGGACCCCTGTGCTCATCCACTGCGCGACGGCCGTCGATGCCGCCCGCCACCGCTTTATCCAAGCCCTCCGCCCGACGTGGGCCGATCTGGCGCGCCAGTGGCTCGGCCTGGAGAACCTGGAGCTGCGCTACTATCGGGGCGCTGCCGCCGAAGCCCCGTGGGAGGATGTCCTCGATGAGCAGCTCGAGCGCGACCGCACCGCCGGTTTCACCCACCGCGGCCCGCACCGGGCCGACCTGCTACTCAGCCGCGAGCGCATCCCTGCCGCCGACGCCCTTTCCCGGGGCCAGCAGAAGCTGCTGGTCGTCGCATTGCTGGTCGCCGAAGTTCAGCTCTGGGCACGCCAGGGTCTGGCGCCCCTGCTCCTGATCGATGATCTGCCTGCCGAACTCGATCCGGTGCACTTGCGCACGGTGCTGCACACCGTGACCGATCAGCCGACCCAGATCTTCCTGACCGCCATCGACGGCGACGCCCTCCCGGTCAATCTGCCCCCGGGCCACTGGTACGACGTACGCGAAGGCAGCCTGTCAGCGATGGTATAATGCCGTTTTACGGCCGGACCCCCGGTCCAGACGCACCCCTTGAGAGGCTGAATCATCGATGACCACGGAGATTACGCCGCAGTACGACTCCGAGAGCATTCAGGTGCTGCGCGGGCTCGATGCCGTCCGCAAGCGCCCGGGCATGTACATCGGCGATACGGACGACGGCACGGGCCTCCACCACATGGTCTTCGAGGTCCTCGACAACTCCATCGACGAGGCCCTCGCCGGACACTGCTCCGAGATCACCGTCACCCTCCACGCGGATCATTCCGTCACCGTGACCGACAACGGTCGCGGCATCCCGGTGGACACCCATGCTGAGGAGGGCGTCCCCGCGGCGCAGGTCATCATGACCGTGTTGCACGCCGGGGGTAAGTTCGATGACAACAGCTACAAGGTCTCCGGCGGCCTGCACGGCGTCGGTGTCTCGGTGGTGAACGCCCTCTCCGAGCGCCTGCGGCTGGTCATCGAGCGCGATGGCAAGGTCCACGTGCAGGAGTATGCCGACGGTGCTCCGGTCACCTCGCTCAAGGTCGTCGGGGAGACCGAGCAGACCGGTACGCGCATCACCTTCAAGCCCTCTGAGGCCGTCTTCACCGAGGTCCAGTACAACTACGACATCCTCGCCAAGCGCTTCCGGGAGCTCTCCTTCCTCAATCCCGGGGTGCGCATCGTCCTCAAGGACGAGCGGACCGAGAAAGAGGACGTCTTCGAGTACACCGGCGGCATCCGCGCCTTCGTGGAGCACCTCAACCGCAACAAGACCCCGCTGCACCCGACGGTGTTCTACGTCACCGCCTGGCGAGACGGTGTCGGCGTGGATGTGGCGATGCAGTGGAACGACTCCTACCAGGAGAATATCTTCTGTTTCACCAACAACATCCCGCAGCGCGACGGCGGCACCCACCTGGCCGGCTTCCGCGGGGCGTTGACTCGTACGGTGAACGGTTACCTGGAGGCCGAGGGCTACCTGAAGAAGCTCAAGTCCACTCCGAGCGGCGAGGATGTCCGCGAGGGTCTGACCGCCGTGGTCTCGGTCAAGGCGCCGGATCCCAAGTTCTCCTCGCAGACCAAGGACAAGCTCGTCTCCTCCGAGGTGAAGGGGATTGTCGAATCCCTGCTCTCGGAGTCGCTGCAGACCTTCCTCGCCGAGCACCCGCCGGAGGCTCGCGCCATCGCCGAGCGGGTCATCCAGGCAAGCCGCGCCCGCGAAGCGGCGCGCAAGGCCCGCGAGATGACCCGGCGCAAGGACGCCCTGGACATCGCCGGTCTGCCCGGCAAGCTCGCCGACTGCCAGGAGCGCGACCCGGCCAAGTCGGAGATCTATCTAGTGGAGGGCGACTCCGCCGGCGGCTCTGCCAAACAGGGACGGGACCGGCGCACCCAGGCGATCCTGCCGCTCAAGGGCAAGATCCTCAACGTGGAGAAGGCGCGTTTTGACAAGATGCTCTCCTCCGCCGAGGTGGGCACCCTGATCACCGCGCTCGGCTGTGGCATCGGCCGTGATGACTTTGATCCGGATAAGCTGCGCTACCATCGGATCATCATCATGACCGACGCCGACGTGGACGGCTCGCACATCCGCACCCTGCTGCTGACCTTCTTCTATCGGCAGATGCGTGAGTTGGTCGAACGCGGCAACGTCTACATCGCCCAGCCCCCGCTGTACAAGATCAAGCGGGGTAAGCAGGAACACTACGTCAAGGATGAGCGCGAGCTGACCGATTACCTGCTGGAGCTGGCCCTTGACGGCGCCGCCCTCCACCCCGGCGGTGGTGCCCCGCCGATCACCGGCGAGGCCCTGGGTCGGCTGGCCCGTCGTTACTATGAGGCGATGGAGCTGATCGAGCACGTCTCACGGCGCTGGGATCCGGCCATCCTCGAGCAGATGACCACCCTGGCCCCGCGCGGCGAGGACGACATCACCGATGCCGCGGCCATGCAGGCGTGGTTCGAACAGCTGGTCGAGCGGGTGGAAGCCGCCACCGATGCCAGCATGCGTTATCGCGTGACGGTCCAGCGCGGCCCCGACGGGGGCTTCCAGGAAGCCGTCGTTACCCGGCGTCGCCACGGCCTGGATCAGGAGTACCGTTTTAACCCGCAGTTCTTCCTCTCGGCGGAGTACGAGACGCTGAAGGCCCTCGCCTCGCTGCTCGACGGTCTCCTGCACGAAGGCGCCGAGGTGCTCCGTGGCGAGCGGCGGAGACCGGTCGGCAGCCTCCGCGAGGCGGTGGATTGGCTCATGGAGGAGGCCAAGCGCGGGCAGACCATTCAGCGCTACAAGGGTCTGGGCGAGATGAATCCGGATCAGCTCTGGGAGACCACCATGAATCCGGAGACCCGCCGCCTCCTGCGGGTGACCATCGACGACGCGGTGGCCGCCGACGAGATCTTCACCACGCTGATGGGAGATCACGTGGAGCCGCGGCGCGATTTCATCGAGCGCAACGCACTGGCGGTCTCCAACCTCGACGTCTAATACCGCGGTCGTCCCCGGCGACCACGGCGGGGCGGGGGGGGGGGGGGGGGGGGGGCCCCCCCCCCCGGGGGGGGGGGGGGGGGGGCGCCCGCCCCCCCCGGGGGGG